>PMHK01000071.1:1257-15844 GCA_003156635.1 Acidobacteriota bacterium | reverse complement strand
CAAATGCAACAGCGGCTTGGCACACCTTCCACGATCCAAGGTTTTTTCGCGGGCACACTGCTCGCCTATCAACAATCGCTGAGTACGGAACCCGTGCTAATCCTGGCGGCCTTGCTGGCTGTATATATCGTTCTCGGAATTCTGTACGAAAGCCTGGTCCATCCGCTGACGATCATCTCGAGTTTGCCGCCGGCNNATCATGATGATCGATTTTGCGCTGCAGGCCGAGCGCGAGGAAGGAAAGAACACAGCCGACGCCATATTTGAAGCATGTAAGCTTCGCTTTCGTCCGATCCTGATGACCACGATGGCCGCTCTGTTCGGTGCTTTGCCATTGGCCCTGGGGACCGGCACAGGGTCCGAACTCCGCAAGCCCCTGGGCATTACGATTGTGGGAGGTTTGATCGTGAGCCAGATGCTTACGCTATACACAACGCCGGTCGTTTATCTGACGTTTGATCGCCTCCGCCTGCGCATGCAGAAAAGACATGACGACGTTCCGCGGGGGACAGGGTTTGCGCCTGAAGGCGCGGATTGACGTCTCGATGCGGGCTAAGATTTTCTCGCGGGCGCCGCCGGCGCGAAATGGCGCGCGAGTACCCGCGACGAAGCCGACGAATTAGCGTGCATATCTGCGGATGCCACTCCGCGACCGAAATCCAAAGATGTTCTCTATGAGACAGAAACTCTTCTTCGCGGCGTCTAAGATCGGGTCTGGGATCATCGGCTGTTGATCCGAACTTGGGAGGAAAGAAATGACTACTGCGAAAGCCGAGAAGTGTGCACACCCCGTTTGCTCGTGCGTTCCAACGTCAGGCAAATACTGTAGTACCCAATGCGAAGCCATGGAAAGGACGCCGGACATCGATTGCTCCTGCGGCCACGCCATCTGCACCGGCAGAACATCCGAATAAAAAATATAGTTGAGCGATTATCGAAATCCAGGCCACGGAGTTGTCATGGGCGAAATCTACGCATGGGAAAAGGTGTATCAAGACGCGTTTGGCGAAACCGACGTGCGGAATCTCCACGAACGAATCATTGCAGCAGAAACAATTCTCATCGCTCGCGGACAGCAGATCAGTCATTCCGCAATCGGCAACGGCTACGAGCAGCGGGAACGACGAGCCCTGCAGCAAGCGGCGGAGGGACTGCGGAGACTCAAATTAGAAACGATGAAGTCGCCGGGTAGAGATACCGCCGACTCCATGGCAGTGAGCGCCCGACCTCCGCGTCCCCCGCTAAACTTTTCCAAGTATCGATAATCCTCAACCGAGATACCGTTGCAGCGGGCCTCGACCTGGGCCCGCAATCAGACGTCTCTGACGATGGCAGGCCGCCCGCGAGCGGCAAGACTTCAAGCAATGTGCAAACGCCGAAAAACGGGAACTTTGACCCAGATCCACCAAGAACGCAAATAGTACCGCCGACACAAGCGTGGAAGCGACAACTGCAACTGGCAGAGGGCGCATGGCTATACCCCGAATTGCCAATGTGGAGATGATCAAGATATCGCCTATCGAGGCGACAATGACCCATGTGCCAGGACGCGAACTCCACAAGTGCTGACGTTCGCGAAGAGAGTACAGCGTGGCCTCGCCGGCAAACACAAGAGTGATCGTCGCCAGAGTCTGAATTCCCGCAGTATCGAGCCCCAGCCGGAATTGACCTACGAGCAGAGCGCCAGTGCAGAATCCGAGAAGACAGATCCCTACAATACAGCTGGCCAATGTTAGTTTGCCGATCTGCCAGGAGTTCGGTTTCGCTGACTGCCGGACGTTGTCCGTGGTCACGGACATTCCGAGAAAATCGCCGGTAACCATGAGAATTACCATGAGCATCGGCGTAAGCACGGCGTGCCCGGTGATGATCAGCCCCACCGTAAGGAACAGTACGTTTACGACCTTCTTGGCGACGGAGTTCAGCGTGTAGGTGAGGATGCGCTGGAATGCCGAACGGCCTTCCTTGACTGCGGAGACAATACCGCCGAGTCCGGCCGTAGTCAGCACGATTCCCGCGGCCGACTTGGCCACGTCTGTTGCTGTGGAGACTGCAACGCCCATCTGCGCCTGGCGAAGGGCGGGGGCATCGTTGGCTCCGTCTCCGCACATACCCACGGTGTGACCGGTTTTCTGGAAGGCCTTTACTAGGGCATATTTTGCCTCCGGAAAGACGCCCGCGAAAACGGCGAACTGTTCGGGGCGCACATCAACGGGAAGCGGCCCGGGCGGACAAATGGGCCCATCGAGTCCGACGGCGTGAGCGACGATCGCGGCAGTGGCGGGCGCATCGCCCGTTACCATAATGGTGCGAACTCCCAAGGCTCCTAACTCCGCGATGAGAGCACTGGCGTCAGGCCGGGGCGGATCGCTGAGGGCGAGGAGTCCGATAAGTTGGAGGGCCTTGCCGGCGGGGCCCGCTGCAACGGCGAGAACTCGGAAACCTTGTTTCTCGAGTTCATCGGCTGCACTCGATCCTGCCCCAGGTGTGAATACTGCGGACGGTGGTTGCACGAGCGCCATGACCGTGCCGTACGCGCCTTTCACGATTCGCAAACTCTCGCCGGCTACGGCTGTGGCGCTCGCCTCGGACATTTTTTTGGCGGGATCGAAAGGCGTGAATTTGAGGAGCTTCGGTGCATTTTGTTCGCTCTTCTGTTTAGCAGCTATTCGAACTGCAGCGTCCACAGGGTCCTCGCCGCCATCTGCACTGGCCAGGGTCGCCAACGCCAGGACGTGCGCTTCCGTGAAGCCTGCCATTGGCCGAACGTTGCTCACCGACAATTCGTTGCGAGTCAAAGTGCCCGTCTTGTCGGTACACAGGACCTCCATCGTTCCTGCTTCGTCCACGGCGGAGAGCCGCGTGGGCAGCACGCCTAGCTTCGCGAGAGACTTAGCCCCGAGCGCGGTAGCGACCGTAAAGGTTGCCGGTAGCGCTACGGGGATGGCCGCTAACACCGCCGTGAGCACCAGCGGGACAATTTCGCTCCATCCCATTCCGCGAAGGTTCGCATAAATTATCAAACCTACGATGATCACACCATTGAAGAGCGCGAGATTGCGCACCACACGCAGAACGGTCTTTTGCTGGGAACTGACCACGTGCGCAGTGCGCACCAACTCCGCCGTGTGCCCGAACTTGGTTCGCGACCCGGTTTGGATTACCTTGGCGGTGGCTTCGCCCCGGCGAACAAGCGCTCCTGCGTAGGTCTGCGCTCCGAAGCCCATCTCGACCGGCACGGATTCACCGGTCAGCATGGATTGATCGATGAGAACCGATCCGTCCAGAATTGTGACGTCCGCCGCTACCACCGCTCCGAGCGAGAGCTTAACAAGATCGCCGGGGACAAGTTCTGCGGAGGGTATGATTTTCCATGCACCATCACGACGAACTGAGGCAGATAAAGCAAGACGTGACTTCAGGGCCGCCAGTGTTGCCTGCGCTTTCCCTTCCTGAAAAAAGCCGAGCGCAGCATTGAATAGCAGAAGCGCCGCGATAATCGCGGCCTCGGTAAATTTGTGCAAAACCAATTGAAGGACAATTGCAGCCTCAAGCATCCACGGAACCGGAGCCCACAGTTTATCGAGCGCCCTGCGCAGAGGGTGAAGGGCCGTGTCAGGCATGGAATTCGGCCCGACTGTTTGAAGCTGGCTTTGCGCTTCTGCGCTGGTCAGCCCACTAGTGCCGCTCTGGCCGGATGCAATGTGAAACTGTTTGCGCGCCGGTCAAATGTGGTCAGGGTTTCCGAGCCATGACGAACTGATGAAGTGCGAAAATGGCGAGACTGCGGCGCAGTCGCCGACTTCCTTCGGCAATTTTCAGCGTGATCGGCGCCCGTCCTGGAAACGGAACCTGATGCACAGTCCCGTCGGTACGCAAAATCTCCCACCCCGCCCGTCGCACCAGGCGTCGGACCTCAGGGAAATTCTAAACTGTGTCGTACGGCTGCGATTCTTCCGAGCGTTGTGGGCGCCCCAGGACCGAGTCATAAACTCGATACAGCCCCATCAAATTGAAGTAATTGGGTGTGGTCAGATAGAGTAACCCGCCCGGACGGCATACTCTGGCCATCTCCGAGAGCCCAGATAACGGATCGGGAAGATGTTCAATCGTTTCGCAAGAGACTACGATGTCAAAAGACTCGGCCAGAAACGGCAGTTTCGTTGCGTCGGCTTGAGCCAGCGACGCGGACGTAACTCCTTTCTGCGCAATTTTCAAAGCAGAGTATGAAAAATCCGCACCAACCGCGCGAGCGCCCGAAGCGGCTAGATCCCTGGTGAATCCTCCGCGCCCGCAGGCAATCTCCAGAACTCGTTTGTCCTGAACAGCCGGAAGGTACTCACGAACGATCCGATGCCACGGTGAATCTTCCTGATGTTGCGCTGGCCCGGTACGTTCTTCGTGCCAACGGTCATACTGCGTGCGAACGCTCACCGGCGTATTCTATCACGCGCGAAACTTGGTTTTGCCGCACCTTCGCCGGAGCTCGAAAGCCTTCCGGCATCCCTCTATTAGAGCCCCGTTTTCATAACGTCAAGATGACCTAGTACTTTAGTCCTATCAAAAAATGAATCGAGCGGTCCATCGCTTCGACCGCCTGCTACCCACATTATTGGGTTGTGAATCGGGCATCGGCCGAGGGACGGGCCACAGGTGCGGGTGGGGAAGTGTCCAGCGAATTCCACCAGACCGTAGTCTCTGTCTAAAAGGGACCGCCTTTTTGGGGAGTCCGAACTCGGTTTGTTCTTAGCTGATCGCGAAGTATTCCGTCGCATCGGCGCATTTTTTGGAGAAATTCGCTTCGGCTGCGGGATGTCGAATTGAGGAAAATGGCTAAGCCAATTTTGATGGTCAAACCGCAGCATGTGGAGTTGCGCCCTGAACCGATTCGGCCCGAGTGGATCATCAGCGGTGACCCTACCGCCCGCAGTAACAAGCTGGCGACCAGCCGTGACAACACCTCGAATGTTATCGTCTGGGATTGCACCCCCGGCCAATTCCAATGGCGCTACAGCCAGGATGAAACCGTCGTAATCATCTCGGGCGAGGCCTTCATCACCGGTCAAGATGGCGTCGAACGTCGCATCGGCCCGGGAGAACTCGCCTTCTTTCCGGCCGGCACCGTATGCACCTGGCGTGTAACCGAGACCATCCGCAAGGCCGCCGTGCTTCGCGAAACCATGTGGGGCCCGTTTGGTTTGCTGCTCAAGATTTCCAAAAAGATTCTGCGGTTGGGCACTCCAGCAGGGAGCGCTCACGGCGCTGGGACTTATCCGGATACCCTGCCTACCTCGTTGATGTAGCCCGTTAAATCGATTCCGCAGATATCTTCCGCTACGGCGGACTGCGATTGCTCACTACTCCGATTCGGCCACGCGCCCCTCGTGTTAAAATCTCTAAGTAAATGAGTGTCCTCTGCGTTTTGTCATTGCGCCCATCTAAACGCCCGCACGATCCGCTTTGCAATTATCTATGACACGCAAAAGCAAAATCTTCTCCACCGTTGACGAGATCGTCGCCGATATTCGAGACGGCGCGTCGATCATGTTTGGCGGTTTTGGTGGTGCGGGCTTTCCGAATAATCTGATCCAAGGGTTGGCGCGGAAGGGCGCAAAGAACCTCAGCGTAATCAGCAACAACTGCGGCACCGGCGATGGCGAGCTGGGTATTTTATTTAAAAATCGCCAGATTCGACGGGTCACCGCCGCCTTTCCCGGCCCGGGAGCTACCTACTTTCAGGAACAATTCGACAAAGGGGAAGTTGAACTGGAGCTGGTGCCACAAGGAATACTTTGCGAACGAATGCGTGCCCACGGTGCGGGCATCCCCGCGTTTTTCTCGCCGGTTGGCGTCGGCACCGACGTCGCCAAAGGCAAAGAGGAACGAGTGATTCGTGGTAAACGCCATATTCTCGAGGAATCCATCGGCGCGGATTATGCCTTCATCAAAGCGCATCGCGCTGACGCGTTGGGAAATCTGGTGTTTCGCAAAGGCGCGCGCAATTTCAATCCAGTTATGGCCACGGCCGCAAAGACGACCCTGGTCGAAGTTGAGGAAATCGTGGAAGTAGGTTCGCTTGATCCCGAAGCGATCGTCACGCCATTTATTTTTGTCCACCGCATCGTCGTCGTGCAGGGACTTCGCTATGTCTAAACCCAGGCTCACCCGCGAGCAAATCGCGCAGCGCGCAGCATTGGAACTGCCCGACGGTGCCTGCGTGAACCTCGGCTGGGGAATTCCGAATCTGACGGCGGCCTACGTTCCCAAGGGCATCACCATTTACTTCCACAGCGAGAACGGAATTCTGGGCATGGGCCCGCGCGCGAAGAAAGGCGAAGAAGATTTCGATCTGGTCGACGCCATGAAGGTTCCGGTCACGTTGATTCCCGGCGCGTCATTTTTCGCTCAAGAAGCCGCCCACGTCATGACCCGCGGCGGCCATCTCGATGTTTGCATGCTTGGCGGCCTGCAAGTTTCGGAGAAAGGCGATCTGGCGAACTGGCGCGTCCCCGGTGCCAAGGGTGCCGGCGGCATAGGCGGCGCCATGGATATCGCGGTGGGTGCTCGCCGGCTGATCGTCACCATGGAGCACACTTCGAAGGATGGCGCGCGCAAAATCGTCAAGCGCTGCGACTACCCGTTGACCGCCGTGGAATGTGTGGACACCATCGTCACCGATTTGGCCGTGATTGATGTTACGCCCGACGGTTTGCAACTGCGCGAAGTCGCGCCTGGGTTCACTCCAGAAGAGGTTCAGGCGCTGACCGAGCCGAAACTGCATTACTCCGGAAAAGTTCCGGAGATGCTCGCGTCGGCCCGTTAACGAACGGTATCGACGTCCCAGATCTCAAGTTTAGGAGTATGATTTTCCGTGATGGAAAGTGATCCACAACAACGAAGCAAGCCGATAACCTACTGGATCGGCGAAGGTGGCGGTTGGCTACTGCGCCATGTCGTCCGGGGTCTCGCTGCCACCGGCCTCACGCCGAATATGTTCACCTTCCTCGGTCTCGCCGTGAATTCCTGGGCGGCCGCGTTGTTCGCCATGGGTCGATTTCGTCAGGCGGCGGCGGTCTTGTTTCTGGCCGCGTTTCTGGATATGGCCGACGGTCAGGTGGCGCGGCTGGTCGGGCGCGTCACGGCCTTCGGCGCGTTTCTCGATTCCACGCTCGACCGGTACGCCGACCTCGCCCTGTATATGGGCTTGGTGGTGCATTACACGCTGATCGGCCGTTCGTTTTACATGGCCCTCGCCGCCGTGGCCATGGCCAGTTCTTTTATGGTCAGCTATTCGCGCGCGCGCGCGGAATCGTTAATCCCCTCGTGCAAAGTTGGATTTATGGAGCGGCCAGAGCGTCTGGTGCTGTTAATCATGGGTGGGGTTTTTAACCGCATGGCACAAGTACTTTGGGTTGTGGCCATGATCTCGACGATTACGGTCGTTCACCGCGTGGTCTACACCTGGCAGGAACTTCGTGCGGGGCGTTCGCTCCCCGAGGCCGGAGCCTCGCAGTCTTTTTAAAACAGCTAAATCTTTTCGACCGGATTCTGAAGTAGATCGTCTTCCACTGGTTTCGCCACGATGTCCTGTACCCGCTGCCTCAAATCATCCACCTCACTTCGTCCGATGTCTTTCGTTTCGATTGTGGCATGCAGATATACGGTAATTTTTCGAGGGAACAGCATCCAGTTGCCGGTCTGGAAAAATTGGTACGAACCAACCACGCTTATCGGCACGATCGGAATTCCGAATTTCTGCGCCAATCCAAAAATCCCCTTCTTGAATTCCTGTACGTGGCCGTCGCGAGTTCGTGACCCTTCCGCAAAAGCAATCAAACTGATTCCCGAATCGAAGGCAGCCTTGGCTCGTTCGCGCATCGTTTCCAAGCCTTCGCGGCTTGGCGCGTCCGGCACTGGAATGTTTCCGAAACGCCCCATCATCCAGCCATATACCGGAATCTTGAAGTGCGATTCCAGCTCGAAGCCGCGCAGAAACTGTGGAATCGCCGAATAAATCACAAAAGGATCAAAAAGATTTACATGGTTACAAATAAACAGGCTGGTCTTCGCGGCGTCGAATCCCGGCGCCCGGTGGATCTCCAGTCGTGCGCCGGCCAGCCGCATGATGTTCCGGAAGAAGAGCCGCTGCGGCAGATCGTTCTTCCGCGAATCGACGAAAATCGCCAACACAATTAGCAAGGTGCATACCACCGCAAAGTGTATGCCGCTGATCGCCCAAAGAATCGCCGAACGAATCGTGAGATACGCCTTCCTCATACGATGACGTCCAGCGCGGCGGGAAGGATTTCGAGCGACTGGCACTGCAGGTGCAAACTCTCGCCGTCGACCATCACGTTGACCGGACCGTCGAGTTCGAATTCGACTCGCTTCACTCCGGCGCGAGCCGCGAGCGGATGATCGATATGCGTCCCGGTAAACAATCGCGGCAAAGTCATCAGCAATCCAGCCCGCCCGATCGGCCCCCAGCGCACATATTCGATCAGGCCATCCGCCGGATCGGCCTTCGGCGCAATCATCATTTTCCCGCCGGTAAATTTGCTGTTGCTGAAGGTCAAAAACAAATTGCGGCTGCGATTCCAATCTGCCGAATCATCAAGCCGGTGTGGAAACGCCCCGTGCTCTAAATTGATGACATGCCGCAAAACTGCGAAAATATATCCGAGTTCGCCCCAGCGTTTAAATCGCCGGTTTGCCGTCTCGCCTACTTCCGCGGGGAAGCCCAGGCTCAGCAAATTCAGGTAATACAATTCGCCCGCGCTGTGGCGCAAACGAATCACGTCGCTAGCGCGGCGCCGGCTCGCGCGCAGTGCGTCAATCGTGTTCTGTACACCCTGAGCGGTGAAGTCCCGCAGAAAGGAATTTCCCGTCCCTAGTGGCAGGAACCCAAGCGCGGGCCGTTCACCCGCCAGAGCCTCCGGGAAAAGCCCGTTGATGATCTCGTACGACGTGCCGTCGCCGCCGACCGCCAAAAAATTGTGCCTTCCAGCCCGATACTCCGCACGCGCAATTTCGGTGGCCTGGCCAGCACCGCTGGTTTCGCGGACCTCGAGGTTGATTCCCAGTTGCCGAACCCGATCGAGTGTCGTCGCGGCGAGCCGTCCGCTCTTGCCGCCTCCGGCAGCGGGATTCACGATGGCCAGAAATCGCTCGGTCACAGAAGTTTGCATTCCCTGGATGCGGTCACAAAGCCTTAGAGAGACTCCACGGCCGAACGTTCCACCGATTTCCCGATTTGTTCCGCAAGCTCGATTCGTTTGATTTTCATCGAGGCGGTAAGCGGAAAATCCCGATCCCATTCGAGATACCCGCTGACGCGTTTGTAATTCGTCAGGCGGCGGTTGCGCTCCGCGATACGTGAGACAAGTTCGGGCGTGATCGGTTGCCCGGGATCCGGATGCACGACCAGTACGAGTTGCTCCCCAACCATGGTCCGCGCCGGCCACAGATAATTCGCTGCAAAAACGCAGAATTCCTTGACCGGCAATCCTTCGAAATAGGTTTCGATATCTTCCGGATAAATATTCTTGCCCTCTTCGGTGACGATCATGTTCTTCTTGCGGCCGAAAAGTTGCAGATGTCCGGCCGCGTCAATGCGGCCCAAGTCGCCCGGAACCAGCCAGCCATTCACGATCGTCTCCGCCGTCATCTCCGGGTCATCGAGATACTCCGACATCAGCGTTTTGCTGCGCACCGCCACTTCGCCGATGCCCTCGGAGTCTGGATTCACGATTTTTACTTCCATGCCGGGCAATGGTTTTCCAACGGTGTCCGCGCGAAACGGCCTGAAATCATTCAAGGTGATCGCCGTTCCCGCTTCGGTGCAGCCGTATCCGTTCCCAACTTGAATTCCAAGATCATAAAAAAATTGCAAGGTGGCCGGCTCAGTAAAAGCTCCACCCACAAAAAACGCGCGTAGCCCGCCGCCAAACGCCTGGTGTACCTGCGGCAGCAACGTCCGGCTTAATTTCAATCGTGGCCGCCGGCGCGTGAGAGTCCGATTCACCCCGATCAGACCGTTCAGCACCGTGCGCCTCGCCTTCGGCAAATCCGCGAATCGCTGCCGCAAACCCTTTTCCAGGTTTTTCAGCACCATCGGCACCAGCGCCATATACGTAATCTGATATTTGGTGAAGGCTTCGCGAATGTATTCAGGACGCAAGGTCCGCAAATGCACCACCGTGGCCCCGCAGGTGAATGGACCGATGAACCCCACCATGAAATCGATCGCATGGTTCGTCGGAAGAATGCTCAAGTAACGCACGCCCGGCCAAAACGGATAGAGCGAAGTCAGCGCCACGCATTGTTCCAGATAATTTTCGTGCGTCAGTACGCAGCCCTTGGGCCGCCCGCCCGTCCCCGAGGAATAGACGATACAAGCCTGATCTTTGCGTTCACGCGCCACAAAAACCGGCTCACGAGTCTCCGCAAATTCCTCCCACCGTTTCGCGCCACCCAGTTCCGCATCCTTGGGAGCCTCGGTAACCAGCACGACCCGCGTGCGAAGCTCGTTGAAGCCCTCCGCCTGCGTGAGGGCCCGCCACAAATAATATTCAACAACCAGAAACTCGGCCCCGGAATGTTGCAGCAGCTTGATCTGCTCCGCTGCCGTCAGTTTGTAGTCCAATGGAACCAGCACGCCGCCACCGAAGAAAATCGCGTAGGCGGAAATCAGCCACTTCGACTGATTGGTCATGATGATCGCGGCCCGGGTTCCGCTTACGAACCCGGCATCCTGGATCGCGCGAGCCAATGGCAGGGCCGATTGTTTGAACTGGCGATAGGTCAGGCGTAGATTTTCCCGCTCGCGATCGGCCTCGATCAGGCAGGTTTCGTCCGGCCAGGTTTCCAGTGCCGCACGCAGTGCGTCACCCAGTGAATTGTATTGGCGAAGGTCCAGCATTACAGGCGGGATTGAATGCGCTCAGCCAGGGTCCGGAAATCGCTGACGCCCTGCAGTTCGTAATCCGGTAATTCGATGTGAAAATGCTGCTCGATGCGTGTCAACAAATCGAGCGCCTGCAGGCTGTTGATTCCGAGCTTCTTGAAAAAATCGTCGTCCGGCGTCAATTGTTCGCGCGGCACCTTGAAATGTGTCGATGCCAGAGCCAGCACTTCATTGGTAGTGTCTTGTAATGTGCTCATCTGTTCGTATTTTGCCACAAATCAGCAACAAACCCGCGAATTCGCGCCTAAGGCAAGTAGGGCAACGCGTCCGTACTCTCGACGAATTTTCGCAAGCCCTCTCTCACCGCCGGACGCTCGAACAGCTCACAAAATATCTCAATCTCGCGCCGCAACTCGTCGAACGGAATCGGCTTGATGAATTTTTTCGCAGCGGCCGCCGTCTCGCGATCAAACTTCTTCAATTGCGCTGCCGTGGAACGCGCAATCCGCAGAGCATCTCCTTCGGCGACCACCTGGCTGACCAGCCCCACCGCCTGCGCCTTGGTAGCGTTGATACTGCGGCCCGTAAGCAGCAAATCGCGGAGCACCGCGTTGCCCAGGTCGCGCCTCAATCGAGGAATCCCGCCAAAGCCCGGAATCAACCCAAGCCTAAGCTCGGGAAAACAAAACCTTGCCGTCTTGTCGGCGATGATCAAATCGCAAACCAGCGCCAGTTCAAATCCGCCGCCGAACGCAATGCCTTGAATTGCCGCGATTGTGGTCAACGGCACGGAATCAATCGCATTCATCACCCGGTGAATGCGTTCCAGAAAATCCCGCAGACGGGCTCCGCGTTCGTTCGGGGCCAGTGGCTGCGATTCGCGGTACAACTCCCGGAGATCCGCCCCGGCGCAAAAACCTTCTTTTCTTGCGCTGGAAATAATCAGCGCATGGGATTCATTTTGTAGCTTGGCCAGCGCTTCAACAAACCGCCCCAATTCCGGAAGCGTCGCCGAGCCAATTTCATTGCAGGGCGCACGGTCGAGGGTCAGCTCGATAACGCCATCAGTCCAATTCCACGAAAGAGTTTTACCCTGGAAAGTCTTCATTCGGTTTTCTTGGCGTACATCGCTTCAATCTCCGCCGCATAACGCTCTGCGATGGCGTCGCGTTTCAGCTTTCCGTTCGAGGTGAGCAGACCGCTCTCGATTCCGAACGGCTCCGGCACAATCCTGAACGCCCGAATTTGCTTGTAATGGGGCTGGTCCGCGTTCATGCGCTCAATCGCCGCCTGCACGTTCGCTTCATTCGTCCCATTGCCGGAACTCACGGCCACCAGCGCCGCCAAAAAACTTCGCCGATTGCCGATCAGGACGACCTGTTCGGCCTCGGGCAAGATTTGGGTCAGCGCCGATTCCAGCGGTTCCGGCGGAACCTTGTGGCCGGAATTCAGGATGATTATATTTCTCACCCGGCCAGTAATTCGCCAGTTTCCGGTCGCGTCGACTTCGCCCTGATCTCCGGTATGAAACCACCCGCCTTCCAGCGCCTGCGCGCTTTCCGCCGGACGCTTCCAATATCCCGGAAAAATGTGTGGCCCCCGCGCCAGAATTTCTCCATCATCGGAGATCTTCATTTCCGTACCCGGCACCGCCACGCCCACGCATCCGGCTACCACGCGATGCGGGTCGTCCATGGTGCAAATCGCCGTAGTTTCCGTCAGGCCGTAAGCCTGCAGAACCGGAATACCCAACATCATAAAAAATTGCTGGGTCTCCATCGAGAGCGGCGCCGAACCGCAGATCAATCCTTTCAAGCTCGGGCCGATACCCGCGCGAATCGTCGGAAACATAAAGCGATTCGCCAGCGCCAGCCAGAAAGTATCCGCAAAACTGCCCTGACTGCTGCTCCTTCGGCCATACGCATCCTGCGCCTTCGAAAAAACCGTCGCCGCAAATGTCCCGCGTTTCTGAATCGTTTCCTGGATGGTCCTGCGTACGCGCTCCAGCAGCGTCGGCACGTTCAGAAAATAATTCGGCGACGCGATCTTCAATTCATCCGCCAGTTTGGTTAGGTCAGTAGAGAGGGAAAGTGCGCTGTTCCGCGATACGAACGAGAGCATCGCAATCCACGACGCCGCAAACGAAAACGGCAAATAATGAAAAACTTTCTCCGGCTCGCTTTGCGGCCCCACCAACTGATCCAGCCGCGCGTTGGTCGCTCCCAGCATGAACGTCACGTTCCCGGCATTCAGCATCACGCCTTTCGGCTCGCCCGACGTTCCGGAAGTGTAAATGATAGTGATCAGGTCGCCGTCCTCGTGATGGATCGGCGGAGACTGCGCGCCCGCTTCACCCACGAAAACAGTATCGATCAACGAAATATGCGGAGCGCCGGGCCAGAGCTTCTTGATTTCCGCCGCCACTCCCGCGTTCATGCAGAAAATCCGCAGCGGCAGCGCATCGAGCATCATATGCACCAGCTCGGCCGTGGCCTGCCGCGAATACAGCGGGACAACCACAACGCCTTCCGCCATCAGCGCCAAGTCCAACGCGATCCAGCCCACGCTGTTCGAAGCCAAGACTGCGCAGCGGTCGGTTTTCTTCATACCGCGCGCGCGCAGAAATTGCCGGGCCTGCTGCACCATGGCCAACAACTCGCGTGCGGACACGGGATGTGCCGCCCCTTCGCGAATCTCACTAGCCACCATGGAATCCGGAGTGCGCTGCAGCCGTTCGAAGATGGTCTCGAGGAAAGTCATGCCGGAGCCGCCATCAGCTTTCAGGAAGCTAAAACTCCACTTTGCGTTTCGAGCAATTTCACCAGATTGGGACTGAGCGGCGGAAGATATTTCTCCCATCCCAGTACGCCAGTGCGAATCGGAAATTCGGGATAACGCTTCGCCACTTGCTCTTCAAAATAGGTCCCCATCCGCGCCATCATCTGCAGGTTGCGCGCGACGGTGCCTTCCATGCCATCGCGAATCGCGTCGGTTTCGGAGTCCAGCGCATTGAGCGCCATCACGATTCTATCCGCCAGGTCCGCGTCGTCCACCCGCATCAACAAATGTTCGTGGCCGCGCTCGCGCATCAGGTTGCGAATGCGTTCGTCCATGGTCACGCCCGCCGATGGAATCCCCGCCGGCATGGAAGTCACAATCGCATGGTAGCGCGAAGACAATATCCGATCGGTCGTGCGCAGAATGCTCACCAGTTCGAACATGTTGAACTGGTCGGACCCAAATACCGGAGCACCGCCCAGCCGTTGCGCTACCCGCTTGCACGCGTCGCGGTCCAGCATCTCCATCGCGATCATCACCGGAAAAACCTTGCGTGATTCGCGATAGCCTTCAACGCCAGCCGCCATCGCGGCTAAATATTTTTCATACGCTGCGGTCACCGCCGGCCCGGATTTATGAAAGTAAATTGTGCGGTAGTAGCTGTCCTTGTAAGCGCCCGCGACCGAATGCGCCGCCCACTTCACCAGCGACGCCGTGACCGNNACCAGAACGGATTGATCGGGCACACGGCGAGCACGGGCGTTTGCCCATCCCAACCCGCATCGCGCAGTGCCTTGAGCCCATACTCCCGCCCCAGCGGTTCGAACGTCCACGCCGTGTCCGTCCCCAGTTCGGTAGGAACACCAAGTTTCCCGAGCACGGCTTGCGACTCCACGTTGCGCG
>PMHK01000071.1:0-1236 GCA_003156635.1 Acidobacteriota bacterium | reverse complement strand
CCGATCATCATGGTGGTCAGCGCGTTCGCAAACTTGCTTTTGAACATCGAGCCTTCGCAAGCCACCACCCCGTCGTTTTTTCTCACTTCGGAATGAAGAAAGGGCGGAAAAACATCGGGCAAATGCACTTGCTTGGCGTCGCCGAAATAACCGCGCGTTCGGTCGAAATTCTGCGACATCACGCTCAGCGCCAAATTTTCGTTGCCGAGGATCCGCCGCACCTGCCGGATCATTTCTTCCACGCGCACGTCCGATCCCGTGTTGCGCGTGCCGTTGTAGCCCGCGAAGAGCAGCTTTAATTTTTCGCCGGGCCGCCACGCTTGCCCGGCGCCGAGCATGTATTCGAACTTGTTCAGCTCGATGAGCCCGCTGACCCAACCTTCCAGTAGCAGATCCGTCATCGGGAAATATCCTGCGCCGAGCGGGCTTGCCGCGCGGCCAAAGCGGATGGATTCGGCGCCGGCCAGTCGCGATATTTATATACAAAATGATTTTCACGGCTAAATCGCAGCAGCGGAAACGAGTACTGTGAAAATGGCGCCGGTTGCCGGCCCATTTCTTCCACCGCCCGCGTGTTGTCGAAAACCGTGTTCCAAACCAGGTACGGAAGAAAAACCTTCAGCAGCGTGGCAATTCCGCCGATCTTTCCGGCGCGCCCTGCCAGCGCGTTCACCATTTGCGAAGTCGGCTTCTCAAACGCCGGAACGAATTTCGGACCGCGCTTTCCCTGCGCTTCCGACAACGCATCGGTCAGCTGCTCGAAGGTCTCGGCGCCGGTGCCGGACGACAAATGGTAAATATCGTGCAAGGGCTTTTCCTTCTGATGCAGCGTCGCGACCGCGTCCGCCACAAAGTCCACCGGAACAATATCGATGCGATCCGTAGGCCGGAAGGGAAGCGCCGGAAGTCCCGCCAGAAAAACGAACGCGCGAACCATGTCGAATTGGTTCGTCTCCGGACGGCGGCTATCTCCCAGCACGATGCTTGGCCGGAAAATCGTTCGCTGAACGTCGGGCAGCAACTGCCGGACCATGTGTTCGCAGAATTTCTTCGTGCGCGCGTAGGGATCGTAGTCCGAACGGTTCCAGTCGATGGCCGAATCTTCCTCAACCATTTCGTTCGCCCTGTGCCCTGCAACGGCCACGGTGCTGACGTGGCTGAACCGGCGCAGGCCGTGTTCGTCTCGGGCGCGCATCGCCAGTTGAATCACTTCGAGCGTCCCGCGCAGATTCACGT
>PMHK01000201.1:7285-10360 GCA_003156635.1 Acidobacteriota bacterium | reverse complement strand
CACGTCGGCGATTTTTATTTCGGTGTTGGGCATGGTTCGGCCAATCGTGGTGGAGCGCTGCTCGGCGCTCGATTCCTTGTCACACATCGTCACCGTCGGCGACGATTCAGTCTGGCCATACACGTTATAAATTTCCGGCGTCCCGAATTTCCACTCCAGGCGCTGAATTAATTCACTCGAACACGCCGCGCCGCCGGTCAGCAGGACCCGTATGGAGCTGAGATCGATGCGGTCGAAGTCTGGCTGCTCCAGCAACGCGAGGTACATCGAGGGAACCGCGAGCAGCGCCGTGATTTTCTCCTGCTCGATCGTCTCGAGCGTGGCCCGCGGATCAAACATCCGCGAGGGCAGCACCAACGCCGCGCCCGTAAGCAACGCACCGAGAGAAGTGACCGTATAACCTGCGCAGTGGTACAGCGGAAAAGTCTGGCAAACGCGATCGTGCTCCGTCAGGCCCAGACCTCGCGCGGTCAGCTGCGCGTTGTTCACCAGGTTGTGATGCGTCAGTTGCACGCCTTTCGGACTGCCGGTGGTGCCAGAGGTGTACTGCAGATTGACGACGGCGTGCGGCTCGATCGATGTGGTCGCCAGGGTAACGCCGCTGGCCGCATCAATCATCGCCTGCCATGATTCGGTGCCGATGCGAACGTCGTGCCGCAGCTGCGACGCGCCGTCGCACGCCTCACCGCCGCACGCTTCCTGCAAAATCGCGTCGTAATCCGCACGCGCGCAATTCGGGAAATGAAAAATCGCCGACATCTTCGATTTGCGCAGGATGTAGCCGAGCTCCGCCGCGCGATACGCGGGATTCACGCTGACCAGCGTCACGCCAATGCGCGGGCAAGCCAGCTGCAACAAAATCCACTCCGCGCAACTCCCGGCCCAAACGCCCACGCGGTCGCCAGCCTGCAATCCCAGCGCCGCCAACCCACGCGCCGTTTTTTCTACCTCTTCGTGCAGTTCGCGGTACGTCCAACGCACGCCCTCTGGCCGCGCAACCAACGCGGGCCGATCAGGGAATTTCCGCGCCGCCGCCGCGAACGCCTCGTAAATCGTCTCGCGACGCAGCGGCAGTTCCGGCCCTTGTCGATAGCTCACCATCGAAGACTCCAGGGGAGTGCGCGGACGGGCAAGAAAATTTACGCCGCATCGTACTCCTCAAATTCGTGCGGCACAACGCCCGCGATGTAACAGCCGNNCGTGAGCCCCTCGCTCCGTGGTGGCACACGGTGCTGGTCTTACTGCCCATCTCGCTTTGTTCCGTTGCCAGCTGGTATCAGCATGGCCTGGCCAACCTCCACTTGCCGGGCGTCAGCTCCCGCCTTTCCAGTTTCATCACCGTGCTGGCGATGGAGTGGCTGGGGGTGCTGCTGGTTTGGCTCGCGCTCCGGCGGCGCGGGCTCTCGCTGGCTAGTTTGATCGCGGGCCGCTGGCCCACGGTCACCGCTTTCTTTCGCGACCTGGGAATCGCGCTCGGCTTTCTGGTCGTCACCATACCGCTGGTCGGATTGCTGGTTCGCCTGATCGGCGGTGCCGCGGCTGGCGCGGCGGGCGGACGGGCCAATACTCCGCAAACTCCGGTGGAACTGGTGGTTTTTCTGATGCTCGCCGTGAGCGGCTCCTTCAGCGAAGAACTGCTGTTCCGCGGCTATCTGATCCGCCAATTCTTTTCGTGGACCGGCAGTCGCGCGTTCGCCATCATCGCCCAGGCGGTGCTTTTCGGACTGGCCCACGGCTACTACGGCCGGGTCATGCTGGTCATCATGCTGCAGGGATGGCTCCTCGGCCTGCTGGCGAACTGGCGCAAAAGCCTGCGCCCAGGAATTCTCGCGCATGTCATCGAAGATGTCCTCGGCGGCACCCTCGCCTTTCTGTCGCGCTGATAGTATTGGCGCCGCAGGCTCGGCGCAATTTGTCCTAATCTGCCGGGGCCTTGGAGCAGACGCCGCCTGCACCGGTGCTACTATCTCCCGCAATTCTGAGGTTCAAGAAAACCGGCCGCCTGGAAGCTGCCGTGCTCCTTCACCTGGTCTACAACGCGGTCGTTTTCATTCATTCGTGAGCGTTTGACCCACCGCTTTTGCGCCAAACCGAAATGCTGCTTTCAGGCATCTGAAATGTGTGGCGATATAATTCAATTCTGGCTAGCGGCATAAATTTGCTTCATCGACGACCGAGGAGAATGCCCATGCAAAAACTACGCGAGGTTTTGGAGCAGGCGCAGAAAAACAAAGTGGCCGTGGGGCATTTCAACATTGGCGACGATAATATTCTCATGGGCGTCTTCGCGGCGGCGCGCGAGCTGCGCGTGCCGGTCATGGTCGGTGTGTCGGAAGGCGAACGCGCTTTTCTCGGCGTGCGCCAGGTGGCCGCGCTGGTGAAAAGCTTGCGCGACGAATTCGATTTTCCGATCTACCTGAACGCTGATCACACCCATTCGCTGGCCAAAGCGCTCGAAGCCGCGAACGCCGGCTTCGATTCCATCGTCTTCGATCTTTCCGCGCTGCCTTTCGACGAAAACGTGCGCCAGACCCGCGACGCCGTGCAAAAACTGAAAGCCATCAATCCCGACATTCTGGTCGAAGGCGAAATCGGCGACATCGGCACCGGCTCCGAAATTCACGCAACCGCGCCGGACCTGACCAAATTCCGCACCACTCCCGACGAAGCGAAGAAATTCATCGCCGCCACCGGCATCGATATTCTCGCGCCGGCCGTCGGCAACATGCACGGCTTGGTGCAAAGCATGGTCGAAGGAAAAACCAAAAAGCATCTCGATATCGAGCGCATCGCCGCGATAAAAAAAGAAACGGGATCGCTGCTCACGCTGCACGGCGGCTCCGGCACCGACGACGACGATTTCCGCCGCGCCATCCAGGCCGGCATCAACGTGGTGCACATCAATACCGAACTGCGCCTGGTCTGGCGCAACAGCCTCGACGCCAGCCTGGCCCAGCACCCCGCCGAAGTCGTCCCCTACAAAATTCTTCCGGCGGTAGTGGAAGCGATCAAGCAGGGCGCGCTATCGCGCCTGCGATTGTTCAACGAGCACGCTGTGCAAGCAACCAGCAAATC
>PMHK01000201.1:0-7273 GCA_003156635.1 Acidobacteriota bacterium | reverse complement strand
GCTCATCCGTGCTGCTTACACGTCCGCGCAATCACTTCCCAGATCGTGTCGCGCCAGCGATACATCTCCTGTGCGCTTTCGAAGCTTTTCACCGGGCTCGCGCAGCCTGGTACCGGCCTGTTACAAAATAAAGAAGCCTGGCCCTCCGGCGAGATTTCTTCCCGCAGCGCGCCGCCGCAACATGGGCAATGCAGCCCCTTCGGCGTGAAAAAATGGTTCACGCACTCTCCTACAAAAGTCACGCCATCTTGTATCTTTCGACTGAGCACGAATCTCTCCTGGCCACGAGTTGTATTATAAGGTTGGCAGCCGCAGTTTCAGCCCCGGCTGCAACCACAAATAAAAATCGCCGCCTTTGAATTTCCGGGTGGCCCACATTTGCGGTTTGGACAAAGGTAGGGCTGTTGCCTTTGCTTTGGCTACTTGTAACGAAATGTCCTGAACTCTTGAGCCGCGCGGTTGCCGTTCGTGGTTGTGCCGCAGAAGAGCCCCACCCTTGCACAAACCGAAAGGATGGGCCACCCAGAAAATCAGATTCAAAATCAAATTCAACATCAAAAGCTCAAAATCGAAAGCGTGCCAGAAATGTAGTTGGACGCATCGGCTGCGCTGCGTCCACCTGTCCTTGATTCTCCGCGCGAGCCAGCGCGCGGCGGTTGCGGCGCCGCGCCAGAATGTGCGCTGCGCCGCTCGAAGGCAAAATCAGTCTTGCGGCTTGTACTTGAATTCGATTTTGGTGAAGTTCAAGCTGAGCGTTTCGGTGGGTGCGGTCCCGCCGTTGCTGGTGGAAAAGCTCGGCTGCTTGACGCCGACCAGCGGCTGCAGCGCGGGCGCCACCGGCACTTCGAATTTAGTCAGCGGCTTTACCGCTTCCAACGATTTTCCCCGCTTGATCGCTTTGTGCTTCTTTCCCGCGGCCTTCTTGCCTTTGGTCACTTTCACGATATCCTCCGCTCGCTTTGGGATTTGCCTTCGGAATCTGAACTCGGCGACCTGACTCCGCCGTATACCAATGCACGTTGCGAACCATGGGCCGCGCGCTTCCGCGGATTGTACAACCGGCTTGCAATGGAGCGACTTAGGGCCGCAAAAAAATCCAGCCGCCGCCCGCCCGGCCGCCGCCGCGCGTTGAAAGTTTCAACGCGCTGTTGAATTTCGCAATTCTCCTATGGCGAAGAAAAAGCGAAGATGCTAGACTCCGCCCATGGACGACTCCAAAAAACAAACCATCGCCCTTTGCGCCGCTTTCATCGCCGCTCCGCGTCTGATGTTTCTCGATCAGGATTCCGCCCCGGCCCTCCGCGCCGTTTTGTCCGACTCGGTGTGGAAGGCCGAACTGCTGCTCGAGCACATTGACGCGCGCGGGCCCAACCGTAACGCCACTCGCCCTGCGGCCAAAACCGATCCCTACTTCGATCTAAAAAACGAACTGCACGCAGGCCCACCGCCGAGTGTGAAAAATGGGCCGAAACCCGAAACCAAAAACGAGCCGACCCTAAAAATCGTCGCCCCGCGGTAACCGGCGGCAGGAGGGAACCCGTGTCCGCGCCTAAAAAGATTGTTGAGGATTATTTCGAACTGAAATTTATCGAGTGCGGCCACCGCATCCGGTCGACGATCCCCGCGCCTGGCGACCGCGCCAGTAACAATTCCAGTTCCGGCTCTGCCGCCGCTCCGGCCCTCGCACGCTTTCCGGATGCCAGCGTCGTTCCGGTCCCCGGAACTTGCCCGGCGTGCCAGGGTCCCAAAGCCGAGCCGCCGCCGTAGCGGCAAAGAGAAAAGGCGGAAAAATCAAAAAACTGGAGATTTCAGCGGCTGGAAGGTGTAAGTGCAGCCGGCCACAAACGCGGAGTTTATGTCAGCGGCTTCCGCCGAAGGTCCTTACCAACGAAACTCGCACCTGGACCGGTTCGGCGGGGTGGAAGACATTGGTGAATTCCGCCGGCCCGGTTGGCGTGATGCGAGAGACGTACGCGTAGGTAATGTCGTCATTGCGGCGATTGAGGAAATTCAAAACGTCGGCCGCGATGCGCCATTGGCTATTAAATCGATAGCCGAACCCGGCGTTTAGCAACAGCGTCGCCGCGGAGCGATTCAATCCGTCGGAGGTCAAATCGCGCGGGCCAAAATAGCGCAAGCGGATCGTCGAGGTAAAACCTTTGTAATTGTGCAGGGTCGCGCCCGATGAAATCACCACTCGAACCGCTTCGGGGACCCGCTTGCCTCCCGGACCTTGCACCGGAAACAGGCCACCACCAGGGTT
This sequence comes from Acidobacteriota bacterium, assembly GCA_003156635.1. GTDB lineage: Bacteria > Acidobacteriota > Terriglobia > Acidiferrales > UBA7541 > Palsa-295. The sequence goes on along the minus strand of PMHK01000201.1, from coordinate 5,010 downwards.
GGTAAACGCCGCGTCGTCCGGGTCAATTTCGGTAAATCGCGCGCGGGAGTCGGCCATATCCAAATCAAAAACCAAATGTTCGGCGGGCGTGTAGTAGTTGGCCCATTCGACGCCATAGCGGTTGCTCGGTGAGGCCGAAGCCACCGTAGCTCCCGTGTCGCCGTCTTGCTGGAGTTCGGAATTGCTGTGGAGATACCAGAGCGAAAGAGTGCTTTGCAGGTGCGGGACGATCGAGGTGCGCACGCCCACTTCCGCGCCTGTGGTCCGGACCAGCGGGGAAGTGGGAATGCTGCTGGTTGGAAAAGGATGGTCCGGCGAAATCGGCTCGGCCCGTTGCGTGGCGCCGCGCGCGTCGTTGCTGTGAAAGCTGAATCCGGCCTGCACATAGAAATCGGTCTTGGCCCACGGGCCGAAAATCAAACTCCCTTTGGGGCTGGGCAGAAACTTGGTGGCCGTGCCGGAATTGAGCTGCGCAAAATTGACCATCGGAGCGCCCGGCAATTCGGTGGCGGTATAAGCTGGAGTCAGGCTGGTGACGTTATATATCGCTTCGTCGCCGCGCACGGCCAGGTCCCAGCGGAATTTTTCGGTCCACTGGATTTTATTTTCGGCGTAAAAACCAAGCATCGTGTCGGAAAAATTATTCAAATCGGTGTCCGCCGGCAAAGTCGGAAACAGTCCGTTGATGGTTCCGTCGGGTCCGCACTGGGGGATGGGATTGGTAAAGCAGGCGACGATATCCGTCTTGTCCGTGCGCTCCCGATCTTCGGTGCGGTACAGGCCGTTGTGGATCCAATCGTTGCGGACCTGCACGCCGAAAGTATTTTCCACTTTGCGGCCAAACCATTCAGCGAATATCGTGTGGTGGGCGTCCAGTCCGGCCACCCAGCGCCGGTCCTGCTGTTCGAACTGATCGCCTTTCGCCGGGTCATTCAGGAAGTAAGTGAAGTCGGAGAACAAATCGAGATCGTAGTAAAAACCGTAGAGCGTAATTTTCGTTTCGGAATTCGCGTCCTGGCGATGCCATTCGCCCTGCAAACTATAACGCTGCGAATGGCCGCCGTCCGTCGGATTCAGCGCGCCGAAATAACCCACCAGCGGAATTGCCGTCACCGGGATTTGATCGCTCGAGTGCCACTGTCCGTGGTAGCCGCGCGCCGTGATGCTGAACCCTTTCGCTTCGGTGCCCTGGCTGTAAGTCAGAATCCCGTTGAACTTGTAATAATTATCCAGATGCTTCCAAGGGCCGTCCTCGTGGTACGCCTCTCCGCCGTACAGCAACGTGCCCTTACCGAGTTTGTGCGATACGCCAAAAACGAAACGCCCGAAACCGTACATCCCCCCTTCCACCTGGATGAAATCTTGGGGCAGCTCTTTGAAATATTCCAGATGGGCCGATCCGGCGGAACCATAGTTGCCGACGTCCGCGTAATAAGGACCTTTCTCGTAATTCACCCGCTGGACCAGCTCCGGGATGACGATGTTCATGTCCGCATACCCTTCGCCGTGCGCGTGCGACGGCAGGTTCAGCGGCATATCGTCGACGAAAATGGCGAAGTCCGTGCCATGGTCGAGGTTGAAGCCGCGCAGAAAATATTGATTCGCTTTGCCGCCGCCGGCATGCTGCGTGATGATCAGGCCGGGGACCGCCTCCAGAATTTCTCCGGAACGAAGAATCGGACGATCCTGAATTTCCTCGGCGCCCACCGTTCCCTGGGTCGCGGAGTCCGCAATTCCCACCAGATCATCATTGCGGCCGTTCACCGTTACGGCAGTGTTTACATGGCTCACCGCTAGAGAAATGCGCAGCGGGACCGACGCTTCGCCGGTCCCGATGGTGACGGGAATTTCTTTGGTTTCAAAACTGGCGCTCGCTACGACGAGTCGATAATTACCTGCCGCGAGTCCGGAAATACTGAACGCGCCGTTCGCGTCNNCGCGTCCGTGCGGGTTTTCACCTTTTCCGCGCCGTCGACGCTTCGAATCTGCACGGTCGCTCCGGCCATCACCGCACCAGACGAGTCCACCACCGTTCCGGATACCTGCGCGGGATTAGCTTTATCGGTCGCGGCGGCCGGCGTCTTCTGCTGCGCGGCGCTCGCCGGCGCACTGAGCGTTATTGCCCACCAAAGAATGATCGACGAAGGGGCCTTGCCCAACCTGCGCATCGCACGTTCTCCCGGGGTCCCTCACGCTGGAGAATACTTGGGCCGCACGCCCTGCGAGCATACGGCATTAGAAATCGTGCTAATGCGTGCTGGCCTCTTGTAGCACATTCATAAAAAACGTGCTATCGATAAGTTCGGCCCGAGGGGTGTCCCGCTTCGGAATTGCGCGCAGGCTCGCCACGACTCGCGCGCTGCGTTATAAAGGAAGGGAATCGCGTTCGGATTCGGATTTCGCTTTGCCGAAAAAAAGCAGCACCGGCGCAAAGGAGCCTTATGGCGGGTTTAGCTCGGACCGGTTTTTCGATTGACCCCGATTTGCTGGAGCGATTCGATCGCGCGATTTCCGGAAAGGGTTACCAGAATCGTTCGGAGGCGGTGCGCGACCTTATGCGCGATTACCTGGTTTCCGAAGAGGCCGACAAAAATAAAGTCGTGGCCGGCACGCTCACCTTTGTCTACGACCACCACCGCCCGAATCTCACCGAGAAATTGGTGGAGGCCCAGCACCAGGCCGGCAGCCAGGTGCTCGCCGCGACCCACGTGCATCTGGACCATCATAATTGCCTGGAAGTGGTGATGATGAAGGGCCGCAGCGGCGCGATTCGCGATCTCTCCAATCGCATTCTCAGCCTGCAAGGTGTGAAACACGGCCAGCTGGTTATCACCAGCACCGGAAAAGAGTTGAAGTAGGTCGCGCGCGGGGTGGCGGGTGGCCGGATCGATGGCCTGGTCGGTTGCCGCGTCAAGCCCGAGTCAAAATCCGCGGCGGCCTGCGGAAGTTCTTGACTTTCCCAGCACCGGTGCTACCTTTCGCCTTACCGGCCCCTCGAGAGGTGCTCCATGGGCACTTTTGTACGCGAGCTGCTCACTTCCGCTTTTTATTTCGCGATTCCGTGTCTTTTCCTGGCGTTGATCCTCGGCGCGATTTGCGACGCACTGTGGCAGCACACCCTCCGCGAAAAGCTCGCGCATTATTACAAGTACGCGCATTCGCACCTGCATTTCCATTTTCCGCGCTGACCTTCAAAGGCTAGCCTGCCCCCCGCCCTCAGCGCGATCGGGCCACTGTGCGTTTCCGCTTTTCACGCTTCGGTTTTCGTCGTTATCCCGACAAGCGTTTTCGCGACGAGGGACCTCTCCCGCCTTTGTGTTGCCCTACGTATCCGGAGGGCGGGATCTAAACCCGCCCTCGCGTTTCGTCGTTGCCTCTGGCCTTTCCGGGTGGCCCATCCTTCCGTTTTCCGGAAGGGTGGGGCTGTTGACTCTGCGCTTCTGCGGTTTGCCTTCGCGAATCGCGCGTCGCGCGATTTACGACGGTGACGACCAATTCTTCGCCGGCGCTCCCGCGGCGGCGCCGCTCGATTTGCTGTCCGCCGCAGCCGCGGCGGGCACGTACGGAAAGTTCGCCCGCGGTTTCGAAGTGACCGACTCCTTCCCAATGCCCAGCCGAATCGGCGCATTCGCGGCCANNTAAGGCAACACGTTGGGGCAGAAGCGCTGCGCCACTTTTTCGCCGTAGGCCTGCGGATCCTGCGCTGTGCCGTACGCCGCGACCACACCGGCCACCGCTTTCGCCACCGTGGGCCCAAACGCGGAAAGGTCGCCGGAAGGCCCGCCGCCGTTCAGGCGATTGCCGAGGTCTTCGTTGAACTGGGTGAACAGCGGATGAATCATCGGCAGCCCGACGCGATTGATGTGGCGCCAGCCGCCGGCATCGGTAGCCAAAATCGAGAGCGCCCAGACGCCGATGCGCGGATTTTCGCTTCCGTCGGCGCTGGAGTTGGCCATGGCGTTCGCCGCCGCGAGCAGCTCCGCGTCGGGAATTTCCAGGACCATCGAATACACGGTATGGCCGGCGAAAAGATTTTTCGCTTTCGCCGGATCCCAACCGGCGAGGTCAACAGTCTTGCCATCTTGAAACGCGTGGCCCACCGCGTGCAGCACGTCGGGCTCGATCCAGAAAGGATCGCCGGCTTTTCCGGCCCACACGCGCAGGCCGGACGGCGTGGTCACACTTTCGTCGGTCGTGCCCTGGGCCACTACGGTACCCGCCGCCTGCGGGTCGGCGGCATCGGCGCCGGTCAGCCGGCGGACGGTGTACTTCTGTTTGCCCTGTGCGTCGCGTTCGCTAAAAGTAAAACGATAGGCCGGGTCTTCGAGCGCGTCGCCATTCAGATCGATTTTAAAGTCGTACATCCCTTCGGGATGGTAGCCGGGTGCGGGAATCGGCCCGAAAATGGAATGGCACACGTTGATGGCGAAAACCGTTCCGGTTTGGCCGCGGAAAACATAAAGGTCGGTGATGTCCAGGCGGATATCTTGACGTGCGATGGGCGAATCGAGATGGTGCGACATGGTTCTCTCCTTGAAGTGCAATCGATCACACCTTCGATGAGCGGGCCGGAGAATTCGATTGACAATTCTTGCGGCGAGGCTGTCAAGCGTTCGAGGGAGGCCCATCAGGGCCGTGGCTGACCGGTGCGCAGGCGAAATGGTTCAGGAGGCTTCGATTTGCGGCCGAGGTGCGGGCTTACTTCTTCTTCGCCTTCTTTTTCGCGGCGCGTTCGATGAGCGCAGCGGTGTTAGCGACCACTGCGGCGCGGATGAGTTGCTTAAACGCGGCCTCGTTGATGTTTTCTCCCTCGCGAAAATCGAGTGCCCGCCGCACGTTTCCTTCCAGGCTGGAATTGAAAAGCTTCTTCGGGTCGGGCAGGGAAGCGCCGCGCGCAAAGGTCAACTTCACCGCCTGCTTGTACGATTCTCCGGTACAGACAATGCCGTCATGCGAGAACACCGGCGTCCCTCCCCATTTCACTTCTTCGACGACGGCGGGGTCGGCGTC
>PMHK01000034.1 GCA_003156635.1 Acidobacteriota bacterium | reverse complement strand
CCGACTGGCGCGCGCCCGACGACTTGTAGAACGCCAATTTGGAAAGTGGCGACTTGTGGAATTTAGCGTGGCGGTATCGCCGCGAACGGCAAATTCCGCAGATCCAGGTTTCCGCCCGACAAAATAATCCCGATTCGCTTTCCGGGCTTGCTGATTTTCCGGAACAGCGCGGGAGCCGCGGCCACCGCCCCCGAAGCTTCCACCACGATTTTCATCCGTTCCCACAGCATCAGCATCGACCGCGCAATCTCGTCTTCCGATACCCGGCAGATTTCATCCACATTCTCGCGCAAAATCGAAAACGTCAGCGGGCACAGCGTCGCCCGCAGCCCGTCTGCCATCGTCTCCGCCGTAGCGGCATCCTCGATCTTTCCCGACTTCAACGACCGGTAAGCATCGTCCGCATTCAGCGGCTCGCCGCCGATCACCCGAATCTCCGGCCGCATTCCTTTGGCCGCGATCGACGTCCCGCTCAACAATCCGCCGCCGCTCGCCGGCGTAATCACCATATCCAGGTTGGGAATCTCTTCCAGCAGCTCCACCGCCGCCGTCCCTTGCCCCGCAATCACTCGAGCATCGTTATAAGGATGCACCAGGTGAGCGCCGGTTCGGCGCACCACCTCCGCCACCACCGCCTCCCGCGATGCGATATTCGGCTCGCACTCCGTAATCTGCCCGCCGTAAAATCGCACTGCCTCTTTTTTCGCTGGCGACGAGTTCGACGGCATCACAATGTACGCCGGAACTCCGCGCCAGCGCGCTGCCTGCGCCATCGCCGCAGCGTGATTTCCGGATGACGGCGCCGCCACTCCATTTTTCGCTTCCTCGTCACTCAGCGAAAACACCGCATTGGTCGCCCCGCGAATCTTGAACGATCCCGTCTTCTGCAAATTCTCGCACTTGAAAAATAGCTGCGCCCCCGCAATTTCATCCAGCGACATGGAAGTAAACACCGGCGTCCGGTGAATCCGCGCCGCGATCCGCGCATGCGCCTCGCGAATGTGTCCCAACGTCACCGCCGCGTCCACCACTTGTCCCACGCTGCCTTGTGCCGTCATAACCAATCCCACCTTTCCTCTCGCGCACGCCGTCTTCTCGCGCACGTTTCACCGCCTGCTGCTCGTTCGGAAACTCCGCCCGACAAAAAGTTGACGTCACTTCATCTCGGATGCGATTCTCACCTTACCCCTTCCGTAATCAGAAGCAAAATCTCAATCTGCTCGCTCCTGAGGAGGAAGTTCATGGCCGCCGAAGACCGCCGAATTGTTCCCCGCAAGCCCTACACCATGCCCGTTCGTTTCGTGGTCCTCAGCGAAGAACTCGCTCTCGCCGGACATTTTCAAGGCCCTACTCACGCCGCGCCCGAATCGAAATCTGGTTTTAGCCGGGCCCTCGAGCCGCATCAGGGCGAAACCTTCGATTTGTCCGAACGCGGCATTGGCTTCAAATCGCAGCAACCCATCGGCCTCGGCCAGTCCATCGAATTATTTTTTACGCTGCCGACGGAATTGACCGGGCGAATCCCCGAGGATGTGCGTTGCACCGCGAAAGTAGTCCACGTCGATAACCGCCTCGATCCGCGCGGCCGCACCTGCGTCGGCGCCACCATCGAGCGTTTCGAACGCATCACGCCCCGGCGCAGCTGAGGCAACTAGAATCCGCAGGCGGTTCTCAGCTTCACTATTTCGAATCGCGTCCCGCAACCGTGAACATCACTTTCGCCGCCGTGGTGTTTTCGTAGCGGTCGGCCACTTGCACCGAAATAATGTGTTGTCCCGGACCAAGCCCGGCCAGTTGAATCTGGTAGGACTCCTTCGGCGCATCGGACAACACGCCGACCGGAAATACCGTGAACCAATCGCCCGCGTCCACGCTGTACTGCGCGTGCCCAATCGAAACCGATGGGCTGATCCCGTCGAAGCTGACCTTCACTGGATCGTGGCTCGCATCCGCGCGCAGATTCTCAACCCGCGGCGGCGTGTTCGCAATTTCAAACCGTTCGCTCACCCGCTCGTCCGTCAACGCCTGCGCCGGAGGATTCGACGGCAAATCCGAAACCGCGACCTTCAAATAATAAGCTCCGTCCGGCATGGTCGTCGAATCCCACGAATAAAATCGCTGGGCCAATTTGTCCTTCAGCAGGTGCCAGGTATTTTCCGCTTCGCCCCGGTAGTACACCGCGAAAACTAAATCATCGTCGTTGTCGTCATGCGCGCTCCACAGCACGCTGGCATAGCCCTTTTCCGTAAATCCCTGCGCCGGGGCACTTATGGCACTCGCCCGCGACGTCGCCTCCGTAATCACTCCAAAATTCGGGAAATTCAGCACGCCCGGCCGCTGCGGCATCCGCAGTTGCGCTGGAGTCGGCGCCGTGGGCCCGCCCGGCACCGCCGCAAACCCCTGCACCCGGATGTTCGGGTCTTGCACCACGATTTCGTCCAGCACCGGCGCCACATTGTCCGGNNCGAAAACGACTTTCCACTGCACGAACCGCGCCGGCGGACAACTCACCGCCTCGCCCGCACCATTCTGGTACGGCCCCGACCACGCGCTCCAATTTTTCTCCGGGCTCGACGTATTTCCCGACCGCACGTAGAACCTCACGTTCGCCGCACTCGCCCGTTCGCCGTCGCCCATCCAGGTGATCCGTCCCCACCGCGAAAAAATCTTCGCGTCAAACGTTTCCGATTCGAAGCTGCCTTCGCTCTCATATCCCGGTCCCAGCGTGAATACCTTCCCAGGATTCGCCGTGCCCACCAGAATTGTTCCGTCGCGCCCAGCCACCAGGCTGGTCACTTGCGCCGCCGCCGTGCTGGCCACCTTGGCGTAGTCCCGGTTTTTCTCTAACTCGACGATCGTCCCTTTATTCCCAGTCCCCAGCAGAATGTTTCCATTCGCTTCCAGCGCCATCGAAAAAACCAGATCTTCTCGCGAAGTCCACAAAGTTTCCGGCGCGCCTTCCGCCGAAATCTTCACCACTTCCGCCCCGCCGGTCGTCGACGGGAAAAAAGGGAAGGGAGCTGTCGCCGTAGTCGCCTGCGACGCCCCGGCCTGCAAAGTTAGCGTCGACGAATTCGGCTGCCCGATCACCGGCGCGGTCTGCTGCGGCGTCAGCACCCCACTCAAAACCGGCAAGGCCGGCGTCGCCCGCTGCTTTTCCCCAATCGACGCCGCGAAAATATTTCCGTTCGCGTCCGCCGACAGCGACGTCACTTCCTTCTTATTCGTTTCGTACACCACGAAAGTCTGTCCCGCCGTCGGCGCCGCGCCCGCGCCGTTCCGCACCGGCTCAATACGTAAGATCAAACCATCTGGATCGGTGCCCACCAGCAAATTTCCTTTGCCATCGAACGCCAGCGACCGCGCATGCCGCTCGTCGCTTTGATAGAAAAGCTGCCCCTTGCCATCCCCCGTGATCGCAAAAATCTGTCCCGTATCTCCCGTCCCTGCAAAAAGCGTCCCCTGTGCATCGATCGCCAGCGCCCAGATGTATTTCGTCTTCGGCTCGAAGAACACGCTCTTCTTTCCGTCCGGCGTTACCTTATAGATTTTTCCATCCGGCGACGTCCCCACATACAGATTGTCCTGCGCGTCGAAAGCAATCGCCTGCGCCGAAAGTTCCGGCGCTTCGAACATCGTCGTCGGTTTGGCCGGATCGTCAAACCGCACCACTTTCGCGTCCGATCCTCCAGCCCCGTACACCCGCCCCCGCGAATCCAAACGCAAACTCCACAAATACGCCAGATTCGGATCCGAATAGGGACTGAACTTCGGCGCCGGCGCCAGTTTCCCGTCGCTGCGGATCGCCACGCCCTTGGCCGTGCCTTTCTCAAAATCCGCAAAACTCGATTCGCGCCACATCCGCGTGTGTTCCGCGTAAACGATCGCTGGCGCCACGCATCCCAGCACCAGCAGCGCCACCAGAATTCTAGGGCGTTTCATGAATTCAAGTTTTGCACCCATCGCTCGCCATTCACGTTTTTCCTCAGGGCACCGCTTTAGCCGTGCCGTTAGCCGCTCGGCTTGAACCAGCTTCAGCCGCTGCGGGAATGGGTTTCGAACTTCCACAGATAGCTTCGCGATGGCCTTTAACCGATTATTCAATCCGACTCTCCCTTCGAATCCAAAAACCATCCCACGCGCCGCGAATCACCGAACCGTAATCGGCAAGGTCCGCTCGCCCGAAATCACCTGATGCATCTCCACCGACCACTCGCCCGCCACCGACTGATTCGAAACCCGCACCGCCCCGCTATTCTGCCGGTGATCCATCACGCTGATCTCCGACGTCGGCGCATTCGGCATGATCTTATCTTCCACCAGCAACGTCGCCGTCGGCTGCAACAACGTCGCGTACAGCCGGTTATTCTCGCGATCCCGATTCATCAACTTGATCAATTCTTCCAGCCCGGAAAGTTGTCCCTGCGACGAGGCCGCCGCCGATTCCGTCGTCCGGTTCACCGTTTCCGCGTCGCTGATCACCAGCTGCAAATTCCCCCGCGCCGCCTGCGCCGGTATCGTCACCGGAATTTCCTGAATGAACGACGCACCGCGATACGGTCGCAGCTGCACCTTCACCGCCACCGTTTCGCCCGCAACCAGTTCGTTTTTTTCGATCCAGGCATTCTCAATCGTCGCCGACCGCCGCTCCGGCACCGCCGTCACCCGAATGTGAATCCCTGAGACATGCGGAAACTCATACGGGTTCGCATAAATTCTGGCGAAATCCCCCTGCACGCTTCCCGCCACGAAAAATCCGGTAGCCACCGGCATGTCGCTCGGCGCGAACAAATCATTCAGCCGCACCGCCGTGTGATCCTTAATTTGAATATCGCCGTCCAGTTGCAGCGTGTACCCCTCGCCATACGCCGTGCTGCCCACAATTCCGTTGTACGTCGCTAGCGCCACCAGCGTCGGCGTCAGTTGCGGGCTCTCGATCACCTCAAAATGAAATTCCCGCTTCTCCGTCGGCGTCACCAGCGAAACGGTCATCGGAATCATCGGTGGTTCCGGCCCCAGCTGGCCGCCGATCGCCGTCACCCGGTCCTGCGTCAGCGTTCCAATCGTCCCGCCGGTCGAAATAATTTTGGTCGACGCCATCGCCGAATTCAAAGTCATCACCACGTGCGCCCGCGCCATCGGCATCGACACGCTGCCAAACGAAAAAATCGGATGCCCGCACGCCAGCACCTTGCCATTTTCTTCCACCGTCGTCACCGTGCATCCCGGCGTAATAGTCAAATCCCCGCGCATCAGCTCGACCCCGACCATGTCTCCGGGTTTCAACCGCGCATCGTCCGGCGACGCTGCGGCCGTCCCGCCCGCCATCATCGACATGCCCCAGCCCGCCAGCTGCTTACTGAACTGCGCCATCGTGTCCGGATAAACTCCGGTCGCGATCAGCGGCGTCTCAATCGGCACCAGAAATTCTCCAGCCCCGGCACCGGCACCGCTTTGCGCCGCAAAACTGGCCGGCAGCGGAACCCGTGCCGCATAGCCCAGTTCGCCAGTGTCGCTTGTCGCTGCGCGCGCCCCCGCCGCCGGCAAAACCGGCGCGTCGTTCACGCTCAACATATTTTCGATCGGCGTCACTCCGCCAATCGCTTCCTTGGTGAAAACGCCCAGCTTCAACGAAAGCGCTCCGGCCAATTTCCCGTCGAAATACACCGGGCTGCCGCTCATCCCCGCCACCACTCCGCTGTGCTCCGCTTTTTCCCCCAGCAGTTGCACCAGAATCACGTCCTGCTTCGGCCCCAGCGCGTTTTCCAGTATTCCGATCACCACCAAATCCACTTTTTCGATCGTGTCGCCCTGAAAAATCGTGTACACCTCGCCCTTCATTCCGGGTTTGATGTCTTTCAACGGAAAAGTAGCCGTGGCATCGTCGGCTTGAATCGGCACGCAATAAATAATCAGGAACGCGAGAACCACGAGGGAGAAACGTCTGAGGCGGGCCAAGGGCATCGAACTTTCATAATACCCGCCGCCTTACGGGGAAGCAAATCAGCCCGTGCTAGAATTGTGCGATGGCCAAAAAAACAATTTCACCCGGCGGAAACGTGTCCGGCGTCGTCGAACTCCCCGGCGACAAGTCCATTTCCCACCGTTACGCCATTCTGGCTTCGCTCGCCGAGGGCACCAGCGAAATCCGCAACTATTCCTCTTCCGCCGATTGCCTCAGCTCCATCGAATGTATGCGCAAACTCGGCATCCAGATCGACCTCACCAAGGATTTCGTGCGCGTCGCCGGTAAAGGTCTCGATGGCTTGAAAGCACCCAAGCGCGCTCTCGACGCCGGAAATTCCGGTTCCACCATCCGCATGCTTTCCGGCGTGCTCGCCGGCCAGAATTTCACTTCAACCATCACCGGCGATAAATCTCTCCAGCGCCGCCCCATGCGCCGCGTCGCCGAACCTCTGCGCCAGATGGGCGCCGACATTCGCGCCAAAGACGGCGACCGCGCCCCCATCGAAATTCACGGCGCGAAACTCAAAGCCATCGATTACACCCCGCCGATTCCCAGTGCCCAGGTAAAATCCGCGGTTCTGCTCGCCGGCCTCTACGCCGACGGCGTCACCACTCTGCGCGAATCGGTCCGCACCCGCGACCATACCGAAATCACCCTGCGCGAAATGGGCGCGAACGTCGAAACTTCCAAAGGCGAAATCCGCATCCACCCGCGTCCCAAATTGCAGCCGCGCCAGTTCATCGTCCCGGGAGATTTGTCTGGCTCGGTCTTTCTCATCGCCGCCGCCCTGGTTCTGCCCGACTCCGCCATCATGCTGCACAACGTCGGCCTCAATCCCACTCGCACCAAGGTTCTCGATTTCCTGATTTCCATCGGCGCGTCCATCAATCTCGCATCCGTTCAGCTGCGCGACGGCGAACTCATCGGCGACGTCTCCGTGCGCTACGCGCCGCTCACCGGCGGCGCGATTTCCGGCCCGCAGGTCGCCGAAATGATCGACGAGCTGCCCATGCTCGCCGCCCTCGGCGCCTACACCGAGCACGGCATCGAAATTCACGACGCCCAGGAACTTCGCGTCAAAGAAAGCGACCGCATCGCCGCTCTCGCCGCAGGCCTGCAAGCCATGGGCGCGAAAGTTACCGAATATCCGGACGGTCTGCGCGTGGAAGGGACGTCCTCGGGAAAATTACGCGGCGCGAAAGTCGACCCGCAGGGCGACCACCGCATCGCCATGGCGCTCGCCGTCACGGCCCTCGGCGCCGAAGGCGACACCGTAGTTCGCGATTCCGAATGTGTCGGCGTTTCGTTTCCCGAATTTTTCACCACGCTCGATAAATTGCGCGATGCCGAAGCCCGCGGCGCGGCCGCAACGTAGTTCTCCAGAAACCGTCTACCGATAAACAGCGCAGCCTCTCGACTCCAGATCCNNGGCGGCTCAAGAGTAGTCACCCATCGCAGATCGAGTTTTTCCAGCCGCGGCAAAGTCATAATGCCCGCCGGCAAATCGGTCAACGGGTTCCCCCGCAGATCCAACTGCCGCAGCTCCCTCAGCGCCCCCACCGCCTCCGGCAGCGACGCCAGCTTATTGTTCCGCAGGTGTAATTCCCGCAGCCTCGTAAGCCGCCCAATCGCTTCCGGCAAAGTCCGCAGGCCATTGTCAGAAATTCGCAATTCGATCAACCCAGCCATCGCGCAAACACATTCCGGGAAAATCTCGAAGGCGTTCTCGCCGATGTTCAGGTAACGCAGGCGCGTCAGCTGGCCCAGCGAATCCGGCAGCGCAGTCAGCCGGTTATCGTGCAGGTACAGAAAATCCGTCAACCCGCTCAGGTTGCCGATCCCCGCCGGCACCTCCGTCAATTGGTTATGCCCCAGGTCCAGCATGCGCAGCTTCTTCATTTCGCCAATCCGCTCGGACACTTCCGTCAGCTCGTTGTCCGCCAGAATCAGCGTCTCCAGATCGGTCTGATCCCAAACGGAGTCCGGCACCCGGCCCAGCCGTTTCTTCCAGAGATTCAAATTCGCCTGGGATGAATTCGCCACGGGTGCGCAACCAACTTGGAATATCGGGGTGAGGTTTCTGAAAAAAAAAATCAAAAGTGCTAGGACGACTTATGCAGGTTAATCGTTCCGTACGTGGTGGTGATCTGAATTTTCGGCACGCCCGTTCCGATCTTGGCATTAAACCGGGGCGTATCGCCCTCGGTATCCGACGATCCGTCAAAATCACTCTGCACGTCCCCGCCCTTCGACCACGCGGAAACCTGGAAATTCGATTTCGCCGGCAAAGTTAAATCCACGCCGCCCGATTCGTTGTTGATGCTGATTTCCTGCGTCGGCGGCTTGGCATAGCCCACCTTAATATCGCCGTGTACGTCCGATATTTCCAGCCGCCCGCCCACGTTCTCCACATCCAGATCCTTATTGCTCGTCTTCAGTTTGGCCGCGCCGGCCACGTCCGAAACTTCTATATCCCCCGAATCCAGATCCAGCCGCCCGCTCATCCGCTCCAGCGTCAGGTCCGCCTTCTGCGAAACGTAATGCGTGGTCTTGGTCACGTTGCGAATGACCACTGGCCCGAAAAACTCGCCTTCCACCGTCATATCCCCGCTGATGTCGCTGACGTCCACTTCATCGCCATGCCCTTTAATGGTCACGCTGCCGGCGATATCGTCGATGCGCACGTCGCCCTTGCTCATCTCCGCCGTCGCATCCGATCCGGTGTTGTGAATTTCCACCGCCCCATGCAGCGTCGTGGCCCACGCTTTTCCCGATATTCCGGAGATGCTGACGTCCCCATGATTCGTGTTGGCCGTCACCGACGCGTTCTTCGGCACCGTAATATCCAGATCGACGGTCACCGTCCCGCCATTTTCCTGATTCACCGGATGCACCGTATATCCGTCGCGCGTCTCCTCGATGGTCACCCGCACGTCTTTGAGCCGGTCCTCCGCCGCCGATTCGTTGCCCTCCGACGCGGTTTCGTTTCCATTCACCCGCAACTCGTCGGTGTCGCCCGCGTGGCAGGTAATATTTCCGCGCGCTGTGATCAGCGTGATGTGCGAGCCCGCCGGAATCGTCTTCACCGGCACATCCACATTCTGGGTCGCCTGCTCGTGAAACATATTCATATTCAGGTCGATGTCCGGATGTTTTTCGCGGATATGCGAATATAGCCCCATCCCGGCCATCACCAGAATCACCAGCACCATCAACGCCGCTTCCGATCCGGTAACCAGTGGAGGCCGGGTGCGCCCGGACTGCTGCGCGCCCAGATGGTCGATCAGCTTGGCCACGCCCCACAAAATAATCAGGACCGGCCAGTAGTGCCAGAAGACATGCCAGATCCGCAGATCGGGATTCCAGCGCGCGAAGAGAAACAGGACGCCCAGCAGGATCAGCAGCACACCACCCAGAATCGAGCCGCGCGTAGGTTGGCCGTTGTTCACGCGATCCTCACGAAACGGGGTGACCTTCGCGAGGAGCCATCGCTTCCGCTACCTTCAAAATTCCGGCCACGATCAGCAGAAACGGCCACAGTTCGCCGAAGTTATAGCGGCTGTATTGCGCCACCAAAAACAGCACGCCCACCGTGATGATCATGATCGGCCCGAACAGTGAACGAATCCGGCAGTACCCGCAGTGACACACCGGACGATTGGCTTGTACGTTTTGCGCCAGCACCGGCTGCGCGGCCGTTGGCTGCGTACCTGCCGGCGGAACGGGTTGTATTGGATCACCCATCGAAAATCTCCTAGGAATTGGCCTTCATGCGGTCCCACAACAGCCAGCCGCCGATTACGACCAACCCGATCGGCCAAGATTTCTCAAACCAGTCGCGCTGCAGCCATCCAAAATTTCCCATCAGCAGCAGCACGCCGATTCCGATCAGCACAAACGCACCCACCGGTTTCCGCCCCGGACCATCCAGCAAGTTCGGAGGCTCCGGCTCGCCCAGGGTTCGCGCTTTCGCCGTGCGGTACGCGTCCAGCGGCATGTAACAAACAAATGCTCCCAGCGCGATTCCGAAGAACGCATCCAGCCCCCCCGGCATATCGCTGCTCAGCGCCGCCACCAAACCGCCAAAAATCAAAACGTGAATCGCTGCCTTCATGTACTGCGCGTTGTATACCGCGCCCAAGCCCGGAATAAATCCCAAAACCATGGCCAGCGCGGGATTCGAACCCGTCGGCGCGGGAGGTGCTACCGTGGCCACTTTCGCCGCCAGGCACGGCTCGCAATACAACGCGCCGCCCACGTCGCGCGTGCACTCCGGGCACATCGGCTTGCCGCAATTGCGGCAATATCCGCTGGCCTCCACATTGCTATGCACCGCGCAATTCATCGCATTCTCCTGATCGTCGCCTCAATCCAAATCACAAAATCTCCGCGAAACGTTGATCCCGCTATCAAACTCTCCAGCCTTTCTCGCGCTTTTCTGCCTCGGTGTCCTCTGTGGTAGATCTTTTGCCGTTGTCTTTGCTTTCGGCCTACATCAATGAAGCCAGCATCACTCCCGTACGCGACTGGCTGTGTCCCGGATGCGGCGAAGCCTGCGACCGGTCCTGCGGATTCGCTGGCGACGGATTTTGCGGCGGCACCGCCGGCGCCGACTGCGGTTGCGTCTCCGGCTGCAGCCGCGTCTGAATCTCGTACACCACCCGCAAATCGTTCACGAATTTCGCGCTCTTCGCAAAAGTCAAATGCGCCTGCCGGTTCGCCGTGCGCAGCACCGTCGCCGGGCTCAAGTCCGCGTGCTTCCAGCGCGTCGGCGTGAATCCCGCCGTGTACATCAAAATCAAAATCGTCGCCGCCACCGTCACCAGTCCCAGCGCGAATCGCGGCTGCCATACCGCCGGACGCCAGGCCAGCACATTCTTCCATCCCGCCGACCGTTTCTGCGGCCCAATCGTCGCGTTGACGATCCTCGTCACCAGCATCGGCGGAGCCGCCAGCGGCTCCAGCTTCTGCATCCGCGTCACCAGCCCGCGCACCTCCGCCACCAGCTTCGCGCATTTCGCGCACGTCGCCGCATGCGCCTCGAACGCCGCCGCCTCTTCGGCGCTCAGCGTTCCATCTAGATAATCGCTAAGCCGGTCTTCCGTTAATGTGCAATTCCATTCCATAAAATTTTCCCCTAATTCGGTCGCAATCCCATGTCGCCCAAAATCTTGGCCAGCTCAATTCTTCCGCGGTTGATTCTCGACTTCACCGTGCCTTCCGGCACTTGCAGCACCGCCTGAATCTCCGCGTACTCCAATCCTTGCAGGTCCCGCAAAATCACCGCCTCCCGCAGCTCCGGAGACAGTTTCTGCAGCGCCAACTGCACCATTTCCCGCGTTTCCCGGTTCTGCACCGCCGCATCCGGAGCCAGCCCGCGATCCGCAATCTGCAGGCTGAGCGGCTGCGCATCCTCGTGCTCGGAGGGCACGGAATCCAGCGAATCCGTGATCCGGTCCCCTTTAGTTTTGCGGAAATGATCGACCAGTAAGTTCCGGGTGATGGTCGTGACCCAGGTCATGAACGCGCCCTTGGCTGAATCGTAAGTTGTCAGGGTGCGATACATCTTGATAAAGACCTCCTGGGTGAGGTCCTGCGCATTTTCCGAATCCCCGGCAAACCGGTAGCAGACGTTATAAATGCGCCGATGATAGCGCTGCACAATCTCTTCCCAAGCCGCGGCATCGCCGCCAATGCAGCGACGGACCAGCAATCCGACAACCTGGGCTTCATCCAAACCA
>PMHK01000166.1 GCA_003156635.1 Acidobacteriota bacterium | reverse complement strand
GGCAGCGCTTCCGTGTAGATCAGCGGAATCAAAATCAAGATGCCCAGAATGGCTGCCTGGATAATCGTGGAAACCAGTACCGTCCACGACTTATTCGTCTTGGTTGAGTTCGCGCCCGAAATAACCAGATCGTTAAACATGGCACCTACCTCCTAGCTGCTGCCATCACGCGCTTATCGGCTGCGGATCCGACGCTAACGGCAGTTCCCTGACCCCGATACTTGTTCCACCAGACCACGATGGGTGCGGCAATACCAAAACTGGAGTACGTTCCTACCACAACTCCTACCACCATGGCAAAAGAGAAAGGACGCAAAACCTCGCCGCCCAGCAAGAAAAGTACCAGCACGGTGAGGAAGGTTAAGCCGCTGGTTAATATGGTTCGCGACAAGGTCTGGTTGATCGCTTTGTTCACCACGTCCGGAAAGGAGTCCTTGCGCATCAATCGCAGGTCCTCGCGAACCCGATCGAAAATGACGATGGTATCGTTCATCGAATAACCGACCAGGGTCAGTAAAGCCGCGATGACCGTCAGCGAAATTTCGTAATGAAACAGCGCGAAGAAACCCAGGGTAATCAGCACGTCGTGAAACACGGCGATGACCGCCGCCACGCCGTATACCCACTCAAACCTGAAGGCAATATACACCAGCATGCCCGCCAGGGCGTATAGGGTCGCGAAGAAAGCCTGCCGCCGCAATTGCGCGCCAACTTTGGGCCCGACGACTTCCACATTGCGAATCGCAAAATTGCCCAGAACGAATCCGCTGTTCAGCGAACTGATCACCGCGGGACTCGCGCCATCCACATTCTTGAGTTCATCAAAACTGGTGAGGATTCCGCTGTGCTCGGTGTCGCGCACCGCCACCAGGCGCTGCGCCAATTGGTTGTAGCGATCAGCGGCCGTCGACCCCAGCAGCAAAGGATCTTTTTGGATCAGGTAGCCAGCCAACGAATCCTTGCTAACCGAATTGAAATCGAGTTTGCCGTCCGCGGCCGTGCCAAAAGTCTTGTGCAGCGCGTCCAGAATCGCCTGCTTCCCAGCGTCCAGCGACTCGTCTCCCTCGCCTTTTTTATCCAAACCAATCACGACATCGTTCTGCGCTCCGGAACTCAGCACCGTGTCGCTAATCGTCTGAATCGAGCTGTCCGCCAGTCCGGCTGCGGCCAATCCTTTGCGAATCTGGTCAACCGGCGCAGGGCCGGCGAATCGCACATACACCAACGTGCCGCCGCGGAAGTCGATTCCGTACTTGATGCCGCCGTTCTTCAGGATGGCGGTCCAGCCGGCGATGAGCAGAATTGCCGAAAGGGCGACAAAATACTTCGCCTTGCCCATCCAGTCGACGTTGACGTTTTTAAAAAATTCCATTCAGATACCTATCCACCTTTGTTTGACACCGTGTGCCGCATTAATGTTCCCGCTTCGGCCTTCGCTTCCCAACCACCTCAGCGGGAAACCGCTACTTCCTAGCTCCATACAGTGTAAGCACTTAGGTTGACCGCTCGCCCTAAATACTCAACGCTTCCTGGCGATCCTGGCGAGACAAATTCCAGTCGAAAATCGCGCGCGAAACGTAAATCGAAGTGAACACGTTCGCCAGCAAACCGATTACGAGGGTGATGGCGAAACCTTTCACCGGCCCAGTACCGAACAAAAATAGAAAGACCGCCGAAACGATCGTCGTCACGTGGGTGTCGATGATGGTCTGGAACGCCTTGTCGAATCCCTGCTCCACGGCTGCGGCGGGCGTCTTTCCGTTCCGCAATTCTTCACGAATGCGCTCGAAGACCAGCACGTTGGAGTCGACGCCCATGCCGATCGTCAAAATCACGCCCGCAATACCCGGCAAAGTAAGCACTGCGCCAGCGAAAGCCATGAACGCGACCAAGATCAGCAGGTTCAGAAAAAGGGCCACAACTGCATTGACACCGCTCAGCCGGTAATAGAACACCAGAAAAATCATTACAACCAAGATGCTGCCAATGGAAGCCCGCACGCCCTGGCGGATGGAGTCCGCTCCCAGCGAAGGACCGACCGTGCGTTCCTCGAGATACTTGATCGACGCCGGCAACGCGCCAGCCCGCAGCACCAGCGCCAGGTCGTGCGCCGAATCCTGATTGAAGTTCCCGGTGATTTCGCCGTTGTCGTCGATGCGCCCCTGAATTACCGGCGCCGAGTAAACCTGATGATCGAGCACGATGGCCATGCGATGGCCGATGTTGGCTTCGGTAAACGGCCCGAACCGCGCGGCCGCAGCGGTGGAAAGTTCGAAGTGCACTTGATACTGCGACGGGTTATTGGTGTCCGGTGCAGGAGTCGCGCCGCGCAAATCGGCCCCGGTCACGGCTGGCGCGCGATCGAGAATGTAATAGACCGGCGCCGCAGTTGGCCCGGCCGCTGAATCCGACCGTCCCGGCAAAATTTCCGTTCCCGGAGGCAGCACGCCGCCCTTGGCGGCGAGCGCCGCGGCTTCCGAAGGATAAGTCTGATCGTCGGCGACGCGATTCAGCGAAAGCTGCCCGCCCGCCTGAATGACCGCCTTGGCGCGCGTGGGATCGCCTTCGCCCGGAAGCTGCACCAGAATTTCGTTGTCGCCCCGGCCGGTGAACGCGATGGTCGGCTCGGTCAGACCGAGTGCATTGATGCGGCGGGTGATCGTTTCGAGCGCCTGATCCATGGTGTCGCGGCGAAGATCGGCAATCACCGACGGCTTCAGCGTCAGCAAGTAACCGTTGACCACGCCGGCAGCAGGAGAGATGTTCCAGTCCGAAAATTGGTTGGTGACGATGTCGCGAAACGTGCCGGAGGTCGAAGGCTCGACGTTATTCACCTGAATGTGCGTGTCGTCCAGGCGCCGAATGTCGCCAACGTTCACATTTTTTTCGCGCAGCTGTTTGGCAAGCTGGTCCACCGCCTGGTCACAACGCTGGCCAATGGCTTCGTCCACCTGAACCTGCAGCACCAGGTGGCTGCCGCCCTTAAGATCCAGACCGAGCTTGATGCGGTCGGCCACATTCTCCTTCACCTGCGCCAAAGACGTGGGAAATGGAATGCCGATCAGGCCGTAAATGCATAGAAGAATGACAATCGCGATAAGTATGAACTTCCATCTGAGCTGGGGATTCATGCGGCTGCCTAATTCTCCTTCGGTGCTTCGGCTTGGAGTCCGGCGATCGCGCTCCGCGCGATTTTCATCTTCACTTGGTCGGCCACCCGCAACTGCACGGCGTCCGGTTCAAGGCCGACAATAGTGCCATAGATTCCGCCGTTGGTAATCACTTTATCGCCGTTCTTCAGCGCCTGCAGCATTTCGGTGACTTTCTTCTGCTTGCGCTGCGCCGGCAAAATCATCAAAAAATAAAAAATCACCATGATCAGGATCAGCGGCAGAAACAGCGCGATTCCGCCCGGCTGACCCGGAACTTGAGCTATTAGGGACAGCAGTCCCGCCGACAGAATTTCAGAGGTCACGATCGTTGCGCCTTTTTTTCACCCGCGCCTTTCACCGCAGCGCCGGTGCCACTACCCGCCAGGACGAGCCAACCTGCCCGGGGAAAGCAGGCCAAATCCACATCGAAAATTGTGCTCCGCATGCTACCGCGCCCATTACCTTTTTCGGTTTGCCTATTTCAGACGAGCCTGAAGGTCAGTGCGGAACTTTTCGAGCTTCCCAAAACGGATAGCGTCGCGAATTTTGCGCATGATGTCAAGGTAAAAGTAAATGTTGTGGTGGGTGTTCAAAATTGTCGCCAGAAATTCTCCCGACGCATAAAGGTGCCGCAAATACGCGCGCGAATACCGCCGGCACACCGCGCAGCCGCAGGATTCGTCGATCGCGCGCTCGTCACTGATGTACCGCGCGTTTTTTATCAGCAGCCGCCCTTGCGAAGTAAACAAGCATCCGTGGCGCGCGCTGCGCGTCGGCAACACGCAATCCATCATGTCAATTCCGAGCGCGACATAGTCGGGGATTTGCTCCGGCTTGCCCACCCCCATCAGATACCGTGGACGTTCCACCGGCAGCCGCGACGCCGCGATCGCGGCCATCTCGCAGGTGGTCGCGTGCCCTTCCCCCACGGCCAGGCCGCCAATCGCGTACCCGGGAAAATCAAGTTCCACCAGCGCGTCGGCGTTTTCGCGACGCAACTCGCCGTACGTTCCGCCCTGCACGATGCCGAAAATCATCTGCCTTGCCGGATCGCCGTGCTGCGCGAAATATTCCTTGGACCGTCGCGCCCAATTCAACGTGCGCGCCGCGGCCTCGCGCGTCCGCCCTTCGGGCGACGGCGCTTCGATGCATTCGTCCAGCACCATGACGATGTCCGCGCCCAACGCGATTTCCACTTCCAGCGCTTTTTCCGGCGACAAGAAATGTTCGGAACCGTCCAGGTGCGAGCGAAACGTCACGCCTTCGTCCGCAACCTTCCGCAATTCGCTGAGGCTGAAAACCTGAAACCCGCCGGAATCCGTAAGAATCGCGCCCGGCCAGGACATAAATTTGTGCAATCCGCCGAGCTTGCGGATCAATTCGTGGCCTGGTCGCAGATACAAATGGTAGGTATTCGACAACAGGATCTGTACGCCGAGGTCTTCCAGGTCTTGCTGCGTTTGCCCCTTTACTGTGGCCGCGGTTCCCACCGGCATAAACGCCGGTGTATCGACCACGCCATGCGGGGTGGTCAGTCGCCCGAGCCGCGCGCCGGTCGGATCGGTGGCCAGCACTTCGAATTTGAAACCGGCCGCCTCGGGATTTTCCGGACTCGAAGACATCCCGTCGAGTGTATCAGGCGAACGCGGCGGTGAGCCCGACCTTGAGCAGTATGAACACCAGCCATCCCGCCCCCGCCAGCGCCACGGCTTTGCCGAAGGAAAGTTTCTTCGGATTCGTTGCGCTGAATCCAATCCCCAGCAGGATGAGCGTCCAGATGGCGAAGATATCGATGGAACCGAGCAAGGCGGTCAGCCACTTCGCGGAACCCTCAGGCAGAAACGCGCCGGGGTTGGAAGCCACTACATTTTGCAAATCAACGGTTGCCGGATCCTTCAAGAAAATAATCAAGATGCTCAATAGCCCGTGAATCAGCCAAGGGCACCAAGCGAAAGCAACAATCGCCAGCGCTACTTTGAAAGTTGTTTTGGTCGCGCCGGAAAGATTAAAAATCCCCAGCAGCACGGCCGCCACCAGCAGCGCCGCTACCGGCGGGATGACCACGCCCTCGAAATAGCCAAACATCGGCGCGTACTTTAACTGTTTCTCCATCAGGTTATCGCGCTGCTCCGGCGTCATCTGCTGTACCCGGGAATTGTCCGCCATCTGCTTCTGAAAAAAGCTTTGCCAGCCTCCGCGTTGCGTGAAAGCAAAAACGACAGCGATGAAAAGAATGCAACCCAGGATCACCGGCACCACCCAGGTCGGACGCTGGACGATCGAGGCGAAAGTCGGTTTCGGGCTGAAAATCGCGCCGAAAATTCGCGCGAAGGAATTATCGGAACCAGTTGTGGTCTGCGAGGGGGTCGGAATGCTGGCCATTGGTTGCTCCTCTGTTGTCGCTATCGCGTTTGGTGCGCTGTGATCCAGTACGCCGGGGAAACCATAAAATTACAGAGCAGTCTTACCTTTTTCTGGCGCTGAAATGCAACAAAATCGCGGTTGAAGGCGGGGTTAAGCGGGAATTTCCGGCACGGCCGCGAGCAGCGCCTGCGTGTAGGGATGTTGCGGCGATTGCAGGACTTGGGCTGCCGAGCCCACTTCCACGAATTTGCCCGCCTGCATGACGGCGACGCGCGAGGCCAGTTGCGCCACCACCGGCAAGCTGTGCGAAATCAAAATCAGCGTCAGCGAGAATTCCTGCTGCAAGCGGACCAGCAATTCCAGGATCTGCGCCCCCACCGAAACGTCGAGCGCCGATACCGGCTCGTCCGCGATCACTAACTCCGGACGCAGGATCAGCGCGCGCGCGATACCGATCCGCTGGCGCTGGCCGCCGGAAAATTCGTGGGGATAACGACCCAGGCTCTCGCGATCAAGGCCCACCGCTTCCAGAATTTCGATGCAGCGCGTCCGGCGAGCGGCCGTCGACGTGTCCGGCTCGTGAATTGCCAGCGGTTCCGTGACGATGCCGGAGATGGTCATCCGCGGATTCAGCGACGCGACCGGATCCTGAAAAACCATCTGCATGCGCCGGCGCAATTTGCGCAGTTCCGGTCCGCTCGCGCCCAGCCAATTTTCGCCCCGAAAATAAATTTCGCCGGAATCGGGCTCGATCAAACGCAACAACATGCGCGCCAGCGTGGTTTTGCCGCAGCCGGATTCGCCGACGATGCCCAGAGTTTCGCCGCGCTCCACCGCGAAACTCACTCCATCGACGGCCATCGCCTGGCGTCCCGACCCGGCGAGCATTCCGCCCGCAACCGGATACGATTTTCGCAGGTTGCGTGCTTCGAGAAGAATTTCGGAGGGCATTCCTAAATTTTCTCGGCGGCAATATAAATGCCGGGATTAAACATGTATAGGTCCGGTGCCTTCCCGGGCTGGCAAACATCGGCAGGCTCGAAGCGCGGAGAAAAATTCGCGGAATTCGTTTCGATCGAGTCGGCCATCAGCGCATGCGCTTCCTGATATTCACGATCGCTGGGCTTCCATCCGGCCACATACATCCAGTGTTCGAAAGTTCGAGGATGCCCTTTGTGTTCCAGCTCAAAAATCCGCAAACCGGCGGCAGCGAACATGGATTCGAATTCAGCGTGCGTCAGCGAGCGGGAATGAGAACGATCTCGTATGACTTCGATGCGGTGATTCAGCTCCCGAATTTTCGGATCTTCCGGGGCTTCGATGTCGATAATTCCAACCCGGCCGCCTTTTTTAACCACGCGCGACATCTCCGAAATCACCCGGGCTGGATCGGAAATGTGGTGCAGGCTGTAGCTGGTGACCGCCAGGTCCAAAGAATTATCTGCGAAGGGCAAAGCCTGCGCGTCGCCAATCGCGAAGGTCAATTTATCCAGCAATCCTTCGTGCGCGGCCGTGTGGCGCGCGCGTTCCAGAATCGCCGGCGTGAAGTCCAGGCCGCAAATCCAGCGCACGTGTTTGGCGAAGCGCAACGCCAGTGTTCCCGGGCCGCAGGCCAAATCAACCGCGCGGTCGTTGGCGTTGGCGGAGACCATGCGCGCCAGCGTTTCCGCTTCGGTGACCCGGTTCGCGACCGCGTAGTTGCCAAAAACTTCCGCGGTTTTGGTGAATCTCTCGCGCACCAAAGCCTTCAACTCTTGATCGCTGAGTTGCGGCGTGTCTTGCCCGGAGTCGGGATTCGCGCTCACGGGACCAGAATACACCGGGCCTTGTGATTTGTGTTTACGGCGCGAAGTTGCGGCATGGCCGAGTCGCAATCCGGAATGTGCACCGCGCAACGCGGCGCAAAGGAACAGCCCGGCGGCAACGCGGTGAGTGACGGCACCGAGCCGGGGATGGGAATTAATTTCTCGCGGACCAGCCGCGGAGCAGCGCGCAACAAACCTGCGGTATAAGGATGGCTCGGCGCCCGCAGAACTTCCATCACCGGGCCGTGCTCGACCACCCGGCCGGCGTACATCACCGCAACCCGGTCCGCCACTTGCGCCACCACGCCTAGATCGTGCGTGATGAACAGCAACGAAAGCTGCAATTCGCGGCGCAACTTCGCCAGCAATTCCAGGATTTGTTTTTGCACCGTGACGTCGAGCGCAGTCGTGGGCTCGTCGGCGATCAGAATGCGCGGGCCCGCGGCCAGAGCCATGGCGATCATCACGCGCTGGCGCAAGCCGCCGGAGAGCTGGTGCGGATACTGCCGCGCGCGCCTTTGCGGATCGGGCAGCGCGGCGCGTTCGAGCGATTGCAGCACGCGGTGTTGAATTTCTTTTTCGCCTGCGGCCGGTTCGTGTACCCGAATGGCTTCGGCCACCTGCTCGCCAACCCGCAGCACCGGATTCAGCGCGGTCATCGGCTCCTGGAAAATCATCGCGATGTCGCGCCCGCGGATCGCCCGCAGTTCGTCAGCCGACGATGCCAGAATATTCTGCTTGCCGCTCTTGCTGGCCAACCACGCCTCGCCGGAGTGCCGCGCCCCGTGCGGTTCCAGCCCCATCAAAGCCAGCGACAACATCGTCTTGCCGGACCCGGATTCGCCGACGATTCCCAGAGTTTCGCCTTCGTTCAAGGTGAACGAAACGTCGTTGACCGGCCGAATCCATCCGGACGTCGTCGGCAGCTCGACGGTCAGGCCGCGCACCTCAAGAATAGTTGCCATCATCGACATGATAGGCCCCGCGTCGAATCGGAGAAATATTTTGTGGGCTGGTTGTGCTTAGCGGAGAACGCGCGCGGTTCGTAGCCTCACCGGTTCGCTACCGGAATGCACAGACGCAGCGCGGTATGCGTCGTCGAGAAGCTGCAAACTTTGTTGTCCACCAGGTCGGCGGACTTTGCGGCGGCGATCACGTCGATTTCACGGATGTGTTTCTGGCCTTTGGGATACACCACCCAGATCGCGCCATTCGGCTGGATCGAGCCGGCCAGCGATTTCAGCCGCGTCAGATCTTGTTTCGCTTCGGAAGAAAAGAAAATTAGGTCTGCATCTTTTAGAAGTCTGCCTCGCGAATAATCCGGCACGCGACTGGAGAGCGCGACCAATAATTCCGCGCTTTCGACGCCCATAACCGAAATTCGCTGGCCCGCCTTGATGCCGAGCTTGTCCACCAGCAAACGATGCGAATAATCGCGTTCCGCTTCGCGGGGTTTGGACGATTTCTTCACAGGCATGGATTTCAGTTCCGGTTGCGAGCTGCGCCATTTTACTTTGAATCTCCATTTTCCTGTTATAAGAAGATCACAGGTTGAATGACGACGTTGGAGCAGCTGCGATGAAGAAACCGCGAACGCAGAAGCGAATGAGCGATGAAGCCGTGAAAGCGAGGACCGGAAAGGTCTGGGCCGAGTGGTTCGAGATCCTGGACCAGGCCGGCGCGAAGAAATGGCAGCATAAGGAAATCTCGGCATACCTCGCCGATTCGCACCAAGTGGGACCGTGGTGGACCCAAATGATCGCCGTGCCCTACGAACACGCCCGCCGAATACGCCAGAAATTTCAAAAATGCGACGGCGAGTTTGCCGCGTCGGGAAGCCGGACATTGAACGTGCCGATGAGCAAGCTCTACGAAGCGTGGACCGATGAGAAACTGCGCCGCCGCTGGCTACCCGACGCGAAAATGGAAATCACCACCGCCACGCGCAATAAATCTCTGCGGGCCAAATGGGACGAGGGCAAGAGCCGCTTGAGCGTGAATTTTTACGCGAAAGGCGCCGGCAAAGCGCAAGCCGCGGTCGACCACATGAAGCTGGCCAGTTCAAAAGAATGCGCGAAGATGAAAAATTACTGGTTCGAGGCGCTCAATCGGCTCGAATCGCAACTCACGCCGAAAAATTGAAAACAACCGTTTGTATCCAGGGATCCGGGACACCTCAATGACCAGCGAAAACAAAATCTCCGAAAATTGGCCGGCACTGCCCTGGAAAGAATGGGAGCCGACCGCAACCACGCTACATATGTGGACCCAGATCGTCGGCAAAACCCGCCTGGCACTGACGCCGCTGCAGAACCACTGGTGGAATGTTCCGCTATATCTGACCGCGCGCGGATTGACCACCTCCGCGATGTTTTACCAGGGCGCGTTGCTCGATATCGAATTCGATTTCGTCAGCCACGAACTGCATTTCCGCATCAGCTCCGGCGCGAATCTTTCAGTTCCCTTGCGCCCGCAGTCGGTTGCGGATTTTTACCGGGAATTTCTGCTCGGCCTCAAAGTCCTCGGAGTTTCGGTGGAAATTCATCCGGTGCCGGTGGAAATTCCCAATCCGATTCCCTTCGTCGAAGACCGAACCCACGCTTCGTACGACGCCGATTATGCCCACCGCTTCTGGCGCATTCTTTCGGCTACCGATCGCTTATTCAAGAAATTCTCGACGCCATTCCTGGGCAAAATCAGCCCGGTGCACTTTTTCTGGGGCAGCTTTGATTTGGCGGTGACCAGATTTTCCGGGCGCCCCGCGCCACCACGGGCCGGCGCGGACTTGATCACCCGCGAAGCCTACTCGCACGAGGTGATCAGCGCCGGTTTTTGGCCCGGCAACGGAGGTTTCGGCGAGCCGGCCTTCTATTGTTACGCCGCGCCTTCACCCGCAGGCCTCGATAAATCAACGATCGGGCCACCCGCCGGTTACTTCGATCCGAAACTCGGCGAATTTCTGCTGAAGTATGGCGACGCTCGGGGGACGAGTTCTCCCGACGATGCGACCCTCGAATTTCTGCAAACCTCTTACGAAGCCGCGGCCAATCTGGCGAAATGGGATCGCCAGGCGCTGGAGCGCGACCCGGCTACGGATCCGATGTTGCATAGGCCCAAGGGCCGCTAAGCTCGAGACCTCGCCATTATTGGTATAGCTCCAGCCCTTCCGTGGCCTCGTCGTAAACCTGCAGCACCATCGGCTGCGCGAAATTGCCGTCAACAATGCAGATGAAATGTCGCAGCCAAGCGGGGAACAGCAGAAAGATAAACGTGGGG
>PMHK01000120.1 GCA_003156635.1 Acidobacteriota bacterium | reverse complement strand
TCCCACCCTCTCCGCCATTTTGCTTTGATTGCCCGCTAAAGTACCGCTTCTCGAACACTCTAGTGGTGGTTGTGCCGCCAGGCCCAATACTCCTTCTGCTCGGCCTCATTGCGTTCTCTAAATTCGCGATGCTCGCGGTGGGTTTCGTGTTCCCAGTTGTTGTAGTACACCACTTCCCCGTTATTCCAGGTGTGGTAGTCGCCGTACCCCGCATCGTAATACCGCACATGCGTGGCACAACCCGCGACCAGTAAAGGAACCGCTAAAACCACTGCGAGCAGCGAAGAACTGCTGTACTTGAGTATTGAGCGCATGAAGTTCCTCCTTTCTAAAAATAATTTTTCATGCGGGCTTTATCAAACGGAGGAAACGAGTATTCTTGGCCCAACAAAACTGTAGACCGAAAGCGGCGCTTCGATGCGCGTCACAGCTCATCACCGCAGTCACCGCGGGTCGGCGCGTCGAAGTGTTCCTGAAAGGCTGCGAGGGAATTCGGCGAGGAGGATTAATCCAAAGGCAATCCGACATAATTTTCCGCTAGCGTAGTCTGCCCGGCCCGGGAACCAGTGATGTAATCCAACTCGGCCAGCTGCCGCCGGTGGTCGAACGCATTTTCATCCGGAAACCGGTGCAGCATCGAAGTCATCCACCACGAAAACCGCTGCACTTTCCAGACGCGCCGCAAACACGTCGCGGAATATTGCTGCAATCGTTCCGCGCTGCCCCGCGAATAAAAATCCTCGAATGCTCGCGCCAGAATTCGCACATCCGCCACCGCCAGATTTAACCCCTTCGCGCCGGTGGGCGGTACGATATGCGCCGCGTCGCCCGCCAGAAAAAGTTTCCCGTAGCGCATCGGCTCAACCACGAAACTGCGCATGCCGGTGATTCCTTTTTGAATTACCGGACCTTCCGTAAGTTTCCAGCCGTCGTCCGACGCCAAACGAACCTGCAGTTCCTGCCATATTTTTTCGTCCGGCCAGTTCGCAAGGTCTTCTTCCGGGTCGCATTGCACATAAAGGCGGCTGATCTGCGGCGTGCGCATGCTGAGCAAAGCAAATCCGCGCTCGCTATTGGCGTAGATCAGTTCCTCCATCGAAGGCGGCGCTTCCGCCAATATGCCCAGCCATGCAAATGGATAAACCCGTTCAAACAGCGTCCAGGCCGCGGCCGGAACCGACGGCCGGCAGATCCCGTGAAAGCCGTCGCATCCCGCAATAAAATCGCACTCTAGTTCCTGATCTTTTCCTTCGTGCCGAAAATGAATTCGCGGCCGCGACGCGCCCTCCGCATGTTCAAATTCGCCGATCCTCACGTCCGCGGCCTCGAATAGAATCTGCCCATTCGTTTTCAGCCGCGCCGCGATCAAATCCTTCACCACCTCATGCTGACTGTAAATCGTCACACCTTTTCCGCCCGTCAAGTCCGCGAAATCAATCCGATGCGTTCGCCGCCCAAATCGAAGATTGACTCCGTGATGCACCAGCCCTTCCCTCCTTAGCCGTTCGCCCACGCCCATTTCTGTCAGCAAATCCACGGTGCCCTGTTCCAGAACGCCCGCGCGCACTCGTTCTTCGACGTACGAGCGCTCGCGCGACTCCAGGATTACCGATTCGATGCCCTGCAGGTGCAGCAGGTGCGATAGCACCAAACCTGCGGGCCCGGCGCCGACAATTCCTACTTGGGTGCGCACTACGCTTTCTCCATCGTGATTTTCGGGAACAAAAGCGTTTCTGATTTCATTCGAATTCCTTGACGTCTCGCTCAAGCGCCATTACGCTCTGACCGTTCTACAATTCACATCGCACCTCACCGACTGCGCGCCACGGAGAAGGACGTTTCGATGTTCGAACATCAAAGCCGCCTTACCGTGCAGTGGGGGGACTGCGACCCCGCGGGCATCATTTTCTTCCCAAACTATCTAGTCTGGTGTGACAACTTAACGTCCGCTCTCTTCGCTGGCGCCGGTCTGCCCCTGCACACCTTGTTCGCCGCTCACGACGTGATCGGAATTCCGATCGTCGATGTTCGTGCCAGTTTCAAAGTTCCGGCCGCCTTCGGAGATGAATTGCTGGCGAAAACCGCGGTCACCGAGTGGCGCCGGAGCAGCTTCGTGGTTCGCCATCTTTTCCATAAGCAAGATGCGCTGGCGGCTGAGTGTCACATCACTCGCGTCTGGACCGGCCCAGATCCTTCCAAAAAAGGCGCGATGAAATCGCGACCACTGCCGCGCGAAATAATTGACCGGTTATCCTCGTCGAAATAACTCCGCATCTACCATTCAAAAAAAACAGTTTCGTGCGGGCCTTGGAGCATCACATTCCATTCGAATGAGTCGGTCTTCTCGCTGACGCTCGCAATCAATGTGTCCTTGCGGTCTGCTGGCACCAGGCTCAAAACCGCGTCGGAATCGTTGGCGGCTTCGCCGGGAAAATAAATTCGCGTATAGAGCGGCTTCAGCAATCCGCGCATGAAGACGAACACCGCAATGTGCGGCGCTTGCCCTGCGCCGGCGATGCCCCGAACACTTCCGGGTTTGATCGTGCGAATTGCGAACCGGCCCTCCGCATCCGTGAAGATTCTGGCGAATCCGGTGAATTTCGCTGGGCTGTGGCCAGCCGCTTCGCATTTATTTTCGCTGTAGTTGCCTTCCGCGTCCGCCTGCCAAATCTCCAGTTGCGCATCCGGCACCGGTTGGCGACCGCCGTCGAGGATCTGGCCGCGAATCGTCACCACGGTTCCCGCGATTCCCGGAACTACCAGATCGTTACGATTCAAATGCTCCAGGCCAATGCTGAAGAATGGCCCAACCGTCTGTGAGGCGCTGCTCATCGACTCGTCACCATTATTTCTCCGCCGGAGTCTGTTCGCGCCCGCGCAATACAATGTCGAATCGGTAGCCGAGCGCGTGACTCCGTTCGGTCGTCGTCCAGTCGAATTTCGCCACGAGCCGGCGCCTCGCATTTTCGTCCGCGGTGCTGTTGTAGATCGGATCAAACTCCAGCAGCGGATCGCCGGGGAAATACATCTGGGTAACCAATCGCGTTAGCAACCCCGCGCCGAAAAGCGAAAAATGAATATGTTGCGGCCGCCAGGCGTTGTGATGATTTCCCCACGGATACGCGCCCGGCTTGATCGAAACAAATCGATAACGTCCTTCCGCGTCCGTAACCACCCGGCCACATCCGGAGAAATTCGGGTCGAGCGGCGCTCCGTGCTGATCCACTTTATGCGTGTAACGTCCCGCAGCGTTCGCCTGCCAAACCTCCACCAATGAGTCCGGCACGCCGTGTCCATCCTCGTCCAGTACTCGCCCGCTGACGATGATTCGTTCTCCCAACGGCTCGCCAGAATGCTGTGCCGTCAAATCGCTGTCGGCCGCCGTCACCAGCGAATGGCCAAAAACCGGGCCGGTCGTTTCCGTTTTGGTGTGCGGCAGCAAAATCAGGGGTTTGGTCGGCGCGCGCTTCACCGAGGAAACGTAAGCGGGATGCAAATATTCCGGCTGGGTGCCGGCCGCGAATTTTCGATAGCGGCGTGGGTCGTGCATCTTGAAGGCGAATGATACCACTAGCGGTGAAACGGGTGATTCGGCGGTGTTTCGCGGACGAGCGAAAACGAAGGTCGGACAGGAATCGAAAGAATTACGCTGCCGGTCACTTTTTCTCGCTCTTCCCCGCTTCCAGCCAGGGCGTCAGCGACATAAACCATGCATTGGAATTGCTGTTGTCCCACAGCTCCAACCTTTTCAAATCCTCGCGGGCCTGAGCCCGCGTGCGCGGAAACTCCACCGGCACCGCGCGGTCGCTGCTGAAATAAACAGTGCGATGATCCGGACCCAAATGTGGTTCGTCGTCCGTGCTGTACCCTCCCGCCTCGTCGCCCTGGTAGCGAATCACTGTTACCGGGCCCCAGTCGTTGCCGTTTTTCAGCGCGATAAACATGTGGTCCTTAGGGTCGTCTTTCAACCGCGCAGAACTGCAAAAAACCAAGAACGAACCGTCCGGCGCAATTTCGGGGTCCACATCCGAGGTGCGGCCGTCGCTGAACGATAGTGGCTGCGCCTGCAGATACGCGCCATCCTTGTATTGTGAAAAGTACAGACGCTTCCCACCCTTCGCGTCGATCGAAACAAAATAGATGGTGCCGTCCGCTGCGATGCTCGGCTTCCAGATCGAATCTCCTATATTTACGGCGTCGGGCAGCTTCTCCGGCTCGCTCCATCCCGAACCCACGCGATTCGTGCGGTAGAGGTTCGCTCGCCGCCCCACCGCCTTCTCACCGGCTCTCGGCATTTCCTTCGGGCGCAGCGAAACGAAAACCAGATACGAACCGTCGGGCGCCATCCCTGGCGACGAATCCGACCACTCCCCCGAAAAAGGCGCCACGTCCGGCTCCGACCATTCGCCGTGACTCTTGTGCGATTCCAGAATCACTCCCCACCCTGCCGTGCTCCGCGTGAAATACAGCGTATTCCCGTCGGGCGAAAAAGTCGGCGATCCGTCGTTGGCCGGCCCGGAAATCACTCCCGGCGAAAAAATCTGCGGCACGGGCCCGACGAATGTCGCGCTCGCTCCGCCCGCAGAAGCCGCTGGCTGCGTTGTTTGCCCCTGCACCGGCTGCCACCAAATCAACACCAGCAACAGGAGCCAGCTATTTTGCGACTGCATGAATGCACCTCAAATGATCTGGTCTGAAATTTGGGATTGATTCGACTGTCTTCCTTGGACTGGAGTGACCGCCAGAAGTGAGCGCCCTCGGCTCGGAAATTATGGCCCCGATCACCCCGCGGGCCAACTGCCACCTAAGGTTCGTGTCATCGCCCTCGCCCATTGACGATTCCCCCGTTTCGATACACGATTCTTACGCCCCAATTTCGCTCAAGAGGAATCTCATGCCTTCCGCCACCAAATTCGAATTGCTCGACACCGATAAGATGAACCCGCTGATCACCCGCCAGATGCTGAACGGCGCCGACGCCACCTTCGCGCGCCTGGTGCTGCTGCGCGGCGCCATCGTCCCGCGCCACTCGCATCGCAGCGAGCAATACACTATGATTTTTTCCGGCGCCTTGAAATTCATCTTCGACGATCAGACGGAAACCATCGTGCACGCTGGCGAAATCCTCATGATCCCCGCGAATGTTCCGCACAGTGCCGAGGCCCTCGAAGACACCGTCGATTTCGATTTTTTCTCTCCGCGCCGTGAAGATTGGATCCGCAAAGACGACGCCTACCTTCGCGTTGGCGCAAAAAAGGAATAGTCGACATGGATTTTGGACTAAAAGGACGCGTGGCCATCGTGGCCGCTGCCAGCAAGGGCCTCGGCCGCGCCGCCGCCGAAGAACTGGCCAAAGAAGGATGTGAAATCGCGATCTGCGCTCGTACCGCGGCAGATCTGGAGCAAACCGCGAAGGAGATGGAAGCCGCGACCGGCCGTCCCGTTTTCTGGCGCGCGGTGGACGTAACCAAGCCCGAAGCCGTATCCGCGTTCGTCGATGCCGTGGACAAAAAATTCGGCCGCGTCGACATCTGCGTCACCAACGCCGGCGGGCCGCCTTCGAAAAAATTCGCGGACCTTTCGCTCGACGAATGGCGCGCCGCCGTCGACCTCACCTTGCTCAGCAATGTTTTCTTCGCGCGCGAAGTTTTGCCCCGCATGAAGCGCAACCACTGGGGCCGCCTGATCACCATCACTTCCATTTCAGTGAAGCAGCCCATCGACGGCCTGATGCTCTCGAATTGCCTGCGTGCCGGCGTCGCGGGCCTGGCCAAGACTCTGGCCAATGAGTACGGTGCTGACGGCATCACCGTGAACAACGTCTGCCCCGGCTACACGCTGACCGACCGGCTCGGAGAACTCTTCGAAAAGCGCGCCAAAGATGCGGGCGTAACCATCGCAGAAATTGAGAAGCAATCCGCCGCAGCCGTGCCCATCGGGCGCCTCTCGCGTCCCGATGAATTCGCCGCCTTAGTCGCGTTTCTTTGTTCCGAGCGCGCCAGCTCTATGAACGGCACCACCATTCAGGTCGATGGCGGCCTGATCAAAGGCCTCCTGTAACCAACTGTCTGCATCAAAGTGAAGTGCTACGAAACCGTATATTCGCCCTTTACGTATTATAATTTTGCGTTTTGCCGCACCACGTAGTTCCCTCCGGGGACCTGAGGAGAAATAATGATTCACGTTCGCCGTAGTCGTTCGCTGTCTGCCATTTTCGCTTGCGCGCTGGTCATCTCTGGTTCGACACCGATCGGCGCAAAGTGCGCGGCGAAGTCACTCACTCCCTGTCGATGTTTCGCGACGGCCTCTCGCAAATCAAGTTCGACTCCGTCGACCTCAATATTCAGGCGGTAACTCTCGATGGCCAGGACGCCAAGTTTTCAGTAACGCCCAATAATCTAATCGTCCAGCTCGCGACTCCTTCCAAGCGCGGCGACAAGCACGAAGTTTTCATTCGCTACGACGGCCAGCCGAAAAAAGGCCTCTACTTCGTGCTTCCCGACAAAAATTATCCCAATCGCCCTAAAGAAGTCTGGTCCCAAGGCGAAGCCGAAGATACCCGCTATTACATTCCGATCTACGATTATCCCAACAACCGCACCACGTCCGAAATGCTGGTCACCGTACCGGCCGCCTGGATCACGATCTCCAATGGCGACTTGCTCGGCGTGAAAACTGAATCCGACGGCATGAAAACCTGGGATTGGAAACAATCTCTCCCGCTCTCGACGTACCTGATTTCCGT
>PMHK01000122.1:1151-14255 GCA_003156635.1 Acidobacteriota bacterium | reverse complement strand
GATTGAAATCGCCCACCACCACGCCATTCGGAAAGCCAATGCCGTTCGAGTTCAGGTTGGCGGATTGGGTAAAGGCGCCATCTCCGTAGCCAAGCAGCACGGGTGACGGGCCAGTAAAGTTCGCGAACGCCAGATCGAGGTTTCCGTCGCCATTGAAATCTGCCGCAGCGGAAGCGTTCACCGAAAAACCACCCGCGTTCGCAAGTGTAGCGGAGGACGGGGAAAATGTTCCGTCACCGTTGCCCAGTAGAATCGCGGCGGCCGCATCTTCAATATCCGCCACGGCCATTCCCAGGTGGCCGTTGTGGTTGAAATCGCCGACCGCGATCGGCCCCACGTAGGGCGAGGCAAAGTCGTCATACGGTGGGCTGACCACGCGCATGGGCGAGCCTGCGGCCGACGCAAACGTTCCGTCGCCATTTCCGAGGAACACGTAGACCTGTACGTTCGCAGAAATGGCCAGGTCCGGTTTGCCATCCCCGTTGAAATCGCCGGTGCTGACGGCGGAGGTCTCCTCCGCCTGCAGTGACGAATTTGCGGCGCTGGCAAAGGTGACGGTCGCCTGCGGAGCTCCGACCTGGAAATACACCACATTGGACGGCACGGTGCCGGTGCCGGGATTTGCGATGGTCACCGAAGCGGTTCCCGCGCTCGCCACACTCGCCGCCGGGACCGTAGCGGAAAGATGCTGGCTGTCCACAAAGGTGGTCGCGAGGGCCGTGCCATTGAAATCGATCGTCGCGCCGGAAACGAATCCCGTGCCGCTGGCCTGCAGCGTGAAGCTAGCGCTGCCAGGCGAAACGGCGGTCGGCACCAGCGGCTGATTCAGGAACGCGATCGGATTCCCCGCCGGAGCAGTGGGGTTGATCTGAATGCTCAGAGGATTAGTCGAGAATTGGGCGTCCGCGTCAGTGACGGTCATCTCGAAGTACCACGTGCCGGCGCCGGTGGGCGTCCCGCTGATAGCCCCACTGCTGGGATTGAGTGTCAGCCCGTCGGGTAAACCGCCGCCCACTTTATATCCGGTGATAATCGCGCCGGTGTACACACTCCATTGAAATTGCGGCGTGCCGCCGTTCAGCGCGATCGGCTGGCTGTACGGCATGCCTACCGCTCCGTTCGCCAGCGTTTGAAATGGAATCTGCGGGTCCGCGTTTACGGTGATTTGCACTGAGGCGGTCTTGGTCGGATCCGCCGCCGAGGTGGCCGTGATCGTCGCCTTTTCGCTGGCGGCAAGAACGCCCGTAGGCGGGTTATACGTGATGGAAAGCGCCCCTAGGGCGCTGAACGAGCCCGGGCCGGTGAGAGTCCAGGTGACTCCTTTGTTGGACCGGTCATTCACCACAGTCGCGGTGAGCGCAACCGCCTGGCTCTGATCAGTTCCCTGCGGAGTGGAGGGCGGCAGGCTCACGGAAATGGGCGGCGCCGAGTTCGAACAGCCGCCGGTAAACGCAGCGAACGCCAGGACAAACCACACCATCACAGCGACATAGGGTTTGGACATCAATGGCCTCGCCGACCTTAAGGTAAGATGATAGACGTAACGGACTGATTATTAGACGAGTTTGCGGCCAGAGTCAACCCTGGTTGGCCAGCTCGAATTTTTAGCGAGGTTGCGGCGAATCGGCCAATACCGCAAGACCGCGAATTCCTGGATCATTCTGAATTTCCGAATTTCGACGGGAGCATGGACCCTTCGCCGCGCCGGTTTGAGCTGCGTACTCGTTCGCGGTACAGTGTCGATGTAGCCCCGGATTTTCAAATGTGCGCCAGGCTCATCTTCGCGACGCTGATCGGCCTAATGCTCTGCAGTATCGCGACTATCGAAACCACCGAACTGCTGCGGCTGGCGGACGACACCTCGAACGATTTTTCGCTGCCCAACGTTCCACGCCAGGCCGCATCGATCGCGGTCGCCGAGTTTCGCGAACCTTACCCGCACACTGCGCCGACCCTGAAGGGCCAGGGGTGTCCGAATTTCCGCCCGCAGACAGCAATTGCTTCGGCCAAAACCTCGCAGGATATTCTCCGCACACTTTGCATCATCCGAACCTAGAAGGTCTGCCTCCGCACGCCCGTCGTTTTTTTAATCGCTCGTAAATATTCCGGAGTTCTCTTCGCGGGATACTTTCCGGCCGGAGCCAGTCTTCAACACCATTCGGAGTGCCCGCCGCGGGCGCGAAACCGCAATGGCTCAAGCCAGAAATCAGCATGAGCAGTACACGGGACCGTAAAATAAGGGGACCAAATGAAAATCATAGTGATTGGCGGCAGCGGCCTTATCGGGACCAAGCTGGTCCGCGCGCTGCGGGAGCAGGGGCATGAAGCGGTGGCCGCATCACCCAAATCGGGAGTCAACACCCTCACCGGCGAAGGGCTGGCCCCGGCGCTGGAAGGCGCGGCGGCGGTGATTGACGTATCGAACGCGCCGTCGTGGGAAGCGGCGGCGGTGATGAAATTCTTCCTGACCTCGACGCACAATCTGCTCGACGCCGAAGCGGCCGCGGGCGTCCAGCATCACATCGCACTTTCGGTGGTGGGCGCGGAGCGCATGCCGGGCAACACGTATATGCCGGCGAAAATCGCGCAGGAGGCAGCGATTCAGGACGGACCGATACCGTATACCATCGTGCGCGCCACGCAGTTCTTCGAATTCGTGGGCGCAGTCGCCGATTCCGGCACGATCGATGGAACCGTTCGTCTGCCGCCGATCGATTTTCAGCCGATCGCCGCGGACGACGTGGCCGCGATTCTGGCCGGCATTGCCGTCGCGGTACCGTTGAACGGCACCATCGAAATCGGCGGGCCGGAGCGGAAACCGCTGGAGCAATTCGTGCGACGGCTGTTTGCGGCCCGGAAGGATCCGCGCCCGGTGGTGACCGCGGCGAATGCGCTGTACTTCGAAGCCGAAGTCGACGACCGGTCGCTCACTCCGCAGAGCCAGGCGCGACACGGAAAAATATATTTCGAGGATTGGCTGGCGCGGAACTGAAAGCCGGGAGATTTAGGGCCCGCGGTGGCGAAGAGATGAAAGCCGAGAATTAGAATTTTTTCGCTTGGCCGCAGACCTGATCGATTATCCCGGTGTCATCCGAGGTGAAATTGGACAGCCTCGAGCAGCGCTCGGACTCCGTTCCACATGATCTGCACGCCAATGCAAACGAGGAGAAAAGCGGAAAGCCGGACGATGACGTTCATCGCGGTCGCTCCCAGCGCACGAGCGAGCCGGTCCGAGAATCCGTAACAGAGGTAAATGCTGATGCTGATCAGCAGGGCCGCGAGCAGCGCTGCGACGATCAGCAACACGTGGAGCCCGTAACGATGCGTCGCGTTCGCGCCCAGCGTGATCGCGACCGAGATGGACCCGGGCCCGACCGTCAGTGGCAAGGTCAAGGGATAGAAAGCCTGCCGAAAAACATCCTGCGGCTGAATATTTTTACGCGTCGCGTCCGGCGCCTCGTCTTGCTGCATCAGCAGTCCCCAGCCCACGGCGACCACCACCAGTCCCCCGCCGACNNCGAAGAAACCAAGAATGTGCGAGCCAATAAAGTAGGAGCCCATCATCAGAAAAAAACTATAAACCGCGACCCGCAGCGACAGCGCCCGGCGAGTTTCCGGTGAGTACGCGCTGGTCAGCGCCAGGTAGATCGGGCTGCCGCTCACCGGATCCACGATGGGAAAAAGCGCACTGAGAAACAAGAAGAAAACTTTTACCGCGTCGGCCAATAAAATCTCCCGCGCGACGAACGAAATAGCAATCGCCCTTACCTTACAACAATCAGCAAGGCCTGAGAACCCGCAACGATTCTCTCCCCGCGCGGGCGCGACGGAATTGCTGAAAGCCATCGAAGATTTGCGGTTAGCGCCGCCGTTGGTTCGCGGCGGGCTCCGGAGGCGCGAGGAAGCTCATCGACGGGCCCCATTCTGGTTCCGGGTCTGGGTGGGCCTTTTGCTGTTGAACTTCTTGCCGTTGGCGCGGCGCAACACGGGACGGAGTTCCTCGGGGTGTTGCTGCAGATAAGCGAGCAGGCGGCGGCGCTTTTCTTTGCCGCGTTTGCTATCGCCGGCGGATTCGCCATCGGCGGCCATCAATTCGGGGGCGTGTTCGGCGACGCGATCGTAAATCGAGAGCCACATTTTTTTGACGCTGTTCAGCGAAACGCCCAGTTCCCGGGCGAGAACCGTATTCGTTTCGGTGCGGTCGGAGATGGATTGGATCAGGAGACGCTGTTCGCCGGCGCTGAAAAAAAAGCGCGGCGGGTGGTAGTCGAATAACGAACCAATCCAGGAGCCGGGGCGGCCGAATTCCAATTCGCGGGTGATGCCGACGATGTGCGGCTGGACGGAAAATTCCTCCGCGCCTTTAGCCAGGGATTTCACATACCGCGCAGCTTTTGAATCCCAGTACAGTCCACCGGCGTCGAGCGCCCACTGCAGCCGCTGCGGGCTCTCGGCCTGCGAGGTGATCATTTCCTTCAGGCGAAATCCGCGGTGGAGCTCGATGTAAGTTCCGCCCATCAGGTGATACAGCTCGGTCCTTCCCGCAAATTTTTCCGCCGGCAGCGTTTCCCACACCAGTTCGTTGAGGCCGTTGCCGGAATTCGCTTCGCGCACTTCGTGGTCGGAAAGCACCGGCGAATTTCCATTCAGAGTGCGTTTGACCAGTTCGGGACCGAACCAGAATTGCGGCCGAGCTTTTATTTCGCGGACGAATTCGTCGCGCACAAACACGCCCACGCCGACGCCGGCCAGATTCGCGCGGCCATTTTCCACTTCTTCAAAAACGGCGGTGGTCATGGCCTGGGAGCCCAACAGGCGCAACCAGGCGCGGCCTAAATCTTTTAGCGCCGGCCCGTAACGCGGGCCGATTACCGGATGGGCCGCGATGAGTGCGGCGCAGCCGGCGACATCTTTAGGTTTCAGGGGACGCCAACGCAAAGACATGCAAGTGCCTCAGTCAGACCGTATGGGGAAATATGGTCCTTTTAGGTTACTTGTACTTAACATGCCGGCTGCTAGGATTCCAGCCTTCGCCGCAACGGAGGAACCATGCGCCCAGGTCCTATAGCTCACAAAACTCCCGCAAACTCACCTTCAAAAGAACGCGCCGCATCGCGCGCCATGCTGCGAACAGTCGCTGGACCGCTGCTCGCCATACTGGTCAGCATCCTCGTGTGCGCGTCCGCGTCCTTCGCGCAGACCGATACGTGGAACAACCCGCCGCCCACGGGATTCTGGAGCAACGGAACGAATTGGTCGGGCGGAGTCCCGACGTCGACCAGCAATGTGCAGATCGGATCGGTGTCACAGACCATCCCGCCAAGGGTGACCCTCGATATCAATTCGACCGTGGCCTCGCTCGAGATCGATGGCAGCGGCACCAAGTTGGTGCTGACCGGCGATTCGGTGATGAATCAGGCCGCGGCGGTGAACCTCACGGTGACTGGCGCGACCAATTTAAGGTTCGGCAACGAGATCGACATCGGCGGCGGGGCTTCGCTCACCTTGAACGGAACCTCCAACAATCAAGGCACGATCAATCTGAGTACGACCACGATCATTGTGGGCGAAGCGCCGGACGTTGGAAAGTTGAACGGTTCCGGCACGCTGACCAACAGCGGGACGATCAGCGGCAACGGCAGCGTGGCGATCAATGTGATGAACACGCCGACGGGCGTGCTCACCGGTAATCTGACGCTCAACGGAATCACGGTGACGGGCGGCGGCTACGTGGAGGGACAATTGCAATCGATCAATTCCACATTGGATGGCGTCACGCTCGGCGGTACAGCTTCCTCGTTTCCCCCCACGTTGAATTTGGTAGCTCTGACCGGCGGCTCGGTGGTCACGGTGCAGAATGAAATCACCAATGTGGGCAACCTGCAGCTCATCAACACCGCGGGCGGCGTCACCATTAACGGAACCGGCTCTATCCGAAACCAGGGATTTATTTTCGGCGCTGGAATAATTTCCACGAACATTGACAACACGGGCGGCCAGATCCAGACCGCCGGAGCCGGATCGTCGCTGACCTTGCAAGGAAATATTTCAGGCGACGGCACTTCTTCGCGGATGGTCTTGACCCCTGCCACCACGCTGGTGCTGGACGGCGCGCAGGTGAGCGACAACATTCTGCAGGGAAACGGTGGGACCGTGACCGCGCAGAATGGCGCGTCGTTCAAGAACGGCACGATCGACGGGCGGAACGGTGCGGTGAACTTGTCGGCCGGGTCAGTGTTGGATGTTTCGAATTCCAATCTGAAAGGCGCGCTGCAATTGAACAGCGCGACGATCGACGGCATGGGGACGCTGAATAACAACGGCACGATTCAAGGCAACGGAACCATCGGGTTGAACGTGCAGAACACTTCGACCGGCGCGCTCAGCGGCGACTTTACGGTCAACGGCGTGACCGTCACGGGCGGCAGCTACGCCCAGGGCAACCTGACCGCCACCAACGCGACGTTCGAAGGCGTGAACTTCGGCGGACCTTCCGGCACGGTGACGTTGACCGGAGGCTCGACGCTGGCGATTGGCGCCGGCTCGGTGGGCGGAACGCTGGCGGTGGGCAGCGGCGGCGTGGGCGCGACGATCACGCAAGTGCCCGCCGGCGGCGAGCTGATCAACAACGGAGTGATTGTAGGCGGCGGCACGATCAGCGCGAACATCACCAACGGCGGGTTCATGAGCGTGGGCGAGATCATCGCGAATAACACCACGGTGCCGCTGGTGCTGCAAGGTTTTATCGATACCGAAGCGACCAACGTCGACGCCGCGATCATTTCCATCGGCGCGCACTCGTCGCTGGTGTTGGATGGTGCGGAAGTGACCGGCAACACGCTGCAAGGCAATGGCGGGAATCTCGCCGCAATAAACGGCGCGTCATTCACCGGCGGCGTGATCGACGGCACCAACGATCGCGTGCTGCTGACCAGCGGGTCGGTGCTGAGGGTCTCGGGCGACACGGTGAAAGGAACGTTCGAACTGGGCAACGCCGCGCTGAACGGCTCCAGCATTGGACTCGATCTCGCGGAGAATTCAGTGCTGCACGGCGGCGGCACGATCAATACGCAGATCGAAGGCGTTGGATTGGGCATCAACGGAAATGGCTCAATCATCGCCGACAACACCTCGGCGCCGCTGGTGCTCGCCGGAAATGTTACCGGCGTGGCTTCGGTGTCGGCGGTTTCCGGCGGCACGTTGACGCTGGCCAATGTCACGGTGACGACCGGGGCCGCGTCGGTGGGCGCGGGCAGCACGCTCAACGGCAGCGGCAGGATTCAAATGTCGTCCTTGGCTGCGCCGTTTACCAACTCGGGCACGGTTGCTCCCAGCGGCGGTGCGGGCGGCTCCGGCTTCCTGCTCATCAACGGCTTCTACACCCAAACCGCCGGTGGGGCGATGGATTTTACGCTGGGTGGCGGCTCGAACTCGGTGCTGGTCGAAAATGTTTTCGCGGAATCGATCGCGAATTTCCAAGCCGGCAGCGTGATTGACGCGTCGTTTTTTGCCGGTTTCGATCCGTCGTCCGGATGCGCGGCGACGTTCGGGGTTTGCGAAACTTTCGACATTTTCGACACCGAAGCCCTTGGAGCTCTGGGCGGTACGGCGACCTTCAGCGGCTTCGGGAACATCGCGTTCAATCTGCCCACGCTTCCGGCCGGCTTTCAGTGGGTCACGCTGGACGAGAACAATGACGAGATCGACCTGGTCATCGACGGCATGAAGTCGACCAGCGGCGGCGGTGGTGGCAATGGGACCAGCATGCCGGAACCGTCGGAGTGGATGATGCTTGCGGCGGGGTTGTGCGGTCTGCTCGCGTTCAAGACTTTCGCACGAGGGAATCGGCCGAGTCGCCGCGCAGGTGCGTAGGCTCAAATTCAAATACGGAGCACAGCCATGATGACTCCCGGAAATAAACGGCACGGCGGATTCGCCATTCTACAAATCGTCTGGCTGCTGGCCGGAGTTCTGGTTTTTGCCGCCGCGGCCTGGCATGTAGTGCGCGATGCGCGCGATACGCACGACGAGCAAGTTGCTTTCGCCACGCCGTATCAGGCCGTGCTGCTCGCCAATGGTTCGGTGTACTTCGGCAAACTCGAAGGCTACGGCACGCCGCGTCCGGTGCTGACCCAGGTTTTTTACATCGTCAACCAGACGAACCCCGAAACCAAGCAGACCGCCAACGTGCTGGTCAAACGCGGCAAAGAAATGCACGAACCGGATCGCATGTACCTGAACCCGCAGCAGATCATGTTCGTCGAACCGGTCAGCCCCAGCTCGAAAGTCGCGCAGTTGATCGCGGAAGCGCCGCAGAAGTAATTCCTCGCCAGCATTTTGCGCTTGCGCGCCGGTATTGTGCGTTCGGCGGTTGTGGTAACCTCTGGTGCGCGCCAGCACATTTCAGAAGCGATACCATCCTCATCATGCGCCAGACTCTTCTGCCCATCCAGGAAGTTGCCCGTAAACTCGAAATTCCCGCGCAATATTTTGAACAGCTGGGTCCGTTCACGGCCAAGCTCAAGTTAGAGCTGCTCGCCGATCCCGGATTCCAGCCGCGCGGAAAATTGATTTTAGTCACGGCGACCTCGCCCACCACTTCCGGCGAAGGCAAAACGGTCACGGCCATCAGCCTGACCCAGGGCCTGGCGCTACTCGGGAAAAAAGTGGTGATCACTTCGCGCGAGCCTTCGCTTGGCCCGGTGTTTGGCATGAAAGGCGGGGCGGCCGGCGGCGGCCTTTCGCGAATCGAGCCCAGCGAGAAAATAAATCTCCATTTCAACGGAGATTTTCACGCCATCTCCTCGGCGCACAATCTGCTGGCGGCGTTGATCGACGCGCATCTGTTCCATGGCAACGATTTGGATCTGGATCCGGCGCGTATCGCCTGGCCGCGCACCATGGACATGAATGACCGGGCGCTGCGGCGGATTGCCGTGTCGCTGGACAGCAAGAAAGATGGCGGCGGCCGGCGCACCGGATTTGTCATCACCGCCGCTTCGGAAATCATGGCCATCGTAGCTTTGGCTCACGACCGCAAAGATTTGCGCCGGCGCTTGGACGCGATCGTGATTGGCGTAACCCGCGCCGGAAAACCGGTGACGGCCAAAGATTTGGGTGCCACCGGAGGAATGCTGGCGCTGCTGACCGACGCCATCCTGCCCAATCTGGCGCAGACCACCGACGGCACGCCCGCGCTGGTGCATGCCGGACCCTTCGGCAACATCGCGCACGGAACCAGCAGCGTGATTTCGCAGCAGATGGGTTTACGGCTGGCCGATTACGTGGTGAATGAGGCCGGCTTCGCCGCCGACCTGGGCGCGGAAAAATATTTCGATATCGTCATGCAGCAATCGGGGATTACGCCCGCGGCCGCGGTGCTGGTGACCACGGTGCAGAGCATGCGCAACCAGGGCGAAGGCGATATGGAACGGGGGTTGCCGAACCTCGGCAGGCATATTGAAATTCTGCAGAGATTCGGAGTGCCGGTAATTGCGGCGATCAATCGATTCCCGAATGACGCCGTCGCGGAGCTGCAACGGCTTGCCGCGTATTGCGCTGTGCGCGGAGTGGCCAGCGCTTTGTCGGAAGGATTCGCCAAGGGCGGCCCCGGCGCGAAAGAACTGGCCGAAACGGTGGTGCGGACGATTGAAAACAATCCCGCACCCGCAGTCCAGGCCGTCTATACCTTCGAAGAATCGTTGCCGGAAAAAATCACGAAAGTTGCGCAGCAAATTTATGGCGCCGGCGGCGTGCGCTTTAGCGCCGAGGCCCAGGCAAAACTTGAACAATTTACTAGGTGGGACTACGGAAAATTGGCGGTGTGCATCGCGAAAACGCAATATTCCCTGACCGACGATCCCAAGCGCCTCGGCGCGCCCACGGGCTGGACGCTGAACATCACCGACGC
Organism: Acidobacteriota bacterium; assembly: GCA_003156635.1. Taxonomy (GTDB): domain Bacteria; phylum Acidobacteriota; class Terriglobia; order Acidiferrales; family UBA7541; genus Palsa-295. The sequence continues at coordinate 4,345 of PMHK01000122.1, read as the reverse complement.
GTGGCTCTCCGCCGGCGCGGGTTTTGTGGTGGCCATCGCCGGCAACATGATGCTGATGCCGGGTCTACCCAAAGTGTCGCGCGCCGCATCCATTGATGTAGACGATTCCGGCGAAATCATCGGGGTCTAGAGCTGCGTTTCNNGTCGTGACCGCGGCGGGCGTCATCACCTTGATGACTTCCACCGCCGGGCGAGCCGACGACGAGGGCTCGCCGATCGACGGAGTAAAAATTCCCGCCGGCTACCGCGAGTGGAAAACGATCGCAGTGAATCAACTGTTGGTGCCGGGTAAAACCGACCAGTTGCGCGCCCAACTGGGAAACGATATTGCGTTCAAGGCTTTCAAGGATGGGACACTGCCCTTCCCCGACGGCGCCGTCATTGTGGCGCTGCATTGGACGCGCGTCCCGTCGGAATACAACAACCAAGTTCTGGCTGGCGCGTTCCCCGACGCTCAATCTTTCGTGGTCGGGTCGCGCGTGAACATGCAGATCATGGTCAAGGATTCCAAAAAATATGCCGCGACCGGCGGGTGGGGATTCGGCGATTTCAAGGACGGCAAACCGGGCGACGAAGCGCTGCACAAAACCTGCTTTCCGTGCCACGAGCCGGCCAAAGATCGCGACTTCGTTTTTACGCATTACGCGCAGTAAAACTCGCATTCGGCCATCAAGTTCCTCATCCGCAAATCTGAGACCCCACGAATTTTGTTCTTGACAACTCATAACCGTATGGTTATGGTTTAGGCATGCCCAATGTCGCGACCGACACCGTATTCAAAGCGCTGGCCGACCCTACCCGGCGCGCGATTTTCGAGCGGCTGACCCGTGACGGGCAGCTGACCGTGCATGCGTTGACCGCGCGCGCGGGCGTCTCGCAGCCCATGGTGTCGAAACATCTGTCGGCCCTGAAGCGCGCGCGATTAGTGCGCCATCGCCGCGACGGGCGCGAGACGCATTATAGCGTTCACCCCGAAGCGCTGGCGCCGCTGATGGATTGGATGACGCAGTACGGCGCGTTCTGGCGCGACCGGTTGGCCCGCCTCGAGAACCTGCTCGACAGGATGGATTGACGATGGCTACGGGCGAAATTCGCACTCTGGTGATCGAAAAAGAGTTCGCGCACCCGCCGGAAAAAGTGTGGCGCGCGCTGACCCAGGGCGCGTTGATTAAAGAGTGGCTGATGGACAACGACTTCCAGCCGGTGGTGGGCCACAAGTTTAGTTTCCGCGCCACGCCGGTGGGGACCTGGAGCGGCGTGATCGAGTCGCAAGTTTTGGTGGTCGAGCCGAATCAAAAACTTTCGTACAGCTGGGGCACGCTCGGAGTCGACACCGCCGTCACCTGGACCCTGGCCGCGACAAGAACCGGAACGTTGCTGCGCATGGAGCAGTCCGGCTTCGGTCCGGAGCAGGACGCGAACTACAAAGGCGCGAAGTACGGGTGGACGAAATTCATCGGGAACATGGAACGAGTGGTCGGCGACCTGCAGTAACACTTTTTTACGACGTGATGGAGGAATGCAATGAAGATTAAATGGACGACGTTATATGTAAACGATCAGGAAAAGGCGCTGAAGTTTTACACTGGTGTCCTGGGATTCCAGAAGAAATCCGATTTTTCGCAGGGCCCGTATCGTTGGTTGACCGTCGCTTCGGCGGAAGATCCGGATGGCGTGGAGTTGATCCTGGAGTCCAACGCAAATCCCGCGGCGAAGGCGTATCAGGCAGCCCTGTACGGTGCGCAGATGCGCGCGGCGCAATTCCTAGTGAACAATGTGCAAGCCGAACACGACCGCCTGGCCGCGCAGAGCGTGAAGTTCACCATGCCGGTGACCAAAGTGACCGGATCGATCATTGCGGTGCTGGATGATACATGCGGAAATCTGATTCAGCTTTTTCAGCCGGCCTGGTAGCCGCGGCCCAACGTCCGAAAACCGGAGAGGAGGTTTGAAATATCATGAGTCAAGGCACAGCTCGTTTGATTTTCAGGTGGATTCACATCATCGTCAGCATTCCGATCTACGGATATATTTACAGCCCGTTCGACAAAATTCCGCAGTACGCCGCGCCGACCCGCTATGTGTTCTTCCCGCTCATGGTTCTTTCAGGATTGATGATGTGGAAAGGCCATCTGCTGCGGCGGCTGATTCCAAAAAGATCGCCAGCCGGCGCGCTGCAATAAAAAGAAACCGGGAAGAAAGGCATCAAACGAAAAATCGGCCGTTCTGCGTAGCAATCTGCTCTTAGGCATTCCCGCGGCGCACAGCATTACCCTTCCAGGGTCGACGCGCCACTACCACCGAGGCCCGTCGTCCTTCGGAACCAGGAAGCCCGGTTTACTGCTAGCGCCGTTGACGGTTGCTCCGGCGTGGCTGTAGTTATGCGAATGAACCAGCATATCCGCGGGGAAATTCAGCGCGGGTTTCGAAACGTCGCTGAGAGTCGCAATCTGTTCCGGCGTTAGCGTGAAGTCGACCGCCTTGAGATTTTTTTCGAGCTGCTCCAGCGTGCGGGCGCCGATGATGGTGGAGCTGACCCCCGGCTGGGCTTTCAACCACGCGAGCGCCACCGTCGAAGAATCGGTGTGGCGCTCCGCCGCAACCTTGGCCACGGCGTCGATGATGTCGTACTGCTTCTCGGTAAAGTCTCCGAGGAACGAACCGCGCCGGCCCTGCATCTTCACGCCGTTGCCGCGGGTGTACTTGCCGGATAGCGCGCCGCTTTTCAGCGGCGACCACGGCAACACGCCGAGGCCTAATTCTCCCGCCATGGGCACCAGCTCGCCTTCGACCGTTCGTTGCATCAGCGAATATTCAATCTGCAGCGCGATCAGCGTCGCCCAGCCGCGAAAATGCGCGATGGTCTGGGCCTGGGCCACTTTCCACGCCGGAGTATCGGAAAAACCGACGTAACGCACTTTGCCGGACTGGACCAGATCGTCCAGCGCGCGCATGGTCTCCTCGATGGGCGTGAAGCGATCCCAGAGATGCAGGTAGTACAGGTCGATGTAGTCGGTCTGCAGGCGCCGCAGCGATTCTTCGCACTGCGCGACGATGGCCTTCCGTCCACCTCCTCCGCCGTTGGGATCGCCGGCAAAAAGATTCATGAAGAATTTGGTGGCGATCACCACGCGCGCGCGCCGGCCTTTATGCTGCTGGAAAAAATCGCCGATGATTTTTTCGGAGTGGCCGGA
>PMHK01000122.1:0-1141 GCA_003156635.1 Acidobacteriota bacterium | reverse complement strand
AAGGTCATGGTACCGAGGCAAAAAGGACTGACGCGCAGTCCGGAGCGGCCGAGGGTGAGGTATGAGTTCAATGGCATGGTGTTGCTCCTTTGGGATTGACAGGAGAGTCCAACCCGTTTAATAGTTGAGGATGAACTCGCATAGGATTATTATTTGAGCATTCACTCGCATAAGTCAAGACCCAAAACATTCCGCGCGGTGCAGGCCCCGCAGCGCGCCAATGGCCGATTGCGCGTGGCCGCTATTTTAGAGGCGGCGGCCGCCGTCCTCGCGGAGCAAGGCTACGAAGCCGCGACTATGGCTGAAATCGCGTCCCGTTCCGGGACCCAGATCGGCTCGCTGTACCGCTTCTTTCCCAACAAGGAAAGCCTGGCGGACACCATCGTGGTTAGCGCCCGCGAGAATGTTGACACCGTGTTCGATCAATTTGACGCCGGAGTGCCGGCCCTTTCGATTCCCGCTTTGGCGGACGGCTTACTGGTGCTGCTCCTGGAATTTTTTGGCAGGCTCGCCTCCATGCGGCTGCTTGAGGCTGGCCGGGATTGGTCGGTGAAGCGGGAGGAGTTCCGCAGCGCACTGCTGCGGCGCATCGCCAGGACGTTTATGATTTATAACCCAAAGCTGGCGAAAAAGTGCGCAGGGGACATGGCGGTGGTCATTCTAGTAAACACCAAGGCCGTCGCCACGCAGCTGAAAATGACCGATTCCCCGCCCCGGGTTTTGGACGAGTTTCGCGATATGACCCGGCTGTATCTGCAAAACCGATTGGGAGCCTCGAGCCGGCGAAGCTCGGCCTCGAAAAGAAAAAGATCGGAGAGGACATGAAGAAATCTATGGCGGTGGAATCGGCCTCGGCATTGATCGACGAGAGGATCAAAGACCTTGGGGACTGGCGCGGGAAGACGCTCGCGCGGCTGCGGGGACTGATTCACGACGCCGACCCCGCCGTCGTCGAAGAAGTGAAATGGGGAGGGACGCCGGTGTTCTCGCATAACGGCATTGTCTGTACCGGAGAATCGTACAAGCAGGTGGTGAAGTTGACCTTTGCGCGCGGCGCTTCCCTGCCCGACCCGAAGAAGCTTTTCAATTCCAGCCTGGAGGGAAACGTGCGGCGGGCAATCGATTTTCGCGAGGGAGAAAA
>PMHK01000222.1:11794-12253 GCA_003156635.1 Acidobacteriota bacterium | reverse complement strand
ACAGCCTGATGCAAATCAGTATGGATTACATCAATACCCACGGGAAGGACAAGGACGGTCAGCCGCTGGGGAAATACTACATTCACGGAGTGAGCCATCATCTGGGACTCGACGTGCATGACCCGGGCGACCGTAACCGGCCGCTCGAGGCCGGAATGATCATCACCGTCGAGCCGGGGATTTACATTCNNGCATCGAAGACGATGTGCTGGTTACCGCCGATGGCTACAAAATCCTCACCGAACACTTGCCGCGCACGGCCGATGAAGTCGAGGCGATAATGGCCTCGGGCCACACGACGCCGGAAAAATCAAACGGCGGCCAGTAGGCCGCCGTTTTTCCTGCATTTCCAATTTTCACCTTCTAAAATCTAAAACCTTGCTTTGTCTCCGGACGCAGCCGCGTATTGAAACGCCGCGCTGCTCACCAGCTTGGGGCCGGTTATTACATCTGCGCTTG
>PMHK01000222.1:0-11723 GCA_003156635.1 Acidobacteriota bacterium | reverse complement strand
GGCAGGTCGTAGTTGATCACGTGCGCGATATCCTGCACGTGAATGCCGCGCGAAGCCAAGTCAGTCGCCACCAGAACGCGGTAACGTCCTTGCTGAAAACCGGTCAACGCCGCGGTGCGCTGCGATTGGGTGCGCCCGCCGTGAATCATGGCGGCGGCAAAGCCGTCACGAGCCAGCGTGATGGCCAGGCGCTCGCATCCGCGCTTGGTGCGCGCGAATACCAAAACCTTGCCCGCTTCCTTGTGCAGCAAACGATGCAGCAACGGCAATTTCTTGTCGCTGGCCACTTCGAAAGCCTGCACGCGGACATTTTCGGAAGGCTTCAGGATCGATCCGAAGGCGAGTCGCACCGGATTCTTCATGTAGTCCTTAACGAGATGAGCCACGGACGCTTCCATGGTCGCCGAGAAGCACATGGTCTGCCGGTCTTTTGGCAGGATCGATACGATTCGGCGAATCGCCGGAAGGAATCCCATGTCGAGCATGCGATCCGCTTCATCGAGGATCAACACGCGAAGATCGCGGAAGTGTACGAGCTTGCGCGAAAGAAAATCCTCGAGCCGTCCGGGGGTGGCCACCACAATCCTTGCGCCTTTACGCAAAGCTGAGAGTTGCAAGCCTTCGGACAATCCGCCGACGACGAGCGCCGCCGGACCGAGAGTCTTCCCGCGAAGTGCGTTGTACTGCGCGACCACCTGCATGGCCAATTCCCGGGTGGGCACCAGCGCGAGAGCGGTGATCCCCGGAGTCTTTTCCTGCAGCATGCGTTCGATGACCGGAATCAAGAACGCCAGCGTCTTGCCGGTTCCGGTCTGCGCGGTCGCGAGCACGTCTTTTCCTGCAAGTGCTTGCGGTATCGCTGTGGCCTGCACTGGCGTAGGAACTGAAAACTTGGCGAAAGCGAGCCGCTCTTGGGTATAAGCGGAGATCGCCATCTGTGAAAATAGTGATGCGGTATTGCTTTCCATCTGGTATTGCCTCTTTTTGGCGGAGCCGTCGCGATACACACGTACACATCGAGGTGTAGGTCGAATTCGCAAACTGGTCTGGCCAGCTGTTTTAAATTACGCTGAATGACTTACGGAGAGAACTGAAGGGCGGGTAATCTCAGATCAACGACTCACCAGAGGCCGCACTACACAACCGCGGTATTAAGCGCAAGGCAACTCTAGCATAGTTCGCGGGAAATTGCACAGTGTTTTCGCGGTGCGTTAACTCTTTCGTACGGGCCGAAGCGCGTCACGTCCTGGGTTAGAAGGAAAGCCCATGCTCCCAGCGACATACCACGAGGCATGTATTTCGCCTGATCCGCGAAAGCAGGTAAAATGTGGGCCGTTCGTGCACCGTTTTTGGTTCGGTTTTCGTCCAACTTGAGTCCACGCTCCGGAGGCTTCCGTGCAAATCGCACCGTTCGAGATCAAAGTCGAGCGTCCCTTCATAATCGGAAATGCCGCACCAGTCATTGCCGCTCTTGTCCTCTTGGTAGCGGCATGCGCTTTTCCCCGAAACACGAACGCGCAAGCCGCTGGCTTTCACGACGCGCCGCCCGCCGCCAGCAAAACGAAAAACCCGTTGGCGGGCAACGCCGACGCGGCTCAAGCTGGCGCCAATCTATATGCCAAAAAATGCGCGTTGTGCCACGGAGATAAGGGTCAAGGTGTGGGCAATATTCCGGCCGTGGCCAAAAATCCGACGCAGGCCGCAACCGATGGCGCGATTTTCTGGTTCATTACTAAGGGCGCGGTAGATAACGGAATGCCCGCCTGGGCCAGCCTACCGGAGAACCAGCGCTGGCAAATCGTCACCTACATTAAGACGTTGGGAAGCGGAAAATCACCGGCGCCAAGCGCAAAAGCTAGCGCCGATGCTGACTCGGGGCCGCCTGCTGGCGGGCCCGCACCTACTGCGCCATTCACCGACTACCGCTTCGAGAAGCCCGGCGCAACCCGCAAGATTACGGTGGCGGATCTTCCTCAGCCCTACGCCACGTCATCCGCCGGGAACAGCCCAAAAGTTGTGCCGCGGCCTGCGGACGCCTGGCCCAAAGTTCCCGCCGGATTTTCGGTGCAGCAGTTTGCCACGGGCCTCAAGAATCCGCGCTTGATCCGAACCGCTCCGAACGGCGATATTTTTCTGGTGGAGGCGAAAGCAGGCGAAATTAAAGTCTTTCGGGGAATCACCGCAGAGGGCAAGCCGCAACAGATGGAAACATTCGCTACGCACTTGGACGATCCATATGGTCTTTCGTTCTACCCGCCGGGACCGGATCCGCAGTGGATCTACGTGGGCAATGAGACTTCCGTCGTCCGCCTGCCATACCAGAATGGAGACTTAAAGGCTCGAGGTGCCGCGCAAAAAATCGTGGATCTGCCCGGACCCGGAGGGCACTGGACCCGCGACGTGATATTTTCGCCGAACGGCAAGAAAATGTTTGTCGCTGTCGGCTCGGGCTCGAACCTCGATGATCCCGACACTCATCCCAGCGAAAAGAATCGCGCCGATATTCTCGAATTTAATCCCGATGGATCCAGAATACGCATCTACGCCTACGGCATCCGCAACGCCGGCGGCGGTATCGCTTTCGATCCGCAAACCGGCGAGCTGTGGTGTTCGGTGAATGAGCGCGATGGACTCGGCGACAATCTGGTTCCCGACTACATCACCCATGTGCAGGACGGCGGATTTTACGGCTGGCCCTGGTGGTATATGGGTGGTAATCAAGACCCGCGGTTGAAGGGCAAGCATCCCGAACTGAAAGACAAAGTGATTACGCCCGATGTGCTGCTGCAGCCGCACAACGCCTCTCTGCAGTTCGCCTTCTATACCGGCAAGCAGTTCCCGGCCGAATATCAAGGCGACATATTCGCTTCGGAACACGGTTCCTGGAACAAGGCGTCGCGCGCCGGCTACGAAGTCATCCGCGTACCGCTCCACCAGACTGGCCAGGCCAGCGGTGACTACGAGGACTTTGTGACCGGCTTTGTCCTGGACAACGGTAAAGTCTGGGGGCGACCCGTGGGTATGGCCGTTGCGTCCGATGGCTCGCTGCTCTTCACCGACGATGGCTCAAATTCCATTTGGCGTGTCGTCTACACCGGGAAATAGCCCCCTTATTGTCTTGCTGAAACGCTGGTTCGTCCGTTGAACCAGGTGACTTCAGACGTGTAACTTCGGTCCATCTCACCCCGTAATCTAAATAGGAACAATTGCGCCTGTCGACCTGGCAATCGTTCCTGACGCACGAGAATCTGTTAACTTAACGGTATAAACCTTATCTGCCGCTATGCTTCTGGTCAGCGACAATCTCGCGCAGTGCCTGAGCGCTCTTCGCGCCCACAAGCTTCGCGCGTCTCTGACGGTGCTGGGCCTGACCATGGGCGTGGCCACACTCATCACGGTCATGACCATCGTGCAGGGCGCGAACCTATATGTAGAGCACAAGATCGCCAATCTGGGCACCGACGTATTTCAGATCGCGCGCACTCCTTTCGCCGTCACGGATTTCAACGTCATCATCAAGGCCCTGAAATTCCGCAAGATCGAAGTTGAGGATATGACCGCCGTGGCCGACGCCTGCACCGCCTGCGACGAAGTCGGCGCCACGGCGACAGCAACAGTCAAAGCGCGGTCCGGCGACAAGGAGGTGCAGGACGTCAGCCTCTACGGCCAAACCGCGAACATGGCGGACATCGATTCGAAAACGGTCGAGTTCGGCCGTTTTTTCACGCCCTCCGAAGCCGCCAAAAGGACCAATGTTTGCCTGATTGGCGACACTATCGTGCATGAGCTGTTTCTGGGTCTGGATCCCCTGGGCCGTTCGGTACGGATCGGCAACGACGAATTTCTAGTGATCGGAGTGATGGAAAAAATCGGCAGCGTTTTCGGCCAGGACCAGGACAATTTCGTGATCGTCCCGCTTTCGGTTTTCCTGCGGACCCAGGGGATTCATTCCAGCATCACCATCAACGCCAAAGCCAGCGCCCCGAATTTCGAGCAGGCGCAAGACCAGGCGCATTTGATTCTGCGTTCGCGACACCATCTGATCGGCAATATGGACGACGATTTTTTCATCGGCACCAAGGAAAGCTACATGGCGCTGTGGCGCAGCATCAGCGGGGCTTTTTTTGCGGTATTTATCATGGTCAGCGCCATCACCGTGATGATTGGCGGCATCGTGATCATGAACGTGATGCTGGTGAGCGTTACTCTGCGCCGGCGCGAGATTGGCGTGCGCCGCGCCATGGGCGCGACCCAGCAGGACATCCTGCGGCAGTTCATGCTGGAAAGCGTAATGCAATGTATCGGTGGCGGGCTGGTTGGCGTCGGCGTGGGATTCTTGGTGGCGTTCGGTTTGCGCACCTACACCCCGTTTCCCGCGTCCGCGCAGACCTGGATGGTGGTTTTCGGCCTGGTCTTCAGTTCGGCGGTGGGGCTGTTCTTCGGAATCTATCCGGCGCTGACCGCGTCCCGACTTGATCCGGTCGTAGCCTTGAGGTCGGACTGATGGCCATCATGACCCTGGCCCAGACTCGGGAGAATTTTCTGGCGGCGCTTGAAACGCTGCGCTCATCCAAAGTGCGCTCCGCTTTGACCGTGCTGGGTATCGTTATCGGCGTTTCGTCGGTCATTTCGATGGCTGCGATCATTCAGGGGCTGAACAAATTCGTGCAGGACAAAGTGGAGTCGCTCGGTTCGCGTACCTACTTTCTGACGCGATTCCCGCCAGCGATGGACCCGTCGCGCATGCCGGAGCGCATTCGCACCCGAAGATACATTGAATACACCTACGCCGATGCCNNTCTTTGGCGACAGCAACCTGATCAGCAGCGGAGACCACAGCGTCGAGAAAGTCATTGTGCGTGGCGCTCAGCCGGAATACACCCAGGCCATTCCGTTATTTTCGATTAATCGCGGGCGGTTCATCAGCGCGTTTGACGAAGAGCACGCCCGCCAGGTCGTAGTGCTTGGCGCCGCTATCGCCGAATCGCTTTTCCCCAACACCGACCCGCTGGGCCAGGAAGTTCGCCTCAACGGAGCCCGCTACGAAGTCATCGGTGTATTCGAACACGACCAAGGCTTGTTTCTCGGTCCGGGCGTAGACATTTTCGCCATCATTCCGCTGAGCGACTTNNCGGAAGAAGTATCCCGGCTCGAAAGAATTGATCATCGCCTTCACCGTGCCGAAAAATGTAAATGTGGACACGGCGCAGAGTGAAGTGATTCAAGCGATGCGCCGCCTGCGTCGTGTGCCGCCGGATAAGGACAACGACTTCGAGCTCAGTTCCCCGGACTTCTTGAGCAACCTGTGGAATCAACTGACCGGAGCGCTGGTCATTCTCACCACCATAATCAGCTCGATCGGCCTGTTGGTTGGCGGCGTGGGCGTGATGAACATCATGCTTATTTCCGTGACCGAGCGGACGCAGGAAATCGGCGTACGCAAAGCGATTGGCGCACGCCGGGCGGATATTCGCCTGCAATTTCTGCTGGAAGCCGTGGTTTTAACCTTGGTTGGCGGCACGATCGGCATCCTGGTGGGCGCCGGCCTATCCATATTGGTTCGCACGCTGGTGCCTTCAATCCCAGCCACGCTGTCCTACGTATGGATCGCCATCGGCTTCATCATCTCCGTGAGCGTCGGGCTGTTCTTCGGCTATTACCCAGCCAGCGTCGCCGCCAAACTGGATCCCATCGACTGCTTGCGCTACGAATAAGGCTTCGCGCCGGTTAAACGGATTGCGGATAGGCCTACTCCCTAGCCCGTCTAACCTGCATTGACCCGCTGCCGCTGGCATCGCTATAATCGAGGTTCCCCAAGTGCACAAAATGCGCGCTGCGAGCGGACTCGAGCGCTCAAGGGTGTCCGCAGACCTTACGCGGGAAATCTTCAAACCAGAATTCAGGAGCAGGAAATGATCAAGGCAACACAATTGCGCCCCGGAATGATCATCAAGCACGAGGGCGATCTTTGCGTCATCTATAGCGTGGACCACCGCACGCCCGGCAACAAGCGCGGCTCGATGCAGACGAAAATGCGTAACCTGCGCAACGGCAACATGCAGGATTACCGGTTCCGCGCGGAAGAAACCCTGGAAAAAGTGGTGGTGGACGAAATTCCGTTCGAATATCTTTACAGCGACGGCGATGGCCATCACTTCATGAACATCGAGAACTACGAGCAGCTCGCGTTGCAGGACGACATCGTCGGCGACACCAAAGACTATTTGATTTCAAATCTGCCGGTGAAGATCGAGTATTACGACGAGAAGCCCATCGGCGTTTTGCTGCCCGACACCGTCGATTTGACCGTGGTCGAAACCGAGCAGAGCATCCAGAAAGCGACAGCCAGCGCGGTGATGAAGCCGGCGAAACTGGAAACCGGTCTGATCGTCAACGTCCCGCCTTTCGTTGGGAATGGCGACAAAATCAAGGTCGACACCTCCGAAGCTCGTTACATTCAGCGCGTCCAATAGCAACCGGGTACAATATCGCTCAATGAACGGCACGCCCGCCGGCTCCCCAGGATTCATCCAAAGATATTTCCGCCTCGCCGAGAACGAAACCACGGTGCGGCGCGAAATGCTGGGCGGCCTGACCACGTTCATGACGATGGCTTACATCATCGTCGTGAATCCCCAGATCCTCTCGCAATCCGGGATGCCGGCGGAAGGCGTCCTCTTCGCCACCTGTATTTCTTCGGCGATCGCGACCATCGTGATGGGCTTGTGGGCCAACTATCCGCTGGCTCTGGCGCCGGGCATGTCGCTCAACGCGTATTTCACGTATGCGGTCTGCCTGGGCATGCATGTGCCGTGGCCCACTGCGCTCGGTGCGGTTTTTCTTTCCGGCGTACTTTTCTTAGTTCTTACCGTCAGCCGCATTCGCGAGCAAATCGTCAACGGAATTCCCGATGCGCTAAAGCATTCCACGGTAGTGGGCATTGGCCTGTTCATCGCGTTCGTGGGATTGCGCAACGCGAAAATCGTGGTGGCTAATCCCGGGACATTCGTGGGCCTGGGCAATTTTTCGGACCGCGAAGTTCAAATTGCCTGCTTTGGCCTGGTACTGACGTTGGTCTTGATGGCGCGGAAAATCAGCGCCGCGATTTTACTCGGGATCTTCGGCACTACGCTGCTCGGGATTTTGTTGAAACTGGCCCACTGGCCGACCGGCTTGGTCTCCATGCCGCACCCAGCGGCTACGCTCCTGAAGCTCGACATCCGCGGCGCGCTACATTTGGGCTTCTTCGAAATTGTTTTTGCGTTCCTGTTCGTGGATCTCTTCGACAACATTGGCACACTCGTCGGGGTGTGCGAACAAGCTGGCTTGGTGCGGGAGGGAAAGATTCCGCGAGTCGGGCGCGCTTTGATGGCCGATGCGGTGGGAACCGTGGTCGGTTCGCTGACCGGAACTTCGACGATCACCAGTTACATCGAGAGCGCGGCGGGAGTTGCCGCCGGAGCGCGCACTGGACTCAGCAGCATGCTGGTTGGCGCGTTATTCCTGGCCGCGATGTTCTTTTCTCCGGTGGCGGCCGCGATTCCGCAGTTCGCGACGGCACCCGCGCTTGTGCTGGTTGGCGCGCTGATGACCCAGTCCGTGACGCACATCGATTGGGCCGACTTTACCGAAGGCTTTCCGGCGTTTGTCGTTATGCTGGCCATGCCGTTGACGTTCAGCATTGCGACGGGATTAAGCTTCGGAGTGATTTTCTACACGATTGTGAAGATCGCGACCGGCAAATTCCGCGAAATCAGCGTGGTCGTTTGGGTTTTGACGATTTTATTTTTTCTGCGGTACGTGTATCTCGCCGCAGCCTGAAGATTTTCGCTCGACGGACTACGCCTCAGGCGTTCTGGATCCGAAGACCCGCCGGAAAATCGCATCCACCGCGCGCAACTGACGGTGCAGGTCAAAGGTATGCGCCAGCGCCTTTTCGTCCATGAATTTCCGGACATTCGCGTCGCCGGCCACGCGATCGCGAAAACTGGTTTCCGATTCCCACGCCGCCATAGCATGAATCTGAACCCATTTGTAAGCGTCTTCGCGCGGCGCGCCATGTTCCACCAAGTCCTGCAGTAATTGGCCGGAGAAAACCAAACCGAGCGTCGCGTTCAGGTTGCGCTGCATTCGTTCCGGGAAGACTTTCATATTGGCCACGATTTCCGTGGTCTTGTGCAGCATGTAATCCACCAGGGTCGTGGAATCCGGCAGAATGATGCGCTCGACCGAACTGTGCGAGATGTCTCGCTCGTGCCATAGCGCGATATTTTCGAACGCCGCGGTGGCATTTCCGCGCACCACGCGCGCTAGCCCGCAAATTTGCTCGCTCGAAACCGGGTTGCGCTTGTGTGGCATGGCCGAACTGCCGCGCTGCTCGCCGCCAAAAGGCTCCTCGACTTCGCGAACCTCCGTGCGCTGCAGGTGGCGAATTTCGGTGCAGATGCGTTCGAGCGACGCCGCCACCACGGCGAGCGTGGAAAGATATTGCGCGTGGCGATCGCGTTCGATTACCTGCGAAGTAATGGGCGCCGTGGCCAAGCCAAGGCGCTGACAGATTTTCTCTTCGATTTCCGGACCCAGGTGCGTGCAGGTCCCGACCGCCCCGGAAATCTTGCCGACCGCCATTTGCTGTGCGGCCACTTGAAAGCGCGCGAGATCGCGGCGATTTTCCGCATACCAGTTCGCTATTTTCAGGCCAAACGTTATTGGCTCCGCGTGGATTCCATGCGTGCGGCCGATTTCCGGCGTGTCTTTGAACTCCCAGGCCCGGCGTTCCAGCACTTCGCCGAGCGCTTCGATTTTCTTCTCAATCAGGTGCGAGCCTTCGCGAATCAACAGCGCCTGCGCGGTGTCCACCACATCATTCGAGGTGAGGCCGTAATGCAGCCAGCGTCCCGCTTCGGTGTCGCCGACGGTTTCCTGCACCGCCATGGTGAAGGCGATTACGTCGTGACGTACTTTGGCCTCAATTTCGTTGATGCGCTTAACATCGATGCGCGCGCGTTCGCGCAGCTTTTGGGCCGCTCCGCGCGGAACGATTCCCGCTTCCGCCAGCGTTTCGGCGGCGGCCAGCTCCACATCGAGCCATTTCTGGAATCGGTTTTCTTCGCTCCAAATGCGGCCCATTTCCGGGCGGGTATAGCGTGAAATCAAAGCGCGCTCCTCGAAATTGGCGATGCGCTCGCGCAGAAGATGCCTCAAGTTAATAATACCTGAAAAAACGGCCGCGAAGGTTGAGGCCTGCCGTTACAGCTCGAAGGGGCCGAGAGGAATACGTTGGGAGGCGACGTGCAGCGTGCCGCGGAACGGAAAATCGGAAGCGCGGCGATTCAACGCTTCTTCCGCGCAAATGCGCGCGAGATCGGGAGTGTTATTTTGCTCCGAGACGTGAGCCAGCACCAAATGTAAAGCACGGCCGTCGAAGACTTCCGCATCGGCCAGAAATTCGCTGACGATCGTATTGGAAAGATGCCCGGTGCGGCTCATCACCCGCTGCTTGATGTACCAGGGATACGGGCCGACCTTCAGCATTTCTAAATCGTGATTCGATTCGAGGATCAGCAAATCGCATTCGCGCAGGTGATGCTTGACCAGCTCGGGCATGTAACCAAGATCGGTGACGATCGCGACTTTTTTGCCATTCGCGCTGAAGCAATAGCCCACCGGATCGGCCGCGTCGTGCGGGATCGTGAACGCCGTGATTTCAATGTCGCCGATGGTGAATTTGATTCCGGGACGAATGTAGACCGTCCGCTCGATTTTCGCTTTCGGGCCGGGCTCGTACATCTTCAGGATTTCGCGGTGGGTCGGTTCGGTCAGATACGCAGGACATTTCCAGTCACGAGACAATTGCGCGAGGCCGTTCGAATGGTCGCTGTGTTCGTGCGTGACCAAAATTCCGTCGACATGCTCCGGACGCGCGCGGCCCAGCGCTTCAAACCGGCGCAGCATTTCTTTTTTCCCGAGTCCGGCGTCAATGAGGAGAGTCGTGCACCCCGATTCGAGCAACGTGGAGTTGCCTGTGCTGCCCGAGGCCAGAATTGATATGCGGAACGAGATTCGATTTCCCCAGTGTCGGCGCGCCAGCGAATTTCGAGCGAATGCAGCGCCAGATGGATAATGGCAAACTGCGGCACGCGCGTCAACCCGAAGTCGCACACTCGCCACTAGGCCGCTGTTTATTCGAGCGCAAAAATCGCTTGGACGTATCCGGTTTTTTCGATCTTTTGAGGCAGAAGCTTCGTGTCGGGCCTGGCTGAATGATTTTTCTCAACCACGCCAGTTACCTCTACTGTCTCCATTGAAGTAAAACGAGATGGCTTGGACTCGTTGCTCGCGTAGAGCAGCGCTCCTACCTTACCTCCAAAGGACTTGGCCATTTGCTCCGCGGTCGCCCGTGCTTTTTCGAGTGCGGATGCGTAGGCCTGGGCGTCCGCGGCATCGGGATCAGCCAAACTCCATTCGGGGTCACTAACGTCGTTTGCGCCCGAATTGACCGCGATGTCGAGAAGCTTTGCCGCAACTTCGAATTTTTGGGTGACCCTCCAGGATTGATCAACTTCGAACTGTTTTTCCCTTCGTTCGGCGGGCGTCATGTTCTTCAGATCCTCTTCTGCGGTGACGTGGGAATTCAAAGAGCCTGTAGAGATTTCCTTTTCCGGCACGCCCGCATCTTTCCAAGCCTTCAATATCGCCGTAGCCACTCGTGCATTTTCCGCGAACGCCGCATCGTGGGTTGAACCGTAGTTGTGATAGCCCACCGTAATGGTCACCTGGTCCGCGGTCACCTCGATCGAACTATTCGCCGCAAGTTCAATTGTTCGATTTTGCGGACTGACTTGAACGCTTTGCGCTTTGCCCACACTTGAGCACACAAGCACCGCGAGTATCACGCTGGCAATCGGCAACCTGCTCATGGGCATCCCTCCGTTCCGTCGAAGGGAATTTAAATCATCGCATGGGGAGCGTCAATTTATCGGTGTGCTGAAGATCTAACCAAATCTAAATGGCGAGATGTTCTTGGGTGAGTTTGAAGCCGTTGAGGTTTCCTACCACTGAGGCGGCCATGCGGCCGGGCTGGAAAAATTCGCGCGCCAGTTGCTGCACGTCTTCGATGGTCACGCTTTCGAGCAGCGCGATCAAATCCTGCGCGGTGAAGTGGCGGTTGAAGTACATGTGATAACGGGCCAGGCTGTTCATGCGCTGGCCGGAACCTTCGAGCGCAAGCAACGTCGCGCCTTTTAGATGATCCTTAGCACGGCGCAGTTCTTCCGCTTCCAGCGGCTCATCGCGCATCTTGCGGAATTCATCGAGCACCGAACGAATCAACTGGCTGGCGGTATCGAGCGACGTTCCGGCGTATACCGAAAGCGCGCCGGCATCGCGATAGGAACTCAGCTCGCTGAAAATCGCATACGCCAAACCTTGCCGCTCGCGAATATTCTGGAACAGCCGGGAAGACATCCCGCCGCCCAAAACATTATTCAGGACGGCCACGGCAAAGCGGCGCTTATCGGTCATGGGCAACGCCGGAACGCCCAGACAGAGATGCACCTGCTCGAGTTCGTGCTTGGTCCGCAGCGTGACGTGCTGGGCCGCTTCCGGCTTATTCTCCGCCGGGTCTAATTTCGCGGCGGGCAGATCGGAGAAACGCTCGCTCACCAGATCGACCAGTTGGGCGTGGGTCAAATGGCCCGCGGCGGTGATCACCATATTGTTCG
>PMHK01000202.1 GCA_003156635.1 Acidobacteriota bacterium | reverse complement strand
GCCAATCGCGGCGAGATCGCCATCCGGGCATTCCGGGCCGCCTACGAACTTGGTGTCGGCACCGTCGCTGTCTATCCCTATGAAGACCGAAACTCGCTGCACCGCCTGAAAGCTGACGAGTCCTACCAGATCGGCGACGTCGGCCACCCGGTACGCGCGTATCTGTCGGTCGGTGACATCGTCGCCACCGCCCGCCGTGCGAGTGCTGACGCGGTGTATCCCGGATACGGCTTCCTGTCGGAGAACCCCGAATTGGCCGCCGCCTGCGCGCGGTTCGGCATCACCTTCGTCGGCCCCAGCGCCGAAGTGCTTCAGCTGACCGGGAACAAGTCCCGTGCGATCGCAGCGGCGCGCGAAGCCGGCCTGCCTGTCCTGGCGTCGTCGGCGCCGTCGGCATCGGTCGACGAGCTGGTATCCGCTGCGGCCGGCATGGAATTCCCGTTGTTCGTCAAAGCGGTTGCCGGCGGCGGCGGGCGCGGGATGCGCATCGTGCGCGACGCGCACGAGCTGATTCCGATGTTTCGGACGGCGCGAACGGAAGCGGAGCAGGCTTTCGGCAGCCCGAACGTGTACATGGAGAAATTGATCGAGCGCCCGCGGCATATCGAATTTCAGGTTTTAGGCGACAAGCACGGGAACGTGATTCACCTGGGCGAGCGGGAATGTTCGCTGCAGCGCCGGCACCAGAAGGTGCTGGAAGAATCGCCGTCGGTTGCGGTGGACGCGGCGACGCGCAAGAAAATCGGCAAGCAAGTGGTGGATGCGTTGAAGAAGCTGGGCTATTCCAGCGCCGGAACCGTGGAATTTCTGCGGGAGGAGTCCGGCAATCTGTATTTCATCGAAATGAACGCGCGCATTCAGGTGGAGCATCCGGTGACCGAAATGGTTACGGGCGTGGACCTGGTGAAGTCGCAGATCCGGGTGGCGGCGGGCGAAAAACTTAGCGAGGTGCTGGCGCCGGTCGAATTTCGCGGGCACGCGATTGAGTGCCGGATCAATGCGGAGGATCCGGAGACGTTTGTCCCGTCCGCGGGACGCATCACGGCGTTCCGCGTTCCGGGTGGGCCCGGGATTCGGGTGGATACCGCGTGTTATTCCGATTGCGTGATCCCGCCGTACTACGATTCGCTGATCGCCAAGATCATCGCGCACGGCGACACGCGCGCCGAAGCCATCGCGCGGATGAACCGCGGGCTGGACGGATTCGTGGTGGAAGGCATCAAGACCACCATTGCGCTGCACAAGCGGATCCTGGCGGATCCCGATTTCATCGCGGGAAAGTTCGACACGCATTTTCTGGACCGCCGCGTCGCGGTGGTCGCCAAGTAGCGCGGAGGCTGCGGTTGTTTCCAGCTCTGTACGCCATCATAGATGCCTCGCCTGCCGATTCCCTGAAATCCATATTGTCCTTTGGCGAAAAACTCGCGGGCGGCGGAGTGCGGCTGATGCAGTTGCGGGCTAAGCGGGCGACGGCTCGGCAGCAGTTTGATATGTCGCAGGCCTTGGTGGGGTTGATTGGCGGATCGCGAACGCTGCGGGATTTGAAGATCATGGTGAACGACCGGCCGGATATTGCGGCGATTACCGGGGCGGCGGGCGTGCACGTGGGGCAAGAGGATTTGCCGGTCGAAGAGGCGCGCAAGGTCTGCGCGAGTCCGTTGTGGGTGGGAGTTTCGACCCACAATCTGGAACAGGTTCGCGCGGCCGACCATACTTCGGCGGATTACGTCGCGCTCGGGCCGATTTTTGGGACGGTGACGAAAGAAAACCCCGATCCGGTGGTGGGTCTTGATTTTTTGCGCGCAGCGCGCAAATTAACGCGAAAACCTCTTGTGGCGATTGGCGGCATCACAGTACAGTCCGCCGGGGACGTGTACCGCGCGGGCGCGGATTCGGTGGCGGTGATCAGCGATTTGCGCGACGCGGCAGACCCGGCCCGGCGGGCGAGCGAGTATTTGCAGATTGCGCGGGACGCGACGGCGGTTCGCGGATAGTACGGCACAAGAGTACGGGACGAGCGCACGGGACGAGCGCACGGAATAAAAGCAGGGAACAAGCGAGGTTCATGGCCGAGCAAGCGCAGGCAGCCGTCACGAACGGAACCAAGACGCCCGAACTGGTCAAGGGGCTGGGGCTGTTCGATTCCACGATGATTGTTTGCGGGTCGATGATTGGCTCCGGAATTTTTATCGTTTCGGCGGACATCGTTCATCAAGTGCAGAGCCCGGCGCTGCTGCTGGTGGTGTGGGTGGTGGCGGGAATCATGACGCTGATCGGCGCGCTGAGCTATGGCGAGCTGGCGGCGGCGATGCCGCAGGCCGGTGGGCAATATGTTTATTTGCGCGAATCGCTGGGGCCGCTGTGGGGTTTTCTCTATGGATGGACGCTACTGCTGGTGATTCAGACCGCCACGATTGCCGCGGTGGCAATTGCCTTCGCGAAATTTACGGCGGTGCTGATTCCGTGGTTCAGCGCGGGAGCCTGGATCTGGAAAATGGGAACAGTCGGTCCGTGGCAATTCTGGTTTGGCGCTCTGGGGCCGTACAACGTCGGCCTGAACCACCAGAATTTACTGGCGATTCTTTCGATCGTCTTGCTCACCTGGATCAACACGCGGGGCCTGCGCATTGGAAAAATCGTTCAGAACGTTTTCACCGTCGCAAAAGTGGGTTCGCTGGCCGGGCTGGTGATTATCGGTTTCTGGTCGTCGACCATGATTGCGCGACAGGCGAATTTCACGGATTTCTGGCGCAATGCCGGGCTGTGGGTGATGCACCCGTATCCCCCAGAACATCCGATTTGGACGATTGGCACATTGAGCCTGGTCGCGGTGGCGATGGTGGGTGCGCTTTTTTCGGCCGACGCCTGGAACAACATCACGTTCACCGCAGCGGAAGTAAAAAACCCGAGCCGCAATTTGCCACTGTCGCTGGCGTTGGGCACGGGGATCGTCATTCTGTTGTACACGCTGGCGAACGTCGCCTACTTGCGGGTGCTGCCGTTCTCCGGCGACCCCAACGGGACGACGGCCATCGCGCGGGGCATTGAATTTGCGGCGGACGGGCGGGTGGGCACGGCGGTGGCCGAAGTGGCGTTTGGGCCCGCGGGAGCGATCGTGATCGCCATCGCCATTCTTATCTCGGGATTCGGGTGCAACAACGGGCTGATTCTCTCCGGCGCGCGGGTTTACTATGCGATGTCCAAGGACCGGCTATTTTTCAAGTCGGTGGGCAAAGTGAATAAATTTCACGCGCCGGCGGCGGCGCTGGTCGTGCAGTGCATCTGGGCGGCGGTGCTTTGCCTCTCCGGAACCTACAGCCAGTTATTGGATTTTCTGATTTTCGCGGTCTTGATTTTCTACATTCTCACGCTCAGCGGACTTTTTATTCTGCGCTGGAAACGTCCGGACATGGAGCGGCCTTATCGCGCGTTGGGCTATCCGTTTTTGCCGGCACTTTACCTGGTGATGGCGGTCTTCATCGAAATTCAACTTTTGCGGTACAAGCCACAGTACACTTGGCCGGGCCTGATCATCGTGCTGTTGGGCGTTCCGGTTTATTTGCTTTGGAAGCAGGCAGGGAAGTCGTCGCCGGTCGTGGAATAGGCAGCGGTTCGCGCAGGCTTTTTTCGGGAGGAGATTGCGAATGGGCAATCCGCTGTTCAAAAAGAAACCGATGGATTTGCTGCTGCGCGAAGCGGCGGACACCGGCGAACACACGCTAAAGCGCACCCTCGGCCCGCTCTCGCTCACCGCGCTTGGCGTCGGCGCCGTGATTGGCGCGGGAATTTTCGTGATGACCGGCCTCGGGGCGACCTATGCCGGACCGGCGCTGACCCTATCGTTCATCGTGGCGGGCTTCGGATGCGTTCTGGCGGGACTCTGCTACGCAGAATTCGCGGCGATGATTCCGCTGGCCGGCAGCGCCTACACCTACGCGTATGCTGCACTGGGCGAGCTGCTGGCCTGGATCATTGGTTGGGACTTGACGCTTGAATATGCAATGGGCGCGAGCACAGTATCCTCGGGCTGGTCCAACCACTTTGTCGAGTTGCTGCAGATTTTTCATCTGAGGATGCCGCTCTGGCTGGCCTACGACCACTGGACCGCGGTCGCCACCGCCGAGAACATTCTGGCGCGAGCCCAGGTCCACGCCGCCGATCCCTCGCTGATCGTCACAACCAAAGCGTTCGCCGATCAGGTGGGAGCCCTGCTGAAAACGCCCTCGGCGGATCTGCTTAGTCAAGCGCACGCTCTGGTGGGCGCGCCGCGAATTTTCGGTTTCGAGTTCGGCTTCAACCTGCCGGCGTTCATCATCGCGCTGATCATCACTTGCGTCCTGGTCGTGGGCATCAAGGAAAGCGCCAACTTCAACGCCGCCATCGTCATCATCAAAGTCGGCGTGGTGCTCTTCATCATCATGCTCGGCCTGAAATATGTTGATACCACCAACATCGGCCATAGCTGGGCCGAATTCGCGCCGAACGGGTTCCCCGGCGTATGGAAAGCCGCCGCCTATATATTCTTCGCTTACATCGGTTTTGACGCGGTCTCCACCACGGCGCAGGAAGCCAAGAATCCGCAACGCGATCTGCCTATCGGCATCATCGCGTCGCTGGTGGCCTGCACGATTCTGTACATTCTCGTGGCCTTCGTGCTCACCGGCATGGTGCCCTGGAGGTCCATCAACATCCAGGCGCCGTTGGCCGTGGCCTTTCTCGATCACGGCTTGAGCACGGCCTCGACCGTAATCACAGCCGGCGCCCTGGCCGGTCTGACCAGCGTGATGCTGGTTATGTTACTGGGTCAGACGCGGGTGCTCTACGCGATGGCCAATGACGGCTTGCTGCCCCGGAAATTCTTCGCCGCCATTCATCCTAAATTCCGCACGCCGTATAAGACGACCCTTCTGGTCGGCCTGGTCGCCGCGATCATCGGCAGCATTACCCCGATCGACAAGCTGGGCGACATGGTCAACATCGGGACGCTGCTGGCTTTCACCATCGTCTGCATCGGCGTGATCGTGCTGCGCTACACCAATCCCAATCAACCTCGCCCGTTCCGCACGCCGCTGGTTCCGCTGATCCCCGCGCTCGGCGTGATGATCAACGTCTACTTGATGATCAACCTGGGCCGGTGGAACTGGGCCCGGCTGATCATCTGGCTGGCCATTGGTCTGATAATCTATTTCGCGTACAGTCGCCATCACAGCCGGGTGCAGCAGAACGGCCGATAGGCGAGCTCAATCCGGCGGCGAACGCAGCGGGCCGGACGACATCACCGCCTTCGCGGTATCCGCAAGGCGCCAGGAATAATTTTCGTGAACCGATTTACTCTCCGCCGTTCGTTTGCGTTTTTGCGGCGTCTTTCGCCGCTCGACCGGATCGCGATAACGGTCCTGATTATTTATGTGCTGATGCATCTGGCCGCGTGGGCCGGGCGGCCGATTCCACTCACCGGTTTCGTGGGGTTCCTCAGTTTTCTGGCCGCAGCGTTTCTGCTGGTGCGCTTGATTCCGTGGTTTCGCACTACGTTCATGTGGACGCTGCGCAATCGGCTGATTGTGGCCTATGTGTTTATCGCGGTGGTTCCGGTCATTTTGCTGCTGACCATGGTGGGCGTGGGTTCGTATTTGCTTTACCTGGAACTTGGGGCGCATTTGCTGCATGACGATTTGCAGGAGCGGGTGAGCATTATCGGCACCCAGGCGGAATCGATCGCCAATGCGATCGAGCATGCGTCGGATCACGGAGCTTCGCCGCGCGATGAGTCGGTTTTGCAGCGGCCGGAGGTAGCCGAATCGATTGCGGCGGCGAAAGTGTCCTGGCCGGACTTGCGCGTGCGGTTAAACGGCGGGCAGCATTTGCTACAGACCCGGAACGGCGGGCGTTTTTCCGGACTAGCGGAGAACGAAGGGAAGCTGTGGTTTGCCGCGGCCGAAAAACGCGATTCGAGTTCGGGCGCGTTCACGCTGGCGATTTCTGCTCCGGTGACGCCGGAGTTGCTGGATGGATTCGCGTCGGAGTTGGGGCCGATCGAGGTGGTGTTGTGGCGTCCGGCAACGGCGGACGATCCGACGGGCGGGCTGCGATATACCGGCGGCGAACACAGCTATGTGGCGGGGCAACGAATTCTCAGCCGCAACCGGATTCTTTCGCCGTCGTCTGGACTGCTCGATTTCAAGGTGAGCGGGCTTTCGGTTTTTGAAGCGACGTACATGGAGGATGGCAAGGAAGCTGGGACGGTTCCGGTTTTGGCGTCTTTCTCGCTGCGACCGTCGGCGCTGAACCGGCAGTTGTTTACCACGGTGGGCGCGATTGGGCCGTTGCTGATTACCGTTTTGCTGGCGGTGGGCGCGGTGTTTCTGCTGCTTGAGATTGCGGCGCTGGCTACCGGCGTGGTGATGACGCGGACGATTACGCGGGCGGTGGATGATTTGTATGAGGCGACGGTGCGGGTGCGACGCGGGGATTTTGGTCCGCGCATTCGCGTGCATCAGCGCGACCAGTTGGGCGCGTTGGGTTCGTCATTTAATGAGATGACCAGTTCGATTTCGGAGTTGATCGACGAACAGGCCAAGCGCCAGAAACTGGAAAACGAAATCGTTATCGCGCGCGAAGTGCAGTCGCAATTGTTTCCACAGGTTTTGCCGACGCTGCCGGGGCTGCNNGATATCAGCGGGAAGGGAATTTTTGCGGCGCTGCTGATGGCCAGCTTGCAGGCTACGTTGCGGAGCCAGGCGGCGATTGATACGACGTGCGGCACGGCGGAGCTGGTTGCGCGTTTGAACCGGCATTTGTTCCGGAATACGTCGGACGATCGGTATGCGACGTTTTTCTACGCGGTGTATGNNGCGCGGACGTTGACCTACACCAATGCCGGACATCTTGGGCCGTTTCTGGTGGAAGGCGACACGGTGAAGGAATTGACCGTAGGCGGCACGGTGGTCGGGCTGTTCGAAGAATATCCTTATACGCAGCAGACTATTCGAGTGGAGCCGGGGAGTTTGCTGGTGGCGTTCAGCGATGGTTTGACCGAACCGGAAAATGTGTACGGCGAAGAGTACGGATCGCAGCGGTTGAAGGAAGAAATCATGCGGCAACGCGCGGGTGTGCCGGATCGCATCGCGGAAAATCTAATTGCCGCGGCGGAGCAGTGGGCCGGGTCGCCGGAGCAGGCGGACGATATTACGGTGGTTGTGGCGCGCATGGGTTAATGGCAGTAAACGGGCTTTCATTATATTGTTGAGCCCACGGGAGATTGCGAATTGCCACTACGCGACAGAGTAGCGCTCATCACCGGCGGCAGCCGCGGCATCGGGAAGGGAATTGCGCAGGGATTGGCGCGCGAAGGCGTGCGCATCGCGATTTCCTATCGCCGAAACAAAAACGCGGCGCAGACGACTTTGCGCTCCGTGCAGGCGTTTGGCGTGGATTGTTTCGCGGTGGAGGCCGACGCCATCGATCCGGAGAAGGTGAAATTCCTGATCGACAAAGTGTTGGAGCGTTTTGGGCGCATCGACATCCTGGTGAATAACGTGGGCGAGTTCAACTGGAAGCCGGTGGCGGAAACATCGGTGGACGAATGGCAGCAGGTGGTGTCGTCGAATCTGTTCAGCGTTTTTTACGCGAGCAAAGCGGTGATCGCGGCGATGCGGCGGCAGCACTGGGGAAGAATTATTAGCCTGGGCGCGGTGGGCGCAGAGCGGGGATTCGGCCAGGGTACGATTTCAGCGTATGCGGCCGCGAAGGCGGCGGTGGTTTCGTTTTCGCGGTCGCTGGCGATCGAAGAGGCCAAACACGGGATTACGGTGAATGTGGTGAATCCCGCGAATATTGACGAGCGCGAACTGACCATGGACGAGGCGCGACGGATTAAGGATGCGCGCTCGCCGGCGGGCCGGCCGCCTTCGGCGGAAGACGTCACGGCGGCGGTGAAATTCTTCGCTTCGGATTCGGCTGACTATATTACCGGTCAAGTACTGAATGTGACCGGCGGATGGATGCTGTAGCACCCGCAATTCGACTCGCGAAATTCTGCGGAGCCCCGATGAGACTCTTCGCCTGCGTACTTCTTCTGTCTTTTGCGTCAGCTCCGGCCCAAGCCCAATCCCAACGCTCGCCCAAGTGGGAAGAACTGACGGCGGCCGATTTCCGCGACGCCATCGGGGAAGCGCACGGCACCTGCCTGCTGCCGTTCGGCATTTTGGAAAAACATGGACCGCATTTGCCGCTGGGGACCGATCTGCTGAATGTACGCTACGCGGCGCTGCACGCGGCGGAACAAGAATACGCGGTGATATTTCCTCAGTATTATTTCGGGCAGATCTTCGAGGCCCGGCATGAACCGGGCACGGTGGCTTACAGCGCCGAGCTGCAACTGCAACTCCTGCAGGAAACGACCGACGAGATGGCGCGCAACGGCTGTAAGAAAATCATCATCGTAAATGGGCATGGCGGGAACGAAAACCTGTTGCCGTATTTTGCGCAGGCACAGCTGCAAAAGGCTCACGATTATGTGGTTTACGTGCAGTGGGGGCATGAGGCGCCGCCGGGCGGCCCGGTGAAGCAGGACGCGGTCAACCTGCACGCGGGGGAGACGGAATCTTCGACGATGATGATTTCGAATCCGGATTTGGTGCACCTCGACCGCGCCGTGAGCGAATCTGGCGCGGATCAGAAGCGCGTGAATTTGCCCGAAGATGTCTACACCGGAATCTGGTGGTACGCCCGATTTCCGAATCATTATTCCGGCGACGGTTCGCTGGCCAACAAAGAATTGGGCGAATTCGAAATGAAGGCCTGGATCGCGGCGATCGCGGAAGCGATTCGCGCGGTGAAAGCCGACGACCAGAGTCTGAAGCTGCAGAATGAGTTTTTCGAGAAGAGCGCGCACCCGCTGGATACCCGCCCCTAAAAATAAATGAGCCGGACTGGAATTTTTACTTGACGCGGTTTGCCGCGAAGTGTTACATGTTGTAACGCTACAATGGCTCGCATCCAAATCCCGCGCCCCAAAAACCTCGGCGAAGTCGAGCAGGCCGTGCTGGAGCACGTTTGGGCGCAGGGGCCATGTTCGGCGGAGGCTTGCCGGGAAGCGCTGGCCAGCACCCGGCCGATGAAGGAATCGACGATTCGCACGGTGCTGCGGCGGTTGGAAGAGAAGGGCTACGTGCGCCATACCACCGAGGGACGCACGTTTATTTTTAGCGCTGCGCAGGACCGGCAGAATGTGGCGGTGCGCGCGGTGAAAAATATTATCGACCGGTTTTGCGGCGGGTCGGCGGAGGAGCTGGTGCTGGGCATGGTCGATCACGAAGTGCTGGACCGCAAACAGCTGGAGCGGCTGGCGCGCAAGATTGCGGAGCAGAAAAAGGCAGGCGACGTGCGGCAGAAAGGAAGTTCGCGCGTCAACAGTAAGGAGGTCAAACCGTGAGTCTGCTGGCGAGCGCGTTGGTGATTCCAGACTGGGTCGTTCGTTCATCGCCGAAGCTGCTGGGCCATTTGGTGGATCCGGCACTGCGCACGCTGGGCGTCGCTGCGCTGGCTGGATTGATTCTGTTGCTGGTGCGCGACAAGAGTTGGTCGCTGCGGTTTTCGGTGTGGAAGGTGGTGGTGTGCGCGGCGTTAGCGATGCCGATTCTGGCGGGCGCGATGCCGCCGCTGGCTGTGGCTCTGCCATTTCTGGATCGGCTTCCCGAATTCAATTGGAAAATTGAGAAGTCGCAGGCTCCGGCGGCTCAAGGCGTTTATGTGCCGGCGTCTGTGGCGACGTCCGTCGCGAATACTCAGGCGGTCGCTGCGGATGCTCATTTGTTCGCCGCGCGCAACAGCGTGATTGCGTCAGCGGCGACTGCTTCGGCCACCTGGTCCCGCGACAGACATTCTTTCAAGGTGCCCTGGTTGGTGGTGGCGTCGGCGGCTTACGTCGCCGTAGCGACTTATTTGGCGTTTCGTTTTCTGTTGGGCTGGTTTTTATCGCGCCGACTTCGAGTGGGAGCGCGGACGATCACGCAAGCAAACGCCGCCGCACGATTTGAAGCGCAGGCACGCGCGGCGGGGGTGCATGCTGTGCCACGACTGGCGGAGTCGGAGCGGCTGACTGTTCCGCTTACGTGCGGCGTGCTGGATCCGGTGGTTCTGTTTCCCGCGGATTGGCGCAGCTGGGACGCCGATACTTTGGACGCGGTAATGGTGCATGAGATTTCGCACGTCGCGCGGCGGGATGCGTTGACGGAACGGGTGGCGTTGCTGCATCGCACGATTTTTTGGTTCAGTCCGTTATCGTGGTGGTTGCGCCACCGGCTGGCGGAACTTGCGGAAGAAGCGAGCGATCAAGCGGCGCTCGCGGCCGGCGCGGAGCCGACGAAGTATGCGGAAATTCTGCTGGGATTTTTCGAGGATTTGAATTCGGTGACGCAGCGCGCGGAATGGCAAGGGGTAGCCATGGCGCAGGCGGGGCGCGCGGAGAAACGTCTGGAACGCATTCTGCAGGGGAGGATGGTCGTGACCACGAAAATCAAGAGGTCGCTCGCGGCGGTGGTGGTGTTGGCCAGTATTCCGGTGATTATGGTTTCGGCCTCGATGCAGCCCCGGCGCATGGGGAAACAAATTGTGTTGAGCGCGTACCCGGCGCACGCGGCGGTGGCGAAGAAGCCCGCGCAGGAACCGAAGCCGGCCGTTCCGACGGTCCGGGCGATCGCGGGCGCGCCGGTTGTTGCACCGGCGCCTAGGCCAGAGTCGCTGCCGGCGGTGGCACCCGTCGTGTTGGTCGATGCTGAGGTGCATGCACTGCCCGCTCCACGGGTGCTTGCCGTCGTGAGGCTTCAGTCCGCAGCGCCGACGTCCGTTCCGGCAGTGCCGGCTGCACCGGCCGTGGCGCCAGCTCCGCCTCCTGCGCCTCGGGCTTTTGCGGCACCCGCTCCGGTGCCGGCGGTTGCGCCCCGCCACGGGTACTCCTATTCGTATTCGACGGACGGCGGGGATTCGTACGCGATCATTTCGGCGGGATCGTCGACCATGAGCGGATCGTTCTCGCATATAGATTTCGCGCAGCTGCAGGCTTTGCGCGACAAATTGAAGACTGACTTCATCTGGTTCGAGCGGGACGGGAAGTCGTACATCATCACCGATCCGGCGACGGTGAATCGCGCTCGCGAGGCGTTCGCGGCGCAAGCCGAATTGGGGCGACAACAAGGCGAGCTGGGAGAAAGACAGGGAGCCTTGGGCGAAGCGCAGGGAGCGTTGGGAGAGCAACAGGGAACGCTGGGCGAGCAGATGGGAGAGTTACGCTGGAATTTGCAAAACCTGAAGGTAGATTTACCGGATTTGACGGCGCAGATGCAAGCGCTGCGGGAACAGTCGCAGGAACTGCGCCAGACGCTGAGCGAGAAAGACGTGGAGGAACTACGGACCAGCGTAGCGCAAATGGAAAAGCAGATCGCCGAGGCGCAGCACGAGATGGCCACGGCACAGGCTGATACGGCGGCCCATTCCATTTTTTCGGCGACCATGCAAAAAGCGATGAGTGACGCGCGCGAGGCGCTCGAGCAGCAGATGGAAAAGTTTTCCGCCGATCAGGAAAAGCTGGGCACGCAGCAAGAAATCCTGGGCAAGCAGCAGGAAGAACTGGGGCGCCAGCAGGAA
Organism: Acidobacteriota bacterium; assembly: GCA_003156635.1. Taxonomy (GTDB): domain Bacteria; phylum Acidobacteriota; class Terriglobia; order Acidiferrales; family UBA7541; genus Palsa-295. The sequence goes on along the minus strand of PMHK01000202.1, from coordinate 2,359 downwards.
AAGGCCGCGGTGAAGGCGCAGGCGGAGATCAGGGCAATCATTGACGAGTCGCTTTCGCGCGGGACGGCGCAGCCGGCGCCGAAGCCGTAGTTTCGCGGCGGATTGCCCGGATATTTATATCGTGTTGCAACGATTTGAGGTTCGTTGCGTCTTGCTCCGCGTTGACGCCTCTACCGCGCGGTTGCTACTCTGCGGGGATGTTCTTCTTTAGCTCTTCCGTTTACCTGGTCGCCGTTCGGGCGGTTGCCCATCCATGAAAATCCTGACGGCGGCGGAGATGCGCGAGGTCGACCGGCTGACTTCGGCGCGAGAGGGTATTTCAGCGGCGACGCTGATGGAGAATGCTGGCGCGAGCGTGGCGCGATTTATCCAGGCGCGTTTTCCCGATTATAAGCAACGCCGGATCGTGGTGTTGTGTGGCAAGGGAAATAACGGCGGCGACGGATTCGTGGTGGCGCGGCACCTGCGAGTGCTGGGCGCGGATCCGGCGGTGTATTTGTTCGCGGCGCCGGAAGAAATGAAGGGTGATGCGAGTTCGAACTGCAAACGGTGGCAGGAATCGGGCGGCGCGTTGAGTGTGATTCGCGCCGTGGACGAATGGCAGAAGGCGTCGGGCATGGTTGCTGCGGCCGACATCATCGTTGATGCGTTGCTGGGGACAGGTGTCCGCGGCGCGGTTACGGGTCTTTTGGCGGCAGTGATTGGCGAGGTGAACGAGCGCGCTTCGCGAGAACGCTCACTGGTGATCGCCGTGGATATTCCGTCAGGGCTTCCGGCCGATGGCGAGGCTTCGCCAGGTCCGGTGATCAACGCCGATGACACCGTGACATTTACGGCGCCCAAGACCGGGATGTTCGCAGGCGACGCCGGCGAGCGAATCGGGCGGCTGATGGTCAGTGACATTGGATCGTCGCACGCGCTGGTGGACGAAATTGGGCAGGGAAAACTTTCCTGGAGTGAACCGCGCGAATTCGAAGTTTTCGCGCGACGCCGCAAACCGGACGGCAACAAAGGAAACTACGGGCACGCGTTGATCGTGGCCGGTTCGTATGGCAAGAGCGGCGCGGCAATTATGGCTTCGTGGGCGGCGCTGCGCGTGGGCGCGGGGCTGGTGACCGTGGCGATTCCGGAGCCAGCGTTGCCGATTGTGGCAGCTCATAATCCAGAGGTCATGACCGAGCCTTTGCCGGCGACGAGTGAAGGAAGTGTTTCGCTGCGGGCGTTTGATAACGGCCGCTTTCAGAAAATATTGGACGGGAAACGGGCGTTGGGGATCGGGCCGGGGCTGACGACGAACGACGAAACGCAGAAGTTCGTGCAGGAAGTGGTGGCGAAACGCGGCGTGCCAATCATTCTGGACGCGGATGGGCTGAATGCTTTTGCGGGGCGGGCGCAGGAACTGAAAAATCCGGCTGGCCAGTTGGCGTTGACGCCGCATCCGGGCGAGATGTCGAGGCTGGTGGGCCGCAAGATTCCGGAGGTGCAGGCCGACCGCCTTTCCATCGCGCAGAAATCGGCCAGCGATTGGAACGCGCACGTGATTCTGAAGGGCCAGTACACAATTGTGGCTGCGCCGGATGGCCTGGCGTTTGTAAATTCGACGGGAAATCCGGGCATGGGCACCGCCGGAACTGGCGACGTGCTGACGGGAATGTTGAGCGGAGTGACGGCGCAATTCGGAACTGGCGATTGGCTGCGGGTGCTGGCCTTTGGCGTTTACCTGCACGGCCTCGCGGGCGACGTGGCGTATCGCGATACGGGCGAATCGCCATTGATGGCCACGGATCTGATACGTCATTTGCCGGCAGCCTACCGACGTTTCTACGCCGAGTGCGGCCGTGGCTGAGCGCGAGATGCAGTCGAATTCTTCCGACGAGACAATTTCAATTGGCCGGGAAATCGGCGCGAGCCTGGGGGCGCCGGTTTTGATTTTGCTCACGGGCGAGTTGGGAGCAGGGAAGACGACGCTGACCAAGGGAATCGCGAGTGGAGCGGGCGCGGCGCAGGAAGAGGAAATAACCAGTCCTACGTTTACCTTGATTCACAAATATACCGACGGCGCGAAGCCGGCGAAGCGGCCGGCCGTTTATCACATCGATTTGTACCGCATCGAAAGCCGGCCGGATTTGGAAACTTTGGGGCTGGACGATATTTTCAACGAGCGGGTGATCGTGATTGTGGAATGGCCGGAGCGATTGATCCTGCCCACAAATTGGCCGATGGTGCAGATCAAACTCGAACACGTGGCGGAAGACGTGCGGAAGATTACGATTCGCGAAGACTAACGCGGCACGTAGTGGCCACGAAATTATCCGCGCACTGCGCGCTTTACTTTGGCGGTGCGGGCGGCTCCAAACCC
>PMHK01000107.1 GCA_003156635.1 Acidobacteriota bacterium | reverse complement strand
AACCGGTTGATCTACATCCGCCAGAGTGCTCCCGGCCTGCGCGAAGAAAACACGACGTTCTCCGTCCCCGAACTGAGAGACCTCGAAGGCAGCGTGCACTCTATCGCCGAATACGGCGAATTTTCCAGCATACCTTTCACAATGATCGGCCTCGGTCAACCCCGCACCGTCCTCGGTGGCGTGGTCAGCGGTTCCTATTTCGAGGTAATGGGCCTGCACCCCATCCTCGGCCGCCTGATCGGTCCTGAGGATGACGGCCCCAAAGCCGACGGCGTGATCGTGCTGACCTACCGTTTCTGGTCTAGTGTCCTCGGAAAGGATCCGACGGTCATCGGCAAAACCGTTCGTCTTGGCAGCATCGGCGACCGCACCGGCACGGTGATCGGCGTCCTCGAACCCAGCGTTCCGTATCCTCAAGACACCGAAATCATGGCCAATCTGGTGATGAGCCCGCATCACCTTTCCGCGAGCATGGTCACCGGCCGGGTCCATCGCATGACCGAACTGTTCGGCCGCCTCGCCCCTGGCGCCACGCTCGATCAGGCCCGCAACGAATTTCGCACCGCTTACGCCAGCATGACCAAGGACCATGCGGACGCTTATCCGGCGGACAGCCAGTTCAGCATTAACGCCAAGATGCTGCGCGACGAGATTACCTCCGGCGCGCGAACTGTTTTGCTGGTGCTGCTTGCCGCCTCCGCCCTGGTTTTCATCATCGCCTGCTCCAACGTGGCCAATCTGATTCTGGCGCGCACCGTTCGCCGCGAAGGCGAGCTCGCGCTGCGTGCGGCACTCGGTGCCAGTGGCGGCGCGCTTCGCCGTATGTTGCTGGCGGAGAGCTTGCTGCTCTGTGGCGCTGGCGCCGCGTTGGGCGTGCTGATCGCGCAGCCGTTGGTGACGATCCTCGCGCGCTACGCGTCTCGTTTTTCAGTGCGTGCGCTGGATCTCACCGTCGATTCCGGCATGCTCTGGATCGGAGCCGCGCTCGCGGTCGTCTCCGCCGTGGTTTTAGCTTTTGTCCCGCGCCTGCCGTCGGCAGATGCGAACAACGGCCTGAATGTCGCGGGCGGTGGCACCCGCGTGACCAGCAGCGCCAGCCGCCGCCAGCGCATTTTCGCCGTCACCCAAATCGCTGCGTCGTTCGTGCTGCTCGCGGGCGCCAGCGCTTTGGTCGCCACGCTCCTCGCGCTGCAGGCGGTGCGCCCGGGCCTCGACACTCGGCAGGTTCTCGCGCTGGACGTTCCGGCCATGCGCTACGGCAAGACCGACCAGCAGGTCGTCGATTTCTACAAAGAATCCTTACGGCGCATCAATGAACTGCCCGGCGTCAGCAGCACCGCTTTCGCCGCGATCGCTCCGTGGCGCGACTCCGAAATCTTCGGCATTGGCATGCAATACTCCGGCGACGGCCACGTTCACGGCAACGACGACCCCCGCGCGATGACGCGCACGGTTTCTCCGGATTTTTTCAAAGCGGTTGGCGCGCCCATCCTCGAAGGGCGCGATTTCAATGACCTCGACGACGACGCCCACGAACCGGTGGTCATCGTCAGTCAGACTCTAGCGCAGCGCATGTTCCCGGGCGAGGATGCCATCGGCCGGCATGTGTACTGGACTGATCCCGTCCTGGCCTTTCTGGACGGCACGGACAGCGAAAAAGCTCGAGTCACTGCGCCGCATCGCATCATCGGCGTCGTTCCAGATGTGGACGACCTGCACATCGTTCCGGAGCCCACGCCCACCATCTACGGCACGTTCGCCGAAGGGGCGTTGTTCGGCGGCCATCTTTTCATTCACACCACCGGAAATCCTTACGCGCTGGTGGCGCCGGTCACGAAAATTATTCGCGGAATGTCCGCGGATCAACCGGTCGAACACCCGGCCACGCTCGAAGACATCCGCGCCAAAGTTCTGGCGCCCGATCGTTTGAACTCGCTGGTGTTTGGCGTTTTTGCCGGCGTCGCGCTGGCCATTGCGGTGGTGGGCGTCGCGGGCGTGCTAGCATTTTCGGTCAGCTCGCGCACGCGCGAATTCGGCATCCGTCTCGCGCTCGGCTCGCAGCCTGAAAGTATTCTCAAGACGGTGGTCACCGAGGGAGCGATCATGGCCACCGCCGGCGTGGTCGCCGGCGGCTTATTCGGATTCGCCGCCGCGCGTTTGGCCGCCTCCTATTTCGGCGACCTGAAAATGCCCGGCACCGGACCCGTGGTCCTCTCCGCGATTGTGCTGCTCACCGCCGCGGTGATCGCCTCATTCCTGCCAGCCGCGCGCGCCGCGCGCGTCGACGTCATCCAGGCCCTGCGCTCGGAGTAACCGCACGCCCGACGGCGCGCGGTAAGGTGCGTTGCATGATCTTCAAGATACTGGGCGGGATCGTTTTAGTGCTGGTTGTGCTCGGCGTTCTCGCCTTGGAAGTCCGCACCACGGGTTCCTACGAACGCACATTCAATGCTTCCAACGAACAGGTCTGGCGCGTGTGGAACGATCCGGATTCGATCAAACAGTGGTGGGGGCCGACGGGCTACACCGCCCCAACCATCCGCAATGACCTTCGAGTCGGCGGGACGTTTCTCTGGGCCATGAAGTCACCAAAAGGAGAGATGTTCTGGAACACCGGGGTGTATCAGGAAGTGGTTCCCAACAGCAGGATCGTTTCTACCATCTCGTTCGCCGATGAGACCGGTAAAGCCCTACCTGGCTCGAAGGCGCCAGTTCCGGGCCGTTGGCCGGATGCGATCACGGTCACTACGGAATTTAGGGAGTCGAACGGAAAGACCAAGGTCACCGTTAAAGAAGTAGGGATGCCGCTGCTCGTGATGATCCTGTCCAGGGTCGCCTGGGATCAACAGTTCGACAAGATTGCAGGTTTACTTGGTGGCACGACCGGCTCTCTTCAAACCCCAACCAACACACTCCGCGAAGCCGCGCAAAATAACTCCCGAGAAACGCGCCAACTGCAAAAGTGAAGTCCTACTTCGGTATTTCCGATAATCCGGGTGGATTGAATAGGCGAATGCAACACTGGCTCGTGGCAGCTGGTCGATTGCAAAGAACCGGATTTCGAGATCGGGTCTGCTCCTGCGGTCGGCGGCGAATAGCCGGTGAAAATCCAATTGTCTCTTAGAATTTACATTCTTGCTGTTGACATCAAATCTCCACCGGTGTATTTGGATGGACAGCGTTTATAGGTCGCATAACCGGAACTTATCGGTATATCCACGCCTGAACATTCGAAAGATTCTACGGAGCTAAGCCTATGTCCCTCGACACGACTTTGACGCGCATCAGCGTTCGCCTTTGCCTCTGGTTCGTAGTTCTAGCGCTGCTGTTAGGCCCGGTGGTCGCGAGCGCTCCTGCGCAGGGGACGAACATGGGTCCCGAAGACGAGTCCAAGGAAATTTCAGTGACGGTGTGGTTGAATTTGCACAACAAAGCCGCTTTGGATTCTTTGGTCCAGCAAATGTACGACCAGAATTCTCCGAACTATCATCACTGGCTGACCATGGAACAGTACAAAACCCAATTCGCTCCGACCGCAAAAGACGCCGCGGTGGTCCGCGATTTCTTGGCCTCCCACAATATGAAAGTCAGCGTGATCGACCAAAATAACCACTTTGTCGTGGCCCAAAGCAGCGTGGGCGACGCGCAGAAGGCGTTCAACGTGCGGCTGAACCGCATGATGTTGAACGGCGTGGTCCACCGGGTCAGCACGTCGGAAGCTAAGGTGGAGGGTGCGGCCGCCCCGCTCGTGGCGGTGGTGCAGGGTTTGAGCGATCTGGAATATGCCACGAACGTAAGCCTGGCCGCCAATCCTGCCACCAAAAAGCCTTACGCCGGAGTCTCCACCTCATCGGCCGGAGCCGATGGACTTTTCTTCAGCGGCCAATGCCTGTTCGCTCCCCAGTCGGTGAACTTCAACACCGCTGGAACTTTCCCCTCCGCGTCCTATTTCGGCAATCGTTATGGGGCACCCATCACCAATACCGCCGACGGCACTTTGCCGCCTTGTGGCTACGATCCGGCCGAGCTGCAAACCGCGTACGGACTGACCCCGCTCTACAACAAGGGATTGACCGGCGCCGGCCAGACCATCGTGATCGTCGATGCCTTTGGCTCCAACACCATTTTGCCGGACGCGAATCTTTTCTCCCAATTGAACTCGCTTCCCTTACTCACGCCGTCGAATTTCCAGATCATTGACTCGGCCGGTCCGGGCACCGCCACCTGCACCGCCACCAACGGGTGCGAAGCAGGGAATTGGCAATTCGAAACCTCGCTCGACGTTGAATGGGCGCACTCCATAGCTCCCGGCGCCAAAATCGTTCTGGTGCTGGGCCCGAATAACGGCCTTTCAAGCCTCGACGCTGCAAACTTGTTTGCGATCGAGAATGGACTTGGCAATGTGATCTCGAATAGTTTCGGGACCACTGAGGTGAGCCTTTTGGACGGTGACCCCGCGGAGCTCGTAGTGGAAAACAGCATTTCTGAGCTCGCTGCGTCGTTGGGCATTTCTCAGCACGTTTCCAGCGGAGATTCCGGCGACAGCCTGGCCCTCGATAACGCTGCCTTCGGCATCAACTCCGTGTCGGTCAACGCGAACGCGGATTCTCCCTTCGTCACCGGCGTCGGCGGCACCAGCACTTTCCTGGACTCCAAAAACAACATCGAATTGCAAACCGGTTGGGGCACCAACATTACGGCGATTGCCTTCGGAACCGCTGCTCCGCCCCCGCCGTTGGTCCCGACCGTGCCCTTGGGATTTCAGGGAGGAGCAGGAGGGGGAACCAGCGCTTTCTACGCTAAGCCGGCATTTCAAGACCGGCTGCCAGGCAAGTTCCGCCTGGTGCCGGACATTTCCATGAACGCGGATCCGCAGACCGGCGTCGAGCTTATCCTCACGCCCGATGGGAATCTTGCTGACGGGACGTTCGTCTTCGTGGCCGGCGGCACGAGCCTAGCGGCCCCGATGTTCTCCGGCGTCTGGGCGATCGCCAACCAGCAGAGCGCGGCGGAAGGCGGACACTCGCTGGGACAAGCTGCGCCGCTGCTGTATCAACTTTCGAACGGCGCCATCACCGACGTAAACGTGAATCCGCTCGATACTTTATTGGATGTCTCCGGATTTATTTTCAACCCGCCGACCGCGCCGGTCAGTTTCCAAAGCGCGCCGGCACTGGCGCAGCCTTTGGAAAACACCAGGTTCTTTGTAAGCGCGTTATACCAACCCGCTTCCACGGAATGGCTCGTGCTTACGTTCGGCACCGATTCATCTCTATTTACTGCGCCCGGGTGGGACAATGTCACCGGTCTGGGAACGCCCAATGGCGAGCGCTTTATCAATGAAGTACTAGAAGTAGCTCGGCATCGCTAAGAGCGAGGCGTCCGGTCAAGGCACACTTACAAATTCGGCTGAACGAGTAGGCTTGCATTGACTTTGGGTTCCGCGCCGGGCTCACGCGCGCTTGATCCAGCTAATCATTTAGCGAGATCGCGCTGGACGTCGTTTGCGCGACTGGGGCCGCAGCTCTTCCGTATATTCCCGCAGATGGGCCAGCCTCCACGGTATCGCCGAGCTAACCCGAACCAGGCGATTTCCGCCCAGCCGCCGGAAACAGCGCGTGCGGACGCTCGTCGAGCTCTTCACCTTTCCCAAGAGGTAAACCAACCTGATTCCGAATTGAGGCGCTCCCGCTTCAGAACGCTGCGAAGCATGCAAAGGTTTGCACATTCCAGTTCGATAATCGGATACATCTGCGCCAATCGTTCGGTCCCGCCCCGCCGCTCCAAATAATTTTATTTTCATCGTGATACTTCAGCGCTGGCACTCACATACAAGTGAAGCTTTTCAAGCCAAGTTCCAGCACTTCGGAAAACATCTGTCCCTCGGTTATTTTGCGAGTGGCTAGGATTGCGCCCGGACCACCGCCAGTAATAGGCGTACGAGTACAAGCCAGCTACCTAATTAATGTTTGCTCGCTTGGAATGTGCAGCCAATTGAGCTTCAACGCACGCACCAAAATGCCGCGCCCCGCGCCGGGGAATCGTAAGGGCTCTAATTCAGGAGAATTATGCGAAGAATGATTCTGCCGCTCCTGCTGGTGGTTGGCTCGCTGCTCTCGTTCGCGCCGCTTTCGAGCGCGCAGGATGCTGCGCCGTCAGTGGCGCTGACCAGTCCGCAGGTTGGCGTGTTTGGTACCAGGCTGCGCGCCGCCAAGAAAATGAGGTAGCAACAAAGACTGCCTTCCGCGCTTAGTTTGCGCTATCAGTGACGCAGTATGCGCTCGCACCTCCGTAGCCCCGTGACGTGAGTTCCTCGCGTAAACGCGCTCACCGAAAGTTATGCAGCGGGAAATTTCGACCAGCGGTTCACTCCCCTTAAACTCGCAGCCCTTGATTCGAACAGGTTCCGATCAGGGCACACGGGGCACGGTTCGATCCAGGTTGTGCTCGAGAGCCGCATCAGAAAAGTGCAGCGTCTCACCGCTATTTGACGGCGTCACTGTGATGCGAATGCATTTGAAGGCCGGCTGATTACTCTTGGCGGCGACGCTGCGGATCGGCACCAGGACATTGGTCTCCGGGTAGTACGTCGCGGCGCTGCGGCGGGCGATCGCGTAAGGAACGATGGCGAAGCGCGGCGCTGTCCGAATCTCTCCTTCAAAGTGGCTATAAATGTCCACGATCTGACCCGCCTTGAGTTTCCTCTCCTCCATATCGAGCGGATTTAGGAACAAAACCCGGCGGCCGTCGAAGACTCCCCGATAGCGGTCGTTCAATCCGTAGATCGTGGAGTTGAACTGATCATGGCTGCGGATCGTGGTTAAAAGAAATTCGTCGGGCTGCAAGTCATGCTTCGGAATCGGGCACACGCTAAGTTTGGCCTTGCCAGAACTTGTTTTGAAAATGCGGTGCTTGGCGGCGTTGGGCAGATAGAAAAATTTCTCGCTCGCCAGGCGCGCGTTGAAGTTTTCGAATCCTGGGATGACCCGGGAAATTGCGTCTCGGATCAGGTTGTAATCGTTCGCCAAACCCAGCCAGTTGGTATTCGTCCGCGCTCCCAGCGTGGCGTGCGCCAGATTGGCAATGATCGCTACGTCGCTCATCAGCTCCGGGGAAGCCGGCGGCCGAAAACCTTCCGAAGGATCGATAATGCCCATCGAGTCTTCGACGGTCAGGAATTGTTTGCCGGACTCTTGCAGGTCCGCTTCGCTCCGCCCCAGGCACGGCAGGATCAACGCTCGCTCCCCGGTAATCAGGTGCGAGCGGTTTAACTTGGTTGAGACATGCACCGTGAGCTTGCAGCGTTGCATGGCATGCGCGCTGTACACCGTGTCCGGCACATTAGAAAGGAAGTTGCCGCTGATGGCAAAAAATACTTTTACGTCTCCGTCGAACATCGCGTGCAACGCTTCGACCGCGTCGTAGCCCGATTTTTGCGGCGGTTCAAACTTAAACTCCTTTTTCAAAGCGTCGAGAAAAGCCTTGGGCGGACGCTCCCAGATTCCCATGGTGCGGTCGCCCTGCACGTTGGAGTGGCCGCGCACGCAGACCGTGCCCGCGCCGGGGCGCCCGATGTTGCCGCCGACCAGCAGCAGATTCACAATCATCGCGACATTGTCGACGCCGTTGCGCTGCTGGGTCACGCCCAGGCACCAGGCAATGATGGTTTTCTTCGACGCTGCGTACATCTCCGCGGCGGTGTTAATTTGGTTTCGCGTCAATCCACTTTCTTCTTCGATTTCTTCCCAGCTCGCGGCTTCGATGTCCGCCTTCAGCGCCTCGAAACCTTCGGTGAAGGACTGGATGAATTCATGATCAATCGCCGACGGCCGTCCGTCCCGCTCCCGCTCGAATAGTTCCTTCAGGATGCCCTTGATGGCGGCGACATCGCCATTGACTCGCACCGGAAGATACAAATCCGCCAGCGCCTGCCCGTGGCCCAGCAGCGCGATAGGCAGCTTCAGCGGATTCGAGTAATCCTGCGGGTTCGGATTCGTCACTCGCATCAGGCTGACTTCGGGCAGGGGATTCACCGCGATAATCTTGGCGCCCTGGTCCTTCGCTTTCTGCAGGGAAGTCAGCATGCGCGGGTGGTTGGTGCCTGGATTGTTGCCGAAAATAAAGATGAGCTCGGAGCTCTCCATATCTTCGATCGTTGCCGCGCCCTTGCCCACGCCCAGCGTCTCCACCATGGATACGCCCGAAGATTCGTGGCACATGTTAGAGCAATCCGGCAGGTTGTTGGTCCCCAGCTGGCGGGCGAACAACTGCAGCAGAAACGCGGGCTCGTTGGTTGTCTTGCCGGAGGTGTAGAAGCAGGATTGATCCGGCGAATCGAGACGATTGAGCTCGTCCGCCATCATAGCGAAGGCCTCGGGCCAGGTGATCGGCTGGTAGTGCGTCGCGTTCGCCGGCCGGACCATCGGCGTGGTCAGACGGCCCTGCTGGTTCAGCCAGTAGTCGGACTGCGCGGCCAGCTCCGTTATGGAATGCTGCGCGAAGAATTCCGGCATGACGCGCTTTTTGGTCGATTCGTCCGAGACCGCTTTGGCGCCGTTTTCGCAAAACTCAAAAATCTTGCGCTTCTTGTCCGGGCTCGGCCAAGCGCAGCTCTGGCAATCAAACCCGTTCACCTGATTAATCTTCACAAACGCTTCCGACGCTCGAATCGGACCCATATCTCCAATGCCGTAGAGCATGGTGTTCCAGATGGCGGGGATCCCGGCCGCCTCTTCCGAGGCGCGGCCCACCCTGACGTTGCCCAGCGTGCGAGGGTTTTGGGCCTGCAGCGACGTAGGACTATTCGGATCCAGCTTCGCCCTCCGTTCCACGCCGTCGCTGCTCGTAGTCTGCTCGCGCAGGTCCAGCTTGACGCGATAATGTCCATCCCGGCACTGCTCGTCGCCTTGGATTACGTCGGTCCGGTCTGGCGTTTTCACTGTGCTCTCTCCTTCCATTTGGGATCTTGTGGTTCGGGCGGCTCGATCGCGTCAGGCGCAATCCGCGCTCGTTCCGTTGAGGAGAACCTCGTCAACTCGGCATGCGCACGCGTCGCGCTGAGTGAAATGCGGCCATACCGGCGAAGCTTATCAAAATTGGGCGACGACCAATAACCCACGATAAAGTTGACTCACCGGAGCCTATTCTGGATTCCTTAATTTTTTGCAGAGTTTTCCGCCCTTTTGTTTCGCTGATGCATCCAACGCTCGTGCCGCTGGTCGCAACAACGGCGAGCACTGCGATCAGCTCTCCATCACGGGCTTTTAGTAATCGGCCGAACCGCCCGATGAGCCGAGCGGCGATCCGATCAAGTAAGTAATTCGGATTGGCAATAATCCTCCTGTCTGCTCCCCGATTTCCCAGCGATATCCGCTATCTCCCAGCCCCTTGGTCATTTCGCTGAGCTCGCGCACGGGGTAGGCGCGCAAGCACGAAATAAAGCCGTCGAAGAAGAGTACGAAAGGAATAATGGGAATCAGATAGGTCCACACGAGGCGCGACCAGCGAAAGGGACGCCGGAACGGAGTGAACAACCACGTCGCCAAAGGAATGAAGAATACGGACAGCAAGGTCAAGGCATGGGGGCCGGGTGCCTCGAAAATGCCGATGCCTTGCCCGCGGTTCACACTGTCTTGCAGCAGGGAGCAGGCTTCGTCGCGGTTCAAATGGTGAAAAGAAGAAAAGAGCGTCCGAAATCCTTGCAGGTTCGCCGGGACGCAGGTCGCATCGATCGAATGCTCGAGATAATGGATCCCCTTGGCGGCCCAGGCCTTCCGATCGTGAAGTTTTGTAGTGCTCGGATATTTGTCGGTTAAGAGAACTTCGAGCAGACCGGCGCCCTGCAATTCAAAATGGCGCGCGAGGGAAGGCCAGGGCCCGCCCGATCCGGAGCACAAATCCACCACTCGTTCCGAATTGCATTCTTGCATGCGTTCGCGTAACAGTTGCGCGATCGGTTGATACGTTTCCATGACCTCGAGAACCATCTGCAGTCCGTCGACGAACTGGTCGCGGAGGAATTGCGGAAACCACGGTTGGTCATGAATTTCAAACAGTCGCCCCACGGTAAATACCTCTCTTTTTTCGAAAACCAATTCCGAGTTCCAGCGCGAACGTGAAAATGGCTACGTTGATCTAGACCGGCCGATCGCCGCATTTATTCCACATAGCTCGAAAATAATTCGCGGATTGGGGGCTGCTAGCTGGAGTGGGTACTCAGCGTTGATCCGCTCGAGGCCCATTCTAATTAACTTCTTTACAGATTTTTCCGCCCTTTCGCTCGTTCGTGCATCCAACGAGGCGTGCCGCTGATAGCAGCAACTGTGACCACTGCGGCCGCTATCCGTGACCTCCGGCGGAAACCGAAACGCGGAGGACGCCGTCTTGAAAGTGAGTACGGCAGCGAAAGGAGCCACTCATGAGCGCCGTACAAGTTGAGCAGAACACCTTCGAAATGCCCCCGCGCGAAGGCATCACCATCGCCTTTTTTCTTACCGTCGCGGACAAGGAGCGTTCCGCGCGCTGGTACGAAAAGGTTTTGGGCGCCCGCATTCTGACCATGGGTGACGGCAACGCGCCGCCTTACCTGCAGCTGGCGAATATCTGGATGATCCTGAATCTGGGTGGCGGTCCGACCGCGGACAAGCCGACGGTGACGCTCAGCACGCCCGACCCGAATCACATTAATAGCTTTATGAATTTCCGCGTGGCGGATATTCAAGCCTGCTACGAATTGTGGAAAAGCCGCGGCGCCGAATTTCTCACTCCGCCGATTCCCAAGTACGGCGAGATTCGCTGCTACCTCCGCGACCCGGACGGCTACATCATCGAAGTGGGGCAGAGCACCACCAAAAAATACGGTTAGCGCGCGCCGCACCACAAATCGCGGATCCGAACTTGCCGAACGCTAAGAGGGAAGGCGATGCGGCCTCTCCGCTCTCGCATCGGCGTGCTAACTTACACGGCCGTAATGTCCGGAGCGTTTCCTTTGTGATAGGCTGCTCGGCATCTACGCAGGGAACTCGGCGCCCAGCGGTGCAGAAATTCACCGTACCCAGGTCGGCAATCGGAGAAATCCGAAACCGCGTCACCAACCCGTGACCCAGCAAATTTTCGCAACGTACTTGTAGAGATTCAAAAATCCAAGTAAGGAGCCACACCCCATGAGCAAAGAAGCGAATATTGCGATCCTCACCAAGTTTGCCACCGCCGTGAATACCGGCAACTTCGAGCTCTTCAAAGAAGCAGTTGCTATCGACAACGTGGATCACGATCCGGCCCCCGGCCAGGTGCCCGGTCCCGAAGGCTATCGCATGTATTTTTCGGCGTTGCGGACCGCCTTCCCAGATCTAAGCGTGACGGCGGATACCGTGGTTGCCGACGATGACTCTCTGGCCTTCGCCTACACCATTGCCGGAACCCAGAACGGTCCGTTCATGGGCATCGTCCCGACCGGCAAGAAAATAAAAATCCGCGGCGTGCAGATTTCAAAATTCAAAGACGGCAAGATGGTGGAGCGCTGGGGAAGTTCGGACGAGCTGGGCCTGCTCCAGCAGTTGGGAGTGGCCGCGCTACCCGCGCAGAGCCGCAGCGCGAAGTCCTGATTCGCGCCGCAACCGGCGATGGAATGCGGCGAAGTGTGCAGATTCAACTCAGTAGTGGTCCCAATCGAGAGCGTAAACTTCCTGGCTGCTGGCATTGAGGGTTAGCAACGGCGCATCGTCCGCCGTGAGGCCGGACCATTCTCCGAAGTCGCCCCAATACCTGCGCAGCTCTTTCAGATCGGCGAGCTTTTCCAATTTGTGATCTGAAACGCGCACTCGGTAAAAACCAGGATCGTGCGTGAAACCGGTATCGAAATACAAATACTGGCTGTCGTGCGACCAGCTGGGATAGCCGATCGGCACTTGGGCCACTTCCGTCCATTTCCCGGTGGCGAACTCGAACACCATTAATTTTTCCGAATCGGTCGAGATGGCCGCAATGAATTTTCCGTCCGGAGACCAACGCGGCGAGAACAGATGCTCCGCGCTCGGCACATCCCTCTGGTGTTTGGTGGCCAGGTCCAGGATGGTGATCCCCTGACTGATGTNNCTAAATTTCGCAGCGACAAAACAATCGACTTTCCGTCCGCTGACCAGTTCGGATCAAACCCGGCCACCGCTTCCGGCACCAGATCCTGTGGCGTTCCGCCGTCCGCGGAAATCAGATAGGCGCGCCAATCGCTCTTCCAGGTCCGGCCCATGAACACGATCTGTTTGCCGTCCGGTGACCAGCGTGGCAGGCCGGCCCACATCGTCCCTGGATTGGTGAGTTGCAGCCGCTCGCTGCCGTCTAATTTACTGCGCCACAGAGCTCGCTCCGGAATCGAGACGTAAGTGATCCACGCTCCGTCGCGCGAAAAGTCGACGTCGCTTACCGACATTCCGGGAAGGAATGACGTCGAACCCGATTTGGACTCATAACGAACAAGTTCCGAGCGCGGCTGGACCCCGAGCGCGAAGACCTTCTTTCCGTCCTTGCTGGGCACGGGATAGGAGAAATCCAAGGGTCCGTTGGTAAGCTGCGCTGGTTTCGGACGGCCGCTGAACCACCCTCCGCGCTGCGGCAAAACCCAAATATTGCTGTGGCCGTCGAGGAATCTCTCAAACACAAAATACTTTCCGTCGGGTGTCCATTTGCCGCAACAGTCCTGGTCCGGGCCATTCGCGTCGGGAAAAAGCGGATGGAGGCTATTCCCATCGCGATCGGTTTCCCAGATAGCGGAAGAGCCAGTTGGAATTTGCTCGATGCTGAAGCGCAGGCGGCGTCCATCGGGAGAGAAAGCCAGATCTCTTATAAAGCCGTCGACGGTCAGCAATTTCCGGGGGCTTTGTCCGCTATTCTCGGCAATATATAGATCGCTCGCCGACGCGAAGAGCAGATGACTTCCATCCGGACTGGGAATCACGGACTCCGCTCCAAATTGCGCTAATTGCTGCGGTGCGCCAACCGGTAAAGGCAGCGTCCAGGTGGCGGTGGGTCCCTCGGTGTTTTTGATATTGGTCGCGAAAAGCGCCGAGCCATCGGCGGCGATTCCGGCCAGACCCACATTCTCAAACGGAGTCGGCAGCGGCGCAGATTCCCCGCCCATCGCCGAAACTTCCTCCACCATGAAACGTCCGCCCTCCCCATGCGCTTCGATGAAGAGTCGCTCGCCATCGGTGGTCATGCCGAATTTCTGGCGTCCGTCATGGGTGATCTGCAGGTATCCCGCAATTTGGGTCGGTTGCGCCGGCCGCAGACGGAAGCCCAGGTACGCGGCTAGCGCGATCACCGCCGCAAAGAGAAAAATTGACCGGAGTTTTTTCTTGTTCCCCGGAACTCGCTCTCGCGCCTTCTCCTCCGTGAACGCTTGCTGGACTGGGAGAGCGCCCATCCCCGCCGCTTCAGGAGTGTGTCCGTTGCCACCGGGCGTCGAGGAGCGCGCCGGGGGCCCGGCTTCCACCGGCGCCAGAAACCGGTAGCCCCGGCGATAGAGCGTCTCAATGAATCGGGGATTGCCCGAATCATCCGCCAGGGCCTGCCGCAGTTTTTTCACCGCGCTGTTCAAGCCGACGTCAAAAACGACGAAGGTGTCTTCGGGCCAGAGGCGTTTCTGCAGCTCCTCGCGCGAGACGATTTCACCGGGGCGTTCCAGCAACATCGTCAGAATTTGGAAGGGTTGATCCTGCAGTTTGATCTTGATGCCGGACTTGCGCAGCTGCATCGTGGCCAGATCCACTTCGTAAAGGCCGAAGCGGAAAATCGTCGGATTGGTAGAGGCCGCTTCCACA
Organism: Acidobacteriota bacterium; assembly: GCA_003156635.1. Lineage (GTDB taxonomy): Bacteria > Acidobacteriota > Terriglobia > Acidiferrales > UBA7541 > Palsa-295. The sequence goes on along the minus strand of PMHK01000107.1, from coordinate 17,009 downwards.
AAGCTCCGTCCAACTCGCCCGAGTATATACCAATCAGCATATTTCAACCTGGATGCAACGGGTCATAGAAACCGTTAACCGATGTCGCGTGTTCAGGTTGGATGGTCACATTCTTTCTCCTACCTGAACACGCCCCCGCCATTGTTCTGCCTCCTTCCTTCAGCCACCGTGCACACCAGCTCGGCGCCCAAGCCTTCCGGTAGCGGCGCAGAAAGCGGAGCAAAAAGAAGGAGATGATCATGAAACTGAGATTAGCAATCGCGCTGGGTTGGTTCCTGGCGGCTGGTTTTTCGGTCAACGCGCAAACGGGAGGAGTTCGGGTCACCGTTCCATTCAATTTCTACGTCGCCAGCAAAGTATTCCCCAGCGGCGACTATACGGTTTCCACGATCCGCGATTCTGTGGTGCTTTGGGATCACCGCGGAAACCGCGTCGCCATGGCCCTCTCGAACTCCATCGGGCGGACAGGTGGCGATACCGGGCAGGTCGTCTTCGACTGCTACACGAGCCGTTGTTACCTCTCCCAATTGCGCGCCCCGGATCCCCAACGCAGCAGGGAACTGCTCCGCGGGAAAGACGAAAACGAACTTGCCAGCCACGAAGCAGCAAAGCCTTTCGTGCTCTTAGGCAGCCTCGCAAAATGACCGCGACATAAACTCCAGGTGATGGGCGCTGTGCTCTCCGCATCGGTGGCGTTGAAGCTGTTGCCAGCGTGGTCGCTGGTTCGGTAATTGCCACGCCTCGCCCATTGTTACGGAAGATCTAAATCCAAGGCCTAAATTTTGGGCGGCCTTTGCTTTTTACGATCGAGCTACGGCCCAAACTTTTTTCTAATCCTTTGCTGACGGGAGCGCGCGGTTGGCGAACACCGTCGCCTCAAAACTGCGCCGGCAAGGTCAGTGAAATTGAGCGACGACCCGTTGGCGGGTAAATACAATCCACCACCAAAGGTTCACTGGAATCAGCACCCACAGCGCAAATTTCAAGGCATCGGGCGTGAAGTCGAAACCAGGCGTTCGCTGATGCACTATCGCCGCTACCGCGCAGGCGCCGGCCGAAACGAGGCCCAGGCCAAGGCTCATGCGTCTCGCCCAGACCTGCAAACGCCACAGCCCGATAGCGGTGACGATTACCAGGAACGCGATGACGAGCAAAGCGCCAAGCACTTGAGGCGCATCCGCCGGCACGCTAACTCGACGCGAGAGATAAAAGCTCCACACCGCGAAGGCGAAAATAGTTAAAGCGAGCAAGCCTGCCAGCACTTGGAACGCGGCGACGGCAACGATCGAGAAGCTCGGCCGCGGACCGCGGCTCGCAGGGTTCGCCATGTTCTCCAGCGCTGGCATACGCTGCATTGTTCAACGGCAGTCCACGGATTGCAACGGCCGCCAGGTCTGACTCCGGCTAAACGCTATACCGAAACTACGATCCAGCTTGCGGACTCAGGCGGTTCGGGCGGCGAGCCAAAGCGAAGAATCGACCAATTGCGGACGTAGCGAGCACCGTGTCAACATGCGCCGCATGCAGACCGTCGCGTTCATCGTCGTGGCAGCCGCGGGCCTTTGGCTGGTCGGGGTCGCGCTGTTGATGGCTCTACGCCCTCGCCGCAGCCTGGATTTGCTTGATCTGATGGTGAAGAAGCTGAGTGCGGCTAAATGGCCGCTTACTCTGACTGAACAGGGACTGCGTATCTTAGCCGGTGCAGCATTGATCGTCCGATCGCCAGCGTCGAAGCTGCCCGGGCTGTTCGAAATTGCCGGCTGGCTAGTCTTGATTACTTCTGTGCTCGTAATCGTCTTGCCTGGCCGTTGGCACGTCGCTTACGGTGTCTGGTGGTTCAGCAAGCTCACGCCCGGAATTGTACGCGCTCTGGCCCCGGTCCCGGCAGTGGTGGGCGGCGGACTGATCTATCTCGCGTCATAACGTGGAGAGTTTAACCGGCGCGCACCCGTCGCCGTCATTCCGAATGCTTCGCCGACGTCGCCGTTCCACCCTGCCTCGCCGTCCTGATAGCGACACCACGCACGCCGTCCTACAACTCCGCACCAGAGATCGCGGAGACACGCGTGATTCGGTCATTTACTTACTTTCCCAACACATCCCAGCCTTCCAGTGATATTTGCCATATTTTCTGGGGAACGTTCTCACCGGGATTGGCATTTGGCGTAGGGTCCAGGCGCGGGCGATCCGAGACGAAATACAGCGTCTTCAGATCGGGACTCAACCGCTCTTGTTCCCCGTATAGGTAGGGCTGGAAGGGAACTGGCGTCTTCCATTTGTGGTTATCCGCGAAGGCCACGAATACGACCGCGTGATGGTCCGGGCTGGGCGGACGATGGCCCGAAAATAAAATGAACGATTCGTCGGGCGCCACCGCGGCGGTGAAGTTTCTGGTCTCACCATCGTCGAACGAAACCGGCTCCGGCGCGGTGTAGTGGCCGCCGATCCATTGCGACCAGCACAGGCGCTCCTTTTTGGAAATCGGATCCGACTGATTGAAGTAGAGATTTCCGCTGCGCGCGACCGAAGGGGAATAGATCGCGTTATTGCTGTTGACTTCATCGGGCAGGCGCAACGGTTTGCCCCAACCGTCGCCGGTCCGATCCACGCGCCACAAATTCCCGCCGCGCTCGGGTTGCGTTTTTCCCAGGTAAAACCCATCGATCGCTTTCCCGCCTTCGACCGCCGGACGATTCGAAGAGAAGACCAGATAGGAACCGTCAGGCGCCATGGCCGGCTCAATGTCGCGCCATTGGCCGGAAAAGGCCGCCGTTTCCGGCTTGGACCACGTGCCGCCGCGCAGATGAGAAACCATGATGGTGCCGCCCTGATCATGCCAATGCACGAAGAAGACCGTCTTGCCGTCCGGGGTGAAGGCCGGGGCTGCGTTCGATCCCGTTCCCCAATCCGTCTCGCCGGAGAAAACCGTGGGCTCGGGCGCGCTGGCTGCCGCAGCCAGGCTCCCGCACACGACGACAACCGCGAGCGCTCGGCTGAACTTGCTTCGAAGCCCGTATGTCCTCCATCCAGTTCTTAGTTGGGTATCAGCAAATTCGACGTGCGCGCATCGGCGAGGTGAGCACGGACATGCGTCGGCTTCAGCGGGCATCCGATGTTCTGGCGTTTACAGGATTCGGTTCCTGATAAACGCGCCACTGGAAACGATCGACTAGCTCCGACGAATCAAAAGAATGGATTGATCGTCGAATCGCGCGCCGTGGCGGTTCACGCTTTCTTCCAGCGACTGGCAAATCGCGTCCAGGGGCGCGCGGGCGTGTTTCTGCAATTCGGCTTCGAGGCGTTGGATCCCGAATTCTTCGCCGGCTGCATTCGCCGTCTCCAGCAAACCGTCGGTGTACATTGCGAAAATGTCTCCTGATTCGGCGGGCGCCTCGGTGCCCACAAATTCTCCGTCGGGGAGAATGCCCAGCGGCATGTTCGGGGATTCCCACTGCGTCACCTGGCCGGTCTTGGCGGAGAATTGCAGAATCGCCGGATGCCCGGCGGTCCCGATCTGCAGCGCGTCTCCTTTCTTGGCGACGAAACAAAAAGTCACGAACATGTCGGGCTTCTTCAACGGGTACAGCACTTCATTCAGCCGCGTCATCAGATGTCCCGCATCATCGCCGCCGCTCAGTAACATGCGCCCCGCGCTCTTCACCATGCCCATCACGACGCCGGGCGCGACTCCGTGGCCCGAAACATCCGCAACATACGCCACCCAATGATTTTCGGTCCCGGCGAGATCGATCAAGTCGCCGCCAACCTCGCCGCTCGGTGACGAGCGCCCAAAGAATTCGAAATCGCCGATCTTGGTGGCAATGGGAGGAACCAGCACTTGATGAATCTCGGAAGCCAGGGTGATCTCCGCGTGCGCCCGAAAATACCGCCGGAATTCAGTGATCGAGACGTACAGCAGGCAGGCGTAACCCAGACCCACGGCAACCGTGATCGCTGCTCCATCCAGCGACAGGCGCGCATGCATCCGGGCGATCTCCGCCGCATCCATCTGGGTTGGTAGCGGTGATGCGGGAAGCTGATTGGCCAGCACATTAATCAGCAAAAAATGTACGACGAAGAGCGGAAAGATTACCTTCCAACATTGTTTGCGCAGCGCAAATCCCGCGAACGCATACATCACCGGGAACACGCCGGAGATCAAAATGCTCAGCACATAACGAAGCGTGGGCTGGCGCCCCATTTCCGAAATGTCGCTGGCGAACCCGAGCGTGCTGAATAAAAAGAAAACGCCCAGCAGGAATAAAACGATCGATTTGCGCGGAACACTTTTCCAGTAGTTTGCGTTCATCCGCCGGTCCCAGGTCCGCGAATCCTACCACGGCCTGCGGCCAGAATGTCAGGTCCGAACCTTGAAATCGGATTTCGCAAAGGATGTCCGACGCCCGGCTCGCAGGCTTTGGCTTTGACTTTTTCCCAAAAGCCTACCGCGGTGCCGAACTAGCGGAGAGAGTGCAAAAGGTTTCGGTAACCGCAATCAGTGAACGTGATCCTTATTCTCTGGGCGCTTGTTCTCTTCGTCCAATTCGTGTTCGGCCTCGAGCCATTCTTCCAGCGTGTATCCACCGCAAGTCGCTCCGTGCTGGTGATGGAGTCTGCACGCGCGCCGCTGGATTTCATTCAGCCGGTGCCCGGTGTCCTGCTCCGGGGAAGGCGTTTCACTGCCCTTGGACGCAATATCGCGATTCCGTGACGGCATACTGGGCCTCCTGTTCTACATCGCCCATCAAAGGGCCACATAGCATTGGACGATAGATGCGCGCGGCCGGTTGCACTGCTTTGGCGACAAACAAGGTAGAACGTGCCTTAATTTGGGAAAGCAACCGGACGGTTTCGTTTTCGCGAATCCATCAGGAGTCATTCGGGCGTGTTCTGAGCGCGCGGGAGAATTGATGTAGAATCCCGGCGTGCGTTCCGAATCACATACCGGGCCCGACGACCAGGTGCTGGATCACATTGTTCTCCGGCTCAATGAGTTGAACAACACCGCCTCTCAGATTCTGATCTTCTTGAGTTTTGCGATTGTCGCCGCGGTGACGTTTCTGACCCCGGCCCTGGACTTTTCGCGCCGCACCGCGGTGCACCGGGCGCTGCAGTGGTGGATCGGAGCAATTTTCCCCACGGTGATTGGGATTCTACCGATGAAGGAAATCAAGGAACGAAACCTGCGCTGGTATCGAGCGCTGCTGTGGGCCAGATTCGTATTGATGTGGGCGGCGATTGCTTGCATTTTCCTGGGCGCCATTCAGTTCTTCAGGGCGGTCTAGGGTCCAGAATTCGTCGCGATTTTCCAAGGAACGTTCGCTTCTCCCGTGCAGCGCAGCCCGCCGCCGTAGGCGTACATGCCCACCGGATAGACGTGATAGCGGAAAGATACGCGGACGTCCTTGGGGTAAGGCGCCCAGGACCCGCCCCGCAGAATTCGAATCGTCCCGCTGGCGGGGCCTGCGGGATCGGATGAGGGGCTGTTTTGGTAGTAGCTCGGGTCGTACCAGTCGCTCACCCACTCCCAGGCGTTTCCCAGCGTGTCGTACAGACCAAACCCGTTCGCTCGCTTTTGGGCCACATCGTGCGTGCCATTGCCGCCGCCGTTTTTGTAATACCACGCGATCTCGTCGAGCTCGCCATAGCGCGCCCCGGAGCTTCCTCCGCGGGCTGCATACTCCCACTCCGCTTCGGTCGGCACGCGCCCTCCGGCCCACTGGCAATACGCTTTCGCCTCATCCCAATTCACATTGACGATCGGCATGCTTTCATGGCCCCAGCCGGAATTGAAACTCGGGGCCGGCGGCATCGGCTGTCCGGTGGCCGCGCTAAAACGTTTATACGCCGCCACGGTTACCAGTGTCTGGCCCCTCCAGAAACCCTTGCTGATCGTTACCTGGTGCGTGGGTTTTTCGTCGCGCGAGCATTTGCTGTCTCCCGGCGAGCAGCCCATCATGAATGTCCCCGGCGGAATCCGGACGTACTTCAACCCGTCCTTCGGGTTTTCCTTCAGCGCGCCAGCCGCGGGCGTTGGCGCGGGCGGTCGCGATTCATTTAGCGGCGCCTTGCTGGTGGAATCTTTGCCGGGAACGGAGGACTGCGTTGTCTCCGGGGGAATTTGGGCGCGAACCGAAGCCGAGCCGAGCAGAAATGCCAGCGCGAGGAAACCGAATTGACTCTGGCCAGATCGCATGGACTTCGTGGATGCTCTGGGCGAATCCTACCATGACCAACTGCGCCAACCGCGCGGCCCGCCGAAATTTCTTTGGGTCATCATTCCTTCACGCGAGTGTGATCTAATTAGCACTCATTCAGGTCAATCCACTTCGAAGGAGCAGCCATGCCCACCATCAAAACAAAAGACGGCGTTGAGATCTTCTACAAGGACTGGGGTTCAGGCCAGCCCATCGTCTTCAGCCACGGATGGCCGCTGTCCGCCGATGATTGGGACAATCAAATGCTGTTTTTTCTGAATCACGGCTATCGCGTGATCGCCCACGATCGGCGAGGCCATGGCCGCTCCACCCAGATTTCCGACGGCCACGATATGGATCATTACGCCGATGACCTCGCCGCGGTTACCACTCATTTGAACTTGAAGGATGTGATCCACGTCGGGCATTCGACTGGCGGCGGCGAAGTCACGCGTTACCTCGCGCGTCATGGCGAAAGCCGGGTGAGCAAGGCCGCACTCATCAGCGCCGTCCCGCCGCTCATGCTGAAGACCCCGGCCAACCCGCTCGGCCTGCCCAAGTCCGTGTTTGATGACCTGCAGGCGCAACTCGCCGCCAATCGTTCGCAATTTTATCGCGACCTGCCGACCGGCCCGTTCTATGGCTTCAACCGGCCCGGCGCGAAATCGTCCGAGGCCATCATCGAAAACTGGTGGCGCCAAGGCATGATGGGCGGCGCCAAGGCGCACTACGACGGTATCGTCGCGTTCTCCCAGACCGACTTCACCGAAGACCNNGACGACCAGATCGTCCCCTACGTCGCGGCCGGGCCGCTCTCCGCAAAATTATTGAAAAAGGGATCGATGAAAACCTACAAAAACTTCCCGCACGGGATGCCCACCACCCAAGCGGAAACGATCAATGCGGATTTGCTGGCGTTCCTGAAGCAAGGCTAAGCAGCGGACAGTGCGATCAATACTTCGGCGGACGCGGATTTAATTTTTGTTTTCTGAGTTTCACGTCGCAACTGGTCCAGTGCACTGGCAGCGCTGCCGGAAACCATCCGTACCGTGCGGATTTGAAAAACGCGCGAGCCTTGTTAGGCTAATGCGGTAATGCCGTTCACTTTCGCCCACCCAGCAGCGATTATTCCCATTCATTCCCGATTTAAGAAATGGATTCCGCTGCCCGCGCTCGTGATTGGCAGCCTGGTTCCCGACGCGGCCTATTATTTGCCGGTGCCGGGCGATTTTAAGGACCACGCCCACACCCTGCAGGGCACGATCTCCTTCTCGCTTCCGCTCGGAATTATTCTTCTGCTGATTTTCTATTGGCTCGCGCCGGAAATCGTTTTCTTGCTGCCCAACCCGCACCGCGAAGCCCTCCGGCCCCTAAGTAAGCCTCCGGCCTTCTCCATCAGCGGAGCGGTGCTGGCAGTTTGCGGCATCGTGCTCGGCGCGGCGACCCACGTCTTGTGGGATTCGTTCACCCACTCACGCGGATGGATCGTGGAGCGGGTTCCATTGCTTCAGCAGATCATTCCGGGGAGCCGGATGCCCGTACATTTGGCGCTGCAGCTTCTCTCGACGCTGCTGGGCTTGTGCCTGTTACTCTACTTCTACGATCGATGGTTGCATGCCGCGGGATTTGCGCCGTGGGTCTGGCAGAAACCGTCGTGGAGATTCTACTTATGGACGGCGATGCTGGGTGTCTGCTTCGTCGCGTCAGTAATCGAGANNATGGGTCGCGGTCCTGGGTGTCTGCTTCGTAGCGTCAATAATTGAGAGCCACGCGATACACGCCATTGCCAACTACTACTGGCAGCACAGCCGGCATTTTGGATTGATCCTCATCACCAGTTTCGTCCGGAATCTGCTGATTGCCCTATGTGTCGTCTCCGTCGCCACTAAGCTGGTCATTCTTTATCGATCCAAGGATCCAGCAGGCAAGGGAAGCTCCCGATAAGCGGTGCGCTCACCCCGAACGATCGCCTCAACTTTCCGGTTAGCCGACTGATCAGGAGTTAGCTTCAGGTCGTGGTATCTGGTGCCGCCGCGTGCGACGTTTTCTTCCAACAGGAAGGCGAGTGGAACGACAAGAAACCGCGGGACCATGACGTTTTCTCGCGCGCTTTTACGCATTGCCTAGTGAATGCTTATCGCTCGTTGCAATTGCACCGGACCAAGGGAGACTACGGAATGAACCGCACCAGCCGTTTCGCACCGCACGTCGCGCCACTTGGCGCCTCACTATGTTTCGCCATTCTGTGTTTCGCACTCATCGGGCCAGGCCTCACCTTCGCGCAAAATGCGCAAGCTCCGCTCAGCGCTCCCATCCCCGCCGCTCCCGCGGGCGGTATCGTCGCGTCAAACCTGCCGGAAATCCGCGGCGTGCATCTCGGCATGACGCTCGCCGAAGTTATCGCCGTCCTGAAGCCGCTGTATCCCGGTCCGGGCGGCCCCGCCACCCCTGGCGTTTATCAGATGAACGCGCAGTACATTGGCCTGGCGGACAAACCGTGGGCCCAACAAGCCGCGCCGAAATTCTAGCGGGCTGCCCCCTTGATAATTTGTCGGCCTTAACTCCTGATAAACGCCGTTATCGCTGTAAAGATTAAGTGCCCGATAAACGCTGTCGACTTAACGGGACCGATGATTCGCCAAGGTGCAGCGCGATTACTTGACGGGCTGAGGATTGGCGAAGAAATCGAGCAGGCTCTNNGAAGAGCACCTCCTGCATCCGGCTCGCCTCCGCCGCTTCGGGCGCGCTGCGCGGGAACAGTTCTTTTTCATAAGACTGGAGCGCAGTTTCCAGGTCGCCGGAATTCGCGACGATGGCCTTCGCAAGTTCAGCGCCGTCGTACATCGCCAGGTTGGCTCCTTCACCCGACGGAGCCGTCAGGTGCGCGGCATCGCCCAGCAGTGTCACCCCGGGTACGCGGTCCCATCGGTGTCCGGCCGGCAGCGAATAAATCGGACGGGGCACCGGAGCGGTCTCACCGTCGGTGATCAGCGCGGTCAGCTCCGGAGCCCAACCGTCGAACGTTTCCGCGACGCGAACCCGGGCCATCGTCGCGTCCGCGAAGTCGATGTCGGCGATCCAATCCTCCGGCTTCTTCAACGCTGCATACGCGTGCAGCACACCCATGGGCTCGCGGTGCGCCACAATTCCTTTTCCCGGCGCCAGCGCAAACAGCATGCCGCCGCCAACCGCCTGCGCACACGGCTTGTGGCGGTTGTCGCCGTCGAACAAGTAAGTCTCGACGTAGGTGATGCCCGCATATTTCGGTTTCGCTCCGGAGAGCAGCGGACGAACTTTCGACCGAGCGCCGTCGGCTCCCACCAGGAGATCGGTCGTCACAGTTGAGCCGTTGGCAAAGGTCAATTTATGCCGCCCGTCTCCGAGCGGTGCCGCCGCTGCAAGCTTGTGTCCCCAACGGACCGTGCTGGCCGGAAGTGAATTAAGCAGAATCCGGCGAAGCTCTCCCCGCGGCACTTCCGGCCGGCCGCCGGTGCCGTCGTCGGAATGCTCCAGCAGGACGTTGCCATCTTTGTCGAGCGCGCGCATTTGCTGACCGCCAGGGTGAATGATCTGAACAAACGCATCGAAGAGACCCGCTGCCTTCAGGGCCAGTTGCCCGTTGTGCTCGTGAATATCGAGCATGCCGCCCTGTGCTCGGGCGGTGGCTGAAATTTCCCCTTCATAGACCGTCGCTTCAATGCCGTGTACGTGAAGGACCCGCGCCAGAACCAGACCACCGAGGCCGGCACCGATGATCGTGACAGATGCATTCATCGTGCCTCCTTCGCCACCGATGCGCGCATGAACCAAAGATCAGCCGCGTGTCGGACTGATTGTTCGTCAGGCTCTTGGTCCGAAGCCCAGGCGACCATCCCGTCGGGACGTATCAGTACAGCGCTCGCGCCGAAGTGTTCTTTCGCCCGGACCGAAACGTACTTCATGCGGCCGCCGTATTCCTTCGCGATAATCTCGAGCGAAACATTTTCCGCGAAATCAAGCAGCATTCCTTGGCCATCGTGCATCAGTTCGCCGATCCTCGTCCCGTCCTCCAACTCGAAGTTGGGAACGCTGCGGCCTATGAGAGGGTGGCCGCCCCCGAGATCGTAGCGGGTGGAGACGCCCCACACCCTTCCTGCAAAATAGGTGGCACCATCGCGCGTATCCATAAGGTCGCGGACGATCGCGTTCAGTGCGCGGGCGGAGGGGCCGGGTCTCATAAGGGCAACCTGGGCTCGTGACCAATCCAGAACCTGTTCTCCAAGCGGGTGCCGTTCGGTTTGATAGCTATCCAACAAGCCCCACCGGCCCTTCTTCACGAATGGTCGCGGCCAGCTTCCATCCCAAATTCATGGCATCACCGAGCCCCAGGTTCAGCCCTTGGCCGCCGAGCGGAGAATGAATGTGCGCGGCGTCGCCGGCTAAAAGTACCCGTCCGTTGCGGTAGGTGGTGGCTTGCCGGGCCCGGTCGGTCCACGTGGTTGCGATGTGCAAGGCATCGATCGTCACGTCCGTATTCGAGATGCGGCGTAGAACTTCCTGTACGTGTGCCAGCGTGCTTGGCTTTTCCGAATGATGAAAAGCCCCGCCATCAAAATCCTGAATGACCATGTAACCTGGCTGGGATTGGAGATACATGCCCCGTGTTGTCACATTTCGGCCCGGCCTGAGCATCGAGGCGTCGGCGATGTCCACTTTGGTCGAGTAGCCGGTGAATTCTGGCTCGGTGCCGGCGAATTCAAAACCGCCTGCTTTGCGCACCACACTGCGTGCTCCATCGCAACCGACCAGCCATTTACTTTGAAACGATTGTTCATCGGGCTGAACAATCACTCCCTCCGCGGATTGCTGAAAGTCGGTAATCGCCACCCCGCACTTGATTTCTACACCCAGGGCTTCCGCTCGACGCGCCAGCACCGATTCAAGCTCCTCCATTTCAGACAACAGACCGGTGTCGGTTGAGCTTGGCAGCCGATTGATCCACTGCGAGGTGTCAACGTCGCCGTCATGAAAGGGAATGCCGGCGAAATGTCCCACCTGACGGCGTGGTCCTTGTCCGGCATTTTGGTGTGGGTACTTAAGGCGTTTGTGCACCTCCAGTTCTTGCAGCAGCCCGCGGCGGTAAAGTGCTTCGATCGTAGGCGCCGAAAGTCCGCGTATTCCAAAGGGAAGTTGCTTCAATGGCGAGTGCGGGTTCTTCGCTTTTTCAAGTACCAGCACGGAACATTTCGCCAGGGCCAATTCACAGGCCAGGAAAAGTCCTACCGGGCCGGCGCCGCCAATGATGGCGTCGTATGTCGATTGATTTTGGTCGTTGTTCATAGATGTTCGATCCAGGTTCGCGGCCGTTGCTTGACCCTCGTTCGACTAATGGAACGGCGTTCCATTATCTTGGAACATTGTTCCATTTATGTCAAGATAAGGCATGGCTAAGAAAGCGCATCGCCGCGAACGACGGGAGCAATCGCTCTCCCGGGACCGCATCATTGCCGCCTCGATTCAGCTCTTGGACCGCCGAGGAGAGCGCGGCCTGACCTTCCGCGCGCTGTCCGAACGGCTCGCGACCGGCTCCGGTGCTATTTATTGGCACGTTGCCAACAAGAACGACCTGCTGACCGCCGCCTGCGACGCCCTTGTCGTACGCACCATGAACCAGACCGTCGTCACCACCCCAAAAGCAACGATTCGCGCGGTCGCGCTGGGCCTGTTCGACGTGATCGACGAACATCCCTGGGTAGGCTCGGCACTCACCAGCGCCCTGGGGCTGTCCCCAATCGTGCGTATTCTCGAACGCATCGGCCAGCAGATTCGGGCTCTGGGTGTGGCGGACGATGAGCAGTGGGCGGCGGTGGGTACGTTGATGGCCTACATTCTTGGCGTCAGCAGACAGAACGCGGCCAATCGGCAGCTCGCCCGGGCGCGCGATCTGGATCGTTCCGATTTCCTGGAGGAAGTGTCGAACGCCTGGTCTAAGCTCGATCCGAAAGAGTATCCGTTTGTACGCAGCGTGGTCGCGCAGATCCGCGATCACGATGACCGCGTGGATTTTCTCGCCGGGATCGATCTCATCCTCATGGGCATCGATTCACCGCGACGGCGTCGGCGCCCTCGACGCTAACGTGCGCTTTGCATCGCGGAGACCAACCCCGGCTCGCGCTCGGCGCAGACCACCGGTAGATGGTTCTTCGGGAAGCTTTGCTGGATTCGGAGGTAAGCTAAATTCGTCAAAGTCAACCAACCCCGTAAACCGCCAAGCGGGCAGTTCCTTGAAGCCCCTAGATATCACCTTCATGGCCGCCAACGCCGTCGGGAGTGTAATCTATCTTTTGCTTGCATCTCGCGGCTGGAGAATTCCGCAGGAGCATGGAATGGTTCCCGTCACCGGCGAGCCCTTCGTGTGGGTTCTGGCAGTGCCCGTGTTTGGAATCTTCCTGTTGGCAGATATCGTATGGGGGGTCCTGCTCTTACGCGATAGGCAGCTAAAGAGAGGGCTATGGTGGCTTGTCACTGCGGCGTTGTGGGTGCTTGCACTCGCCATAGATTTTTCCCGCCACTGATTTCATATGAGACGTCCAAGTTTCGCGCTCACGGCATACCGTCGGTAACGGGACTGGGCCATCTGTCCAGCTAAGTCCTGATAAACGCGCTACACGGAAAAGTGAAGCGCCACTTCAAACTTCCGATTAAGGCGTACTTTCCGGTCAGAGTGATTGCCACCTGACTCGTCGTTGTGTAGCCTCGAGGCCGGAGGTATGCACAATCTTGCGGACCGAATCTCGTAGAGGTGAGAAGGGAAGCTGTGCCTAAATCGCATCGTTTTCTGGTCGTGATCGGATTCTTACTGGGAATGAACCTCGCAACAGCGGCGCAGACTACGCGCACCTCACCTCCTGCCTCCGTCCCAGTGACGGCCGTTCACGACTCCGAGGCCGAGGGCCTCTACAATCCCATCGCAGATCCCCGAGCGATCGTCGAGTTCGGCAACGCGCGCTTCACCGTCCTGACGCCCCAACTCATCCGCATGGAGTGGTCGGCCAACGGGAAATTTGAAGACCGTGCTTCGCTGGTCTTTCTCAACCGTCGTCTGCCGGTGCCGAAGTTTGAAAAATCTTCCACCGACGCCAACAAAACGCTGACGATCGCGACCGATGCGCTGAAGCTCACTTACACGCCAACGAGTGCGCCAGCGGGCAGCCCCGGTTTCACCGCCGAAGATCTGGAAGTCACCCTCACCGTCGCCGACAAAAAAGTAACCTGGCATCCCGGCCAAGCCGACCCGGACAATTTACTGGGCACCGCCCACTCCCTCGATGGCGCGAACGGCACCCAACTCCGCGACCCGATCGAACCGGGTCTGGTCTCCCGTTCCGGCTGGGCCCTCGTCGACGACACCACCCGTCCGCTATTCGATTCGACCGACTTCACTTTCCGCGATGGCGAGAAAAGCCCGTGGCCGTGGGCCACGGAGCGCCCGCCGCAAGAGAAACCCGGCGCCTACACCGATTGGTATTTCTTCGGCTACGGTCACGATTATCGCCAGGCGCTGGGCGATTACGTCCGCGTCGCCGGCCGCATCCCGTTGCCGCCGCGCTATGCCTTCGGCGCGTGGTGGTCCCGCTGGTGGGACTACTCGGACCAGGAGATCTACGACCTCATCAAGGGATTTCGTGACAGTGATGTGCCCCTCGATGTCATCGACCTCGACACCGCCTGGCACGTCAGCGCAGCCCAGCTCCAGCCGCTCGGCGAAGTGGACCAATCGAAGCAGAATGACCCGGTGGGTTGGACCGGCTACACCTGGAATCCTTATCTTTTTCCGGACCCCGATCAATTTCTGAAAAGACTCCACGAAGATGGACTCAAGCTAACGCTGATTCTGCATACCGCCGCCGGGATTGAACCGTGGGAAAAAACCTATCCGCAGATGGCGCGCGCCATGGGCGTCGATCCCGCGACCCGCAAATATATTCCCTTCAACCCGACCGACAAGAAATTCGCCGCCAATTACATGGACCTAATGCTCCATCCGCTGGAAAAGCAGGGTGTGGACTTCTGGTGGATGGACTGGTGGTGGCAAGACTGGCAGCCGGATCAGCTGAGCCTTATTCCAAACGTGAAACCCACCTGGTGGCTGAACTATATCCACTTTACCGACCAGCAGCGCGAAGGCAAACGTCCGCTCATCCAGCATCGTTGGGGTGGGCTCGGCAACCACCGTCACCAGATCGGTTTTTCCGGCGACACCAATTCGTCGTGGGAACAGCTCGGGTTCCAGTTCTGGTTCACGGCCACGGCGGCAAATGTCGGTTACGCGTATTGGAGTCACGACATCGGCGGTCATCTTCCCGGCGTGGTCGATCCCGAACTTTACACGCGCTGGGTTCAGTTCGGCGGATTCAGTCCCATCCTGCGCACCCACTTCACCAAGAACCCCGACGCGGAGCGCCGGCCCTGGGCGCTTCCTGCGCCGTACTCCGATATTCTCCGTTCCGCCTACCAGCTGCGGTATGCGCTCGAGCCTTACACCTACACCGAGGCGCGAAAAACTTTCGACACCGGCATCGCTTTCTTCCGCCCGCTCTACTACGACTGGCCCGACGCCGACGCGGCCTACACCAGCAAAGGTGAATATATTTTCGGCGATCAAATGCTGGCCGCGCCAGTCGCCACCGCCTCCGATAAAATCACCGGCCTCGCTACCGAAAATGTCTGGTTGCCCCCAGGCGAATGGATCGAGTGGCCCACCGGCAAACACTTCGCGGTCGCGGATCAAGCCGGCAGCAGCTTCGCTCGCAACTTCTCGATTGATCAGGTTCCGGTGTATCTCCGCGCGGGTGCGATCGTTCCCATGCAACCGCCTATGCGCTACACCGGCGAAAAACCGGTCGATCCGCTCATCGTGAATGTCTGGCCGCTCCAGCCCGGTTCCACTTCCAACTATTCCGTTTACGAGGACTCGGGTGTAGCCGTTGAATACCAACGAGGTGCCTTCACTCGCACGCCGATCAAGGCCACTCAGTCAGGCGATACGCTGCGTATAGAGATTGGTCCGGTGCAGGGAAGTTTCCCGGGCATGCTGCGGGCGCGCGCCTATGAACTGAGCCTCCCGGCGGACTGGCCGCCCGCTGCAGTCACCGTGAATGGAGCAGTGGTGAAACGCGCTGCCGCACCCGGCGAGAAAGGCTGGGTGTTTGCCGGTAACACGCTCACGACGATCATCCCGGTGCCGTCGCGAAGCGTCGACGCGAAAGCTACCATCGAAGTGCGCCGCGCCGCCGGNNGCCCGCCGCAGCGAACTCGATGGTTTCGCCGGCCGCATGACCCGCTTGCGCGCCGCTTACGACGCACTGCAGCAGACCGCGCCGGTTTCCGCTTCGCCCGATCTGCTCGTCGACGCCATGCAATCCGGCAACCGCCTCGGCTACCACCCCGAGCGCGCCGTCGAAGAACTCGCGCACTTCCGCCAATTATTGCCCCAGGCGCAAAGTGCCGTCGCTGCTCTCGACGAGCCATTCAGCCAGAGCCTCACGAAAATGATAGAAAAAAAATCCGCCACTACGTCCCCCGCCGAGCTGGAGGCCCAGAAGCAACGCCGCCTCGATCTTCTCCACCGCGCCCAAAAACTGGTTGTCGAAGCAGGGAACTGAGTACTTCCGATTAGCCGACGTAGCACGAGTCGCGCGACGAACCAAACGGCCTTGACCCGGTTCAGGCCGGTTGTTCATCTGACGGGATAGGGGATAGGAGAGAGCNNCGCCGCAGGGATAGGGGATAGGAGAGAGCGAAACTGCCCTTTCCGTCGGCTTCGTCACGTAAAATCTAGATTCATCCCTGCCTTTGAGAGAAGGAGGTCTAGCGAAATTCGTACCAAAAACCTGCAGTGAAAGAGAAAAAAGGATTCCCTTTCCCCACACTCCCACAAGGGTATGTGCTATTGCTCGCTGCATTTAGCGCTTGGCATCTAAATTGCTAACCAGTCGTGCAAGAGAATCATATATACAACGGGGGCAACGAACATGACGAACAACTGTATGCGCTGGGCACGTTGGGGCCTCGTCCTTTGTGCAACCATAATTGCTGCCGGTAGGTCTGTCCGCGCCGACACCGTTAATTTCGACGACCTTCCTGGCGGCACTGTCGTCACAAATCAATATGCCAGCCAGGACATTACGTTTTCATCTACAAACGGAGAAGTTATCTACGTCACCACCCAGCCGCAATACCAAAGCACGCCTCCCAATTTCATTTGCACGGGTCCCGCCGGCGGTAGCATCGATTGCGCCGGGACTGTGGTTATCAACTTCGCCACGCCAGTCGATGGCCTGCAGTTTGACGCTGTTGGCAATCAGAACGAGATCGGCACTCCATTTGCCCAGGCCGATATTTACGAGAACGGCGTCCTGACGGTGCAGGGTTTGAACTTGCTGGTGAGCCAGGGCAATTTCCTTCCGGATCATCAGAATTTCTCGGCATACAGCGACATTACTGAGGTGGTGATTTTTGATAACACTGATCCCGCTGGCACCGGATACGACACATTTTCGTACAGCCCAGTCGGGACGATTCCCGCGCCCGAACCTTCCACACTTCTCCTGCTAGGCGCTAGCCTACTTGCGCTGGGCGGAAGGTTCAAGCGAAGGTTAATTTCGTAAGATTGATCCCACATTTTGCCCAAAGAGCCGCTCTTCGGGGCGGCATTTGTCTTGACCAAGGATGCTTTGGGACTCCACGCAGCACGGTTCTGCTTCAGTCAACTTGAGATACCAACAACGCTTCGGACTCAAGAGCCGCCTAAGTCCTGATTAGTTCTATAAA
>PMHK01000089.1 GCA_003156635.1 Acidobacteriota bacterium | reverse complement strand
CCACGGAAAGCAGACTTGTTCATTAGGAGACCTGGGTTTCTCCTCAGATGTGTTCTGGCCGGAACACCCAGGTCTCAGAAGCGAGAACTGGGCCACCCACTTAACATTCGTCCGCGCCATTTTCTCCACGACCACTCTGCTATTTGCTGTGCCACTTGAGCAGGGGAAAGACGCTGCTGTAGTTGTCGGTCCAGAGTCTTACGTTTGCTTGCAGCAGGGTCGGGAAACCGTTGTTGACGATCTCTGGTTGTGACAAGAGCGTCTCATTTGCAGTTACCAGAATCCAGTCCGCATAGTAGTAGCCATTCTGTTCGTCACCCCTCGAGTGCACGGACTCGGCCTTCATTCCTGCATCTTCCGCGATCGCCGCCACGACCGGCTCCAGGTTGATGTACTGGTTGGAGACGTGAAAGACAATCACGCCGCCGGGCTGCAAGTGCCGCCGGTAAAGGGCCAGCGCCTCTCTGGTTAATAGATGGACGGGGATCGCGTCCCCGGAAAAAGCATCCACTACGATTACATTAAAATGCTGCGGCTTCTCTGCGGCAAGAGAGAGCCTCGCATCCCCCAGGATCACCTCAATGCGCGCGGGGCTATCGTGCAGGAACGTGAACCAATGCCGCGCCAGCCGCTCTACCAGCGGATTGATCTCGTAAAAGAGGATGGCGTCCCCGGGATTGCCATAGGCCGCGACGGTCCCCGTTCCCAGCCCGATCACACCTACCCGCTTCGCACCTGCCCCACAGCAGAGACGCATCGCCAAGCCCAGGCCGGAGTCAGGCGCGTAATAGGTCAATGGCTGGTCCAGGAACTGGGGAGCAAACCACTCCGCGCCGTGCTCGATGGTTCCATTCAAGAGCTGGCGGTCGGTGTCGGACTGCGGCGGCAAGTGCGACTCCCTGACCCGCAGGGTGCCGTAGAAGTTGCGCATCAGGGCTACGGCGTCATCGTCGTATTGGTGCACCTGGGTGCTCAAGACCACGATCGCCGCAGCCGCACCCGCCATCCAGATCATGCGCAAGCCCCAACCGTCTTGCCAGGTCGCCGCCAGGGCGATCAGCGAGACCACCACCAGAGTGCACGCGAGATCGTAGTTCGCACGCAGAACCAGGGGAAAAATCACTCCTACCAGCAAAGTTCCAGCCGCACCGCCGGTGGCGACGACCAGGTAAAACCTGGTCATGCCCGTGGCCGCCGGACGCCGTGCATAGAGCTCGCCATGAAGGAAGAAGCAGCACAGAAACAAAGCAATCAGGAACAGAGGGAGGCTCACCGCAATGGGCAGGATGGTGCGAATATCCCGCAGTGCGTACGCCATGGAGGCCACCGCTACCAACACCCAGCGCAGCATCGATTGGCGAATGGGCCTCCAGGCTCCCTGGAAGGCCAGGATGAACGTCAGCAGGTACAAGGCGAGCGGCGGAAGCCATAACAGCGGAATGGCCGCAATGTTCGCGCTCATGTGGCTGGTTACGGCAGTCAGCATCATACCGCCGCCCAGGGCGAGCAAAAACCAGAAGGGTTCAGGGCGGCCGGCCAGGGCTGCCTTCTCTGGCCCGGCTGTTAGCAAACGTCTGCGGCCCTGCCAGGCGATGGCCCCGCAGAGCACGGCAAAGACCAGAAATCCCCCACTCCACCACCCGGTCTGCTGCTTCATGGTGAGGTGCGGCTCGATGAACAGCGGGTAGCTGGCGAGGGCGAGCAGGGAGGCAAAATTCGACAGAGCAAAAAGCCGGTAGGGCGATCTTCCTTCGAAGCTGCCGGCGTACCAGGCCGTCAGCAAGGGGGTGGTGGAAGAAAGAGCAAGGTAGGGTAACCCGATGACCGTGGCGAGCACACGAAAAACCGTCAGGGCAGGATGGTAGCTCACCGCCGCGGGGCCGGGCTGGATACGAATTCCAAGTGTCAACAGTGCCATGGTCAGGATCAGGATGTGGATCACGGCCTGCTGTTTGGGGTCGAATAGGGACGAGATCCAGTGCGCATAGAGGTAGCCGAGCAAAAGGGCGACGGCAAAGAAGACCAGGCAGGTGGTCCACACCGCGGAGGAGCCACCGAGGGTGGGGAGCAGCTGCTTTGCGGCCATGGGTTCCACGACGAGGAGGAGAAAGGCACTCAGGAAGATCGTCAGTGAGTACAGGCAGCGGAGAAGGGTCATTGCGGGTACCACAAGGGTTTATCACACAAATGTCCATCCCGAAGGCAGGCAGGGTAACCAGGCGCAAAGTGACCGTTGCCGGTAACCGGCGTGATGTAGCCAAACCGCTTAGCCGCCGTTAATGTCATCCACGAGGATCAGTTCTGGGGGAGGGCTGCTCTTCGCCGCGCTCGTGAGCTTCGGCTCACGGGCGCGTTCTATTTGCGCCCCACCCGTGGCATCCATAGAATCGCGCTCATGCCCGATCCACTGCTGATTGCTCAGAGCGAAATGCCGCTCTACCTCCTGCCGGCCATGTCCAACCGGCACGGTCTGATCGCCGGGGCAACTGGTACAGGGAAGACCGTCACGCTGCAGGTGATGGCGGAAGCGTTCAGCCGCATCGGCGTCCCGGTGTTCGCTGCCGACGTCAAGGGCGACCTCTCCGGTATCAGCCAGCCTGGGGTCGAGAACCCGAAGATTGCCGACCGGGTCAAGAAGCTTAACCTGACGGATTTCTCCTTTGCTGGATGCCCGGTGACGTTCTGGGATGTGTTCGGAGAAGAAGGACATCCGGTTCGGGCAACGGTCTCTGAAATGGGACCCTTGCTGTTCAGCCGCTTGCTGAACCTGAACGAAACCCAGGCCGGAGTGCTGAACGCGGTTTTCAAGATCGCCGATGACCAGGGTCTGCTCCTGCTCGATCTGAAAGATCTGCAGGCCATGCTGCAGTACGCGGCGGATAATGCCAAACAGTTTCAAACCCAGTACGGCAATATTTCTGCCGCCAGCGTGGGAGCGATGCAGCGGGGCTTGCTCGCCTTGCAGCAGCAGGGTGGAGAAAAGTTTCTGGGTGAGCCGGCGCTGAACCTCGACGACCTGATGCAGACGGATACCCAGGGTCATGGCGTGGTGAATATTCTGGCCGCCGATAAGCTGATTAACTCGCCCAAACTCTATGCCACGTTCCTTTTGTGGCTGCTGAGCGAACTGTTCGAGCGCCTGCCGGAAGTGGGTGACGCGGAAAAACCGAAGCTGGTGTTCTTTTTCGACGAGGCACATTTGCTGTTTTCCGATTTGCCCAAGGTGATTGAAGACAAGGTCCACCAGGTGGTTCGCCTGGTGCGTTCCAAGGGAGTCGGGGTCTTCTTCGTTACCCAGAGCCCGATCGATGTGCCCGACGGCATCCTGGGCCAGTTGGGCAACCGGGTCCAGCATGCGGTGCGCGCGTTTACTCCCAAAGATCAGAAGGCGGTCAAGGCGGCGGCTCAGACGTTTCGCGCCAATCCAGCGATCAATGTGGAACAGGCGATCCTGGAGTTGGGGGTGGGCGAGGCGTTGGTTTCGTTTCTCGACGAGAAGGGCACACCGGGAGTAGTGGAGCGCGCGCTGGTGTGTCCCCCGCGGAGTCAGATTGGGCCGATTACGCCGGACCAGCGCCAACAATTGATGAAGACTTCGATTGTGGCGGGAGTCTATGAAAACGCCGTGGATCGCGAATCGGCGTACGAAATGCTGAAGGCCCGCGCCGGGCAAGCAGCACCAATTGGTGCGACCGGGACGTCCGCGCCTAATACGGCGGGTGCTCCGTCTCAGCCTTGGTATACGAATTTGCCTGGGATGGGCGCTCCAGTGAAAGGCGGACGACGCGGAGACAGCCTGGGTGAGGCGATGGCGAAAAGCGCGGCGCGGACAATTGGAAGTTCGGTGGGAAGACAAATTGTGCGGGGAATTTTAGGTTCGTTGCTGGGCGGAAAGAAATAAACCCGGTTACGTAGCGAGGGCCGCGATGAAGACTTGGGTGAAGACGGGAATGCTGTTCGGGGCGATGCTTTTGGTATCGCCGCAGGTCGCGCTGGCGCAGAATGCGCCGGCGGATGAGGCGGCGGGGGTCGTGACTGGCGTGGCGACTTACCGCGAACGAATCGCGATGCCCAAGGATGCGGTTTTCGAGGCGACGCTGGCAGATGTGAGCAAGATGGACGCGGCGGCCGAGACTCTGGGAACCGCCGTGATGGAGAATCCCGGAAATCCTCCTTACCATTTTTCGATTACCTACGATCCGCGGCGAATTGTGGAGAACCAGGCGTATGCGGTGCGCGCGACAATAAAGATTGGGGATGAACTGGCGTTTACTTCGGATACGACCTATCCGGTGATCACCCGCGGTAACGGGAAAGAAGTGAATATTCTGCTGAAGAACGCGGCGCGACAGAAGACCGCGACCGAAACCGGGAACGCGCACGGAAAGGTGCCCCTGGAGAACACGACCTGGAAAGCCACGCGAGTGAATGACAAGGACGTGGTGGCGAATGAAAATCGCCGTGCTCCTTATATTCTTCTGCAGTCCGCGGACCATCGTGTGGCGGGATCGGGCGGATGCAACCGGATCACCGGGACATACATGGTCGAGAAGCAAACCATTCACTTCGGTCCAATGGCGTCGACGATGATGGCTTGCCCGAGCGGGATGGACATCGAAAAGGATTTCCTGCAGGCACTCGATCAAGCGCATACCTGGAAAATTCAGGGTAATGAACTGGAATTTTACGGCGAGGACGGCGGTTTGCTGGTTCGATTTGAGGCTAGCGAAACAAAATAGCACGACCCTCAAAAAGTTTCGGCGTCCACGGTGCGAACAATGATGTGAGGCTGCGAATCGGTGAGAATGACACCTCAGCCTCGCAATCCCCGCAAGACAACTTCATACCTATGCGTCGCCAGAACTGTTAAGAAAGAAGCAACAACGGACGATTGACCTGACCCTTCCGCTTGGAAAAAATTGATAATGAATGGCGATGAATACTCCGGCCATTCAAATTGACGGACTGACGAAGGACTACGCCGTCGGATTCTGGCGCAAAACCATGCGCCGGTCGCTGGATCATTTGACGCTCGAGGTGAATGAAGGCGAGGCGTTTGGATTCCTGGGCCCGAACGGCGCGGGAAAAACCACTACGCTAAAACTCTTGATGGGCTTGATTTTCCCGACGAGCGGGAGCGCGCAGGTGCGTGGACGGCCCATCGCGGACGTGGGCATGCACCGGGAAATTGGCTACATGCCGGAGCAGCCTTATTTTTACGACTATCTGACGGCTCGGGAACTGCTGGATTATTTTGCGAGATTCTTTGGATACAGCGGCGCCGAGCGCGAGGAACGAATCAAGAAATTCCTGGAGCGAGTAGGTTTGGCCGGATCCGCGGACGTACAACTACGGAAATTCTCTAAAGGAATGCTGCAGCGGGTCGGAATTGCGCAGGCCATTTTGCATGATCCACAGGTTGTTTTTCTGGATGAGCCGATGTCCGGACTGGATCCGGTGGGACGGCGTGAAGTTCGCGACATTATCCTCGAGCTGAAAAATCAGGGCCGGACGATTTTCTTTTCGACGCACATTCTTTCCGACGCGGAAATGCTGTGTGACCGCGTGGCCGTGCTGGTGGGCGGGAAACTGCAGGGCGTGGGAGCCCCGCGTGAGATCGTGTCGATGGAAGTTCAGGGAATGGAGATCTTATTTGAGTTGCGGGCGGGAACCGCGTTGCCTCCAAAACTGTTGGAGCGCGCGACGCACACCGGCGAACGCTATCGAATCGTGGTGCCGGAAGCGGAAGTTTACGCAGCGCTGGAACAATTGAGAAATTGCGAGGCGCGAATTCTGTCGGTGACTCCGCTGCGACCCTCGCTGGAGGATTATTTCTTGAAGCTGGTGGCAGGGCAGAAGAAGACGGCGCAGACGAAAGAAGTAGCGCCGGTCGAGGTCGCGCGATGAGCCCGATTCCGGGCATCGTGGCGGTCAACACGTTTCGTGAAGCGGTGCGCGATCGCGTGCTGTACAACCTGATTTTCTTCGCGCTGCTGATGATGGGTACGGCGGTGCTGGTGGGCGGAGTTTCGATCGGCATCGAACGCGACGTCATCGTCAATTTAGGGCTGACGGCCATTTCGGTTTTTGGAATTTTGATGGCGATTTTTATTGGCGTGGGGCTGGTGCATAAGGAAATCGAGAAGCGGACTCTTTATAGTTTGCTGGCGAAGCCGGTGCAGCGGTGGCAATTCCTAGTGGGCAAATTCGGCGGGCTGGTGCTGACGCTNNTTTATTTCATCCTGCTGGAGCTCGCGCTGATTACGTCGCTGGCGCTGCTTTTTTCGTGTTTTAGCACTCCGATGCTTTCGACGCTGTATACGCTGGGAATCTATATCGCGGGAGTTTTTGCGCCGAACATTCGAGATATTGGGGTCGTGACCGCCAGCCCGGTGGCGAGGTGGATGGCGACGGCGGTGTATTACCTGCTGCCGAATTTTCATAACTTCAATGTGATGGCGGCAGCGGCGCACCAGGAAACGATTCCGGCTGCGCTGATCTGGCAAAACACGCTGTATGCCGCGCTGTATATTGCGGTGGTGCTGCTGGCCGCGGCGGCGATATTTTCGAGCCGCGATTTGAAATGAGCGGCGGTAACAACACTCGAGTGGTGCGCGTCGCCCTGATGGCGGTTCCAGCCCTTTTGATTTCGCTCACCTTTCTGCAGCAGCGGATCGACGTCTCGGCCGCGCCTTTGCAGAATGAAAAACCGGAGCTGATGCTGCGTTCCGGCGCGATGGTGAAGAAACTCAGCCTAGGCTACGATCCGCTGCTGGCAGATATTTATTGGACGCGCGCCGTGCAGTATTTTGGGGAGCGGGTCGGCTTACGCGGCGCGACCTTCGAGTTGCTGGGACCCTTGCTGGATATCACCACCACGCTAGATCCGCAACTGATGGTGGCTTATCGCTTCGGGGCGATTTTTTTGTCCGAGCCGGCACCGGCCGGAGCGGGGCGGCCAGATCTCGCAGTAGAGTTGGTGAAAAAAGGAATCGCCGCTAATCCCGACCAGTGGCGACTCTACGGTGACCTTGGACTAATCTATTCCATTCATCTGAAGGACTATCAGAAAGCGGCTAAAGCCTATTTGGAAGGCAGCAAAAATCCCAACGCTCAAATTTACATGAAGGCCATGGCCGGCGCCGTGGCGCAGAAGGGCGACTCGCTCGAAACTTCCAAATTGATTTGGGGCGAGGTCTATTCGACCACGGACGACGCGCAGATCAAGAAGCGGGCACGGCAACACCTGGAGTCATTGGACGCAGTCATCGACTTGAAGAACCTGAACCAAACATCGGAGACGTATTGGGAAAAATTCGGGCATTACCCGGCCACCATTCAGGAATTGCGCGACGCGGGGCTCGCGGAAGGAAAGTTGGAAGACCCCGAAGGTTATCCTTACGTGATGGGCGCTTACGGAGTGCCGCAATTAAATCCTGAAAGTACGATCGTGATGGAGCGGGACCAGCAGCTTCCGCAGCGAAATCACTAACCACAGATCACAAACCAGCTGCGCCGATTTATTCGTGGCGCAGAGCCTCGATCGGATTCAGGCGCGCGGCTTTGGTGGCGGGCCAGACCCCAAAAATGAGGCCGATGCCGACGGAAACGGTGAAGCCGATGATGATGGCCCAGGCCGGGACCACGGCTTTCAGCGAGCTTACAACCGGGATCAGCATGACGATGGCGCTGCCGAAAATAATTCCGATCAGGCCGCCCGTGCCGGTCAGCGTCATGGCCTCGAAAAGAAATTGCCAGGTGATATCTTTGCCACGGGCGCCGATGGCTTTGCGTACACCGATTTCGCGAGTGCGTTCGGTGACGGATACCAGCATGATATTCATCACGCCCATTCCGCCAATCAGCAAGCCGATTGAACTGAGGACGACCACGGCGAGGACCACACCGCCGATGATGTCGTTGAACTGCTTCACGACTTCCACCTGCGTTTGAATTGCGAAATTATCTGGCTGGTCGTAGGCCACGTTGCGGCGGCGGCGCAGGACTTCCTTAATCTGATCCACGGCGGCGTCGAGCTTTCCGGGATAGGCGAGGAAGCGGTAGGCGATTTCGAAACTTCCTGGATACAACTTCATGAAAGTGAAATAGGGGATGACGGTGCGGCGATCTTCGTCGTTCGTGCCGAAACCGCCGGACGGTTTTTCGAACACGCCGACGACCAGGTAAGTGGAGCCGTCGACCAGGATTTCTTTTCCCAGTGAATCTTCGATCGAGGGGAAAAATGCTTTGGCCACGTTCTCGCCGATCACCACTACGTTTTCGCGATGCTCGTTTTCCGCTTCGGTAAAGAAGCGCCCGGCTTTCATGGTGGCATTGGAGTACACGGTCAAGTACGCCGGAAAAGTGCCGCGAAAATCAGTGCCTTCAATAATGTTGCCCTGGTAGCGGGCGATGTGGGTCAGCTGCCATTGAAACGCGGAGACGGCGATTTCGTGTACCGCCGGGCAGAGTTCCTTGATGGCCAGGGCGTCTTCCAGAGTGAGCTGCTTGCGCAGCTTTTCATCTTTGGGATGACGGCCGTTCTTCGGGCCTTGCTCGAAGCGGGAAACGAAGGCGGTGTCGATCCCTTCCGAGGTGAGTTCGTCCTGAATCGTAGAGCGGAATCCCTGGACCAGGCCGACTACCAGAATGATGAGTGCCACGCCAATCATCACGCCGAGGATGGCGAGAAAGCTGCGCAGCTTGTGGGCGCGGACGGTGTCGAGGGCGAGTTTTAGATTTTCGCGGAAGTCACTTTGCATCGCAGTTCCTAGGTCTCGGCCCGCAGCGCTTCGATGGGGTCAAGTTTCGCCGCGCGCATCGCGGGATAAATTCCAAAAAATAATCCAACGCCCGTGGACAGAACGAGGGCGATGAGAATGGCGAAGATCGGAGTGGAAATGGGAATGGGGCTGAGCAGGCGGACCAATTGCGCGATGACGATGGCGAAGAACACGCCCAATAATCCGCCGGTCGCGGCCAGCAGCGACGATTCCATCAGAAATTGCAGAATGATGTGACTGCGGCGAGCGCCCAGCGATTTGCGCAGGCCAATTTCGCGGGTGCGCTCGGTGACGCTGGCCAGCATGATGTTCATGATGACCACGCCGCCCACGACTAGAAAAATGGAAGTGATCCAGATGGCAATGCCGAAGGCATTGCCGGTGATGCGATTCCAAAGACCCATGATCGAGTTCGGGGCGATGATTGCGAAATTGTCGTCAATTTCGTAAGGCACGTGGCGGCGCGAGCGCAAAATCACGCGCGCTTCGTCTTGCGCGGCATCCATCCATTCCGGACCCTGGGCCTGCACAAACATGGTGACGGAATCCTGGGGCGCGAGCCACTCCTTGCGGTAGGTGCCCAGCGGAATCATAACGAAATTGTCCTGCGGCTCGCCGAGAACGGTCCCCTTGGGAGTGGCGACGCCCACGACCTGATATTGGCCCTGGCCGGCGCGAATTTCGTGGCCGATGGGATCGACGCCGGGAAAAAGTTTGTTGGCGACATCGGCGCCGATGATGCAGACGCCGGCGCGGTGTTCTTCGTCGATGTCCGAGAGGAGCCTGCCGCTGGAAACGTCGATGTCGCGAATCGGCGCGAAAGTTGGCGTAGTGCCCATGATGTTGACGTCTTCGCTGAGCAGATTCCCGTAGCGCACGTCGGCGACGGTGTCCTGCTCGCCGGCGACGGTCGAGGCGAGCTTCATGCCATCGCGGAGTGCCTGAAGGTCGTCAAGGGTGAGGGTGGGCCGTTTGCGCGCTTTGTTCCATTCCTGGAAGTTGGTGACGATGCCAATGCGATCGACGACAAAAGCGTTGGCGCCCAGGTTGGCAACCTTATCGGAGATATAGAGGTTCAGACCATTCAGGACGGAAATGACGGCGACCAGCGTGGTGACCGCCAGGATGACTCCGAGTAAGGTTAAGAAAGTGCGGAGTTTATGAGCGCGAAGGGTGTCAAGAGAAATCCAGAGCGTCTCGCGCATGGAGGCGAGCATTTTGTAAGAATTGGCGCGATCGAAAGGCGGCTTATTCACGATGCGTACATTATAAGACGGCTGGGAACGTAGAAAAGTTCACCTTGTCAAAAATATGTGGGCTGGCGCAAATGAACCAGTTCGCCTGACCTGAGGGGCAGACTGGATTGTGCGGTTTGCGGTTAGAATGAAAGGCGACGAGATTTTGTGAAACGCACCGCATGAAGCGCCTGAGGAATTATTGTTGTGAATAAAGAGCTTACGCTCGCAGTTTTGGTTTTCGCGTCGCTGGTAAATGCGGCAGGCGCGGGAACCCCGCTGCGCAGGCTTCCTGCAAATCAACGACTGGGTGCGCCCGGCCAGAACAGTATTCAAGCCAAAGATTGGGCGGCGCCGTCGGACGCGGAAATCAAAGCACGGGCGCAAAAGCTCATCGCCAACCAACATCGCAACGACAAGGCACTCGACGAATACGAGCGGGTGGAGCATCAGGTTTCGCAGACGGGTGGAGACTATCCGCACGTTTTGGAGGATAGAACTTTTCGAGTGGTGCCCACGGGCAGCGGAACGATGAAGCTCCTGCTGAGAACCGGTAGCAAACCCGCGGACCCAGCCGATTATCGCAAGCAACTGCAGGCTTGGGCGGATGTGCTGGCGCTGATGTTGAAGACCGAAGATCCCCGCACGAAAACCGCAGTGGCGAAATGGCAGAAAAGGCAACAAGAGCGGGCTGAATTAGTGGACACGTCGCCGCAGGCTTTTTCCTTGAACTGGGTCGGAATCGAAACGAGAAACGGACGACGCTGCGACGTGCTGGATCTGCAACCGAATCCGAATTTTCATCCGCACACCATTCTGCAAGAAGCGATCTCGCACGTGGTAGCGAAAATCTGGATCGACCACGAGGCCAACCAGATGGTTCGCGCCGAGGCACATCTGCTGAAGGATGTTTCGTTCGGCGGGGGAATTCTGGGAAAGCTTTACCGCGGTGGAGTGTTTTCACTCGAGCAGGCCGAGGTTTCACCCGGGCTATGGCTTCCCTCACGTTACCAGTACGACTTCACCGCCCGGAAATTTTTGTTCACCTTCGAAGAACACCAGTACATTGAAGCTAGCCAGTATCACTGGGACGGACCGCCCAAGCAGGCCCTGGCCATCGCGCAAAACGAGTTGGCCACGGGCAAAATGGCCTACGGAGCGCAGTAACTTTTCCCGTAGCGCCGGGTTAAATCAGACAAGGGTTGGTTCGTTTCATTCCATCACGGCGTTTAAGCGCCCACTCGTCCCGGACTGTACCGCTCGGTTCATCACGGAGGTTCGTATGGAATTCAGAACACTTCGCTCGTTCGGCCTTGCGGCGTTCTTGCTGACTTCGGTTCATTGCGGAACGGCATTGGCGCAAGCGCAAAGTAACCCTCCAGCGCCCCCGGCTACGCAGGCGGGCGACTCAGCCGCGTCGCCCACGCCACCAGCGTCAACCACTCCCGCAAGCGCGCCGGCAACAAAGCGGGTATGGACCAACGACGATATGGGCGACCTGCATCGAAATTCGACGATTTCCACTTTCGTAGCGCCGGCGGCGAAGCCGGCGCAGTCGAGCGAAAAACCGGCGAGCCCGGCGAAGAACGCCAACGCGAAACGGTATCAGGATCAGATCGCCGCGCAGCGCGCCAAGTTGCCGGTGATCGACGACAAAATTACACAACTGAAAGCGGTGCTGAGTGGAGACACGGTGCAGGAAACGCGGGTCTACGGCGGCGGGCACATCGACGACTGGCATGAGGAGTTGGTGCATCTGCAGAAGCAACGCGACGACATTGAGGCCAAGGTCAGCGCGCTGCAGGATGAGGCGCGGCATAATGGCGTTCCGGAAAATCAGATTCCGCAGTAAAACGCGAAAGCGAGTCGCGTTGAAAGTTTAAAGTAAAAACGGGGAGCGGACGCGCTCCCCGTTTTAGTTTTTGGTGGCTACTAGTTACGCGCGGCGGCGGCGGTGGCTTCTTTTTCTATGGGGGCGCCGACCAGGTTGCCCCATTCGGTCCACGAACCGTCGTAGTTCTTCACATGGTCGTAGCCCAGCAAATACTTGAGGACGAACCAGGAGTGCGAGCTGCGTTCGCCGATGCGGCAATAGGCGATGATGGGATCTTTCCCGTCGATCCCTTTTCCGTCGTAGAGCGCCTTGAGGGCGTCGGCCGATTTGAAAGTGCCATCTTCATTGGCGGCTTGGGCCCAGGGAATGCTGGCAGCGCCGGGAATGTGGCCGGCGCGTTGGGCGGTTTCGGTCATGCCGGGAGGCGCGATGATCTTTCCGGTGAATTCGTCGGGAGAGCGGACGTCGACCAGTTGCGCGGCTTTTTTCTTTTCGACGAAAGCAAAGATTTCGTCTTTGCGGGCGCGCAGCGATTCATCGGGAGCGCTGGCGCGATAGGTCGCCGCGGTGACCTTTACGGGGTCGGTGGTCAGCGAGCGCTTTTCTTCCACCCATTTCTTGCGGCCGCCGTTGATGAGGCGGACATCCTTATGGCCGTAATACTTTAGCTGCCACAACGCGTAGGCCGCGAACCAGTTGTTGTTGTCGCCATAGAGCAGGACCGTGGTGTCGTTGGAAATTCCGGATTGGCCGAGTAGTTTTTCGAGCGTGGCTTGGTCGATCAGGTCGCGACGAACGTGGTCCTGGAGCTGCGATTGCCAGTTCCAACCGACGGCGCCAGGAATATGACCCTGGTCGTAAGCGGTGGTATCGACGTCGACTTCAACGAGGCGAACTTTGGGATCGTTCAGATGGGCCGCGGCCCATTCGGTGGAAACCAGAACCTCGGGATGCTTGTAATCGGTCATTGTGCTGTCTCCTGTTGTTTTTTAGGCGCTCGAAAGTCGGCGATGCGTTAGACGCTTCGCAAGAATTTTAGTGAAAACAAAAAACCCACCGGCCTTGGAAATTCTGGCGGTGGGTCGGGAAATTTCGGCTTTTTTTGTTGCTGAGTCGCTTAGCCTCCCGCGCCAGAACACACTTCGGTACAACACAGACAACAACAGTGGGTACAGGTCTGGACGCGAAGTTTCATTGGAGTTAAGGCTACACCGGAATGACAGGGATGGCAATTGCTTCGTTTTTGGGCACCAGGCTCACGAAATGGGTCGCAGGGTGGCGTCGGTAGCGGATTCGTATTCGAGGCGAAGGAGCCAATCGAAGTGAAATTTTTCGGCGGTTAGCCATTTTTCCATTTCTTCGCGGCTGGGGGCGTCGAACTCGGCCAGCATTTTCCCTTCCTGCATGTTGACCAGCACGCGGCGGCCGGTGACGGACTTCGCGCCTAAAATTTTTTTGGACAATTCTTCGGCGCCCTGGCGGGTGAGGCAGGCGAGGGTATGTTGGGAGAGGTAACGAGGCATTCGGGCTCCTGTTCCGCTAGAATCAGCGGCGGCGAAAACGACCGCGTCTAATATATAGCGCGAGCCGGGAGAAATCGAATGGCTGAGATACGCACGGAACATCCTTATCACGCCTACGAAGCGATTTTGGCGCAGCCCGACCGGGTAGAACAGGTCTTGGCGCAGCGCGAAGCGATCGGGCGCGCGGCGCAGGCTGTGGCGCATAAGGAACGCATTATTTTTGTGGGGATTGGAACTTCGCTGCACGCGGCGCGGGTGGCGGAAAGCTGGCTGCGATATTTCAGTCAGGGGCACGTGCTGGCGCAGGTCGAGCAATCGTTTGAGCTGATTCATCATCCGATCGCCTTCAGCGCGAATGACGCAGTGGTGGTGATCACGCACACGGGCACTACGACCGCTTCGGTGGGCGTATTGCGCATGGCGCGCGCGGCAGGCGCCTTGACCGTGGCGATTACCGGCAAGGTGAGCGGTGAGGGCGTACGCGGCGCCGATTTTCACCTCGAGACCTGCGAGCAGGAAATTCCGTTTGCCTATACGAAGAGCTATACGACGGCTCTGGCGGTGCTGGCGCTGATGACGATTCGCATCGCGGAGCAAAAAAACAAAGTGGCCATGCCGGCTAGAGTAGGCGAGCTCGCTCGCGTACCGGAGCTGATGCGGGAAGCGCTGGGCCTCGCCCCGCAAACGCGGGGATGGGCGGCGTTGATTGCGCAGCTTCCGCGCATTGAGATTTTTGGCTCGGGCGCGGCTTGGGCGACCGCGAGCGAGGCGGCGCTGAAGATTAAGGAAGCCTGCTACATCGCGGCGGAGGGATTCGAGACGGAAGAAATCCTGCACGGGCCTTTTTCGGAAACCGATTCACGCGGTTCGCTGATCGGGTTATTCACCGGAGATGCGGCGGACGATCGGGGACGGCAGATTTTGCGGGCGGCGGGAGATTTGAAAATGTTGCGGGCGGCGATTGCAGTGCCGGCTGCCAATCGCGAGCTGGCTTGCGAGGAAGTGTTTGTCGTACCGGAGTGCGCGCCGTGGCTGGCTGCGTTCATGCACCTGGTTCCGCTGCAACTGCTGATGTATTACCTGGCAATCGAGCGGCGGGCCAATCCGGATACCGGGCGCATGGAACAGGCCGAGCATGCGGCGGCGAGCAAGCATTACAAATATTGAGGATCGGTGGCGAGGGCGGCGATAGGGCCCGGGAGCATGCCGGTGCGAAATCGTGAAGAATCACCGAATGCGCCGCAATGGGTGCCTGACCTTTGTGCCACTTGTTCGCTGAACACACGAACAGGAGTTGCGTTTCGGGAACATTTTGAAGGTTCGTTTTAGGGCTGCACCTCCGCCGGCACGTAAGATTGCATCCTGGGAACCCTATGAGGTGCCGAATGAAACGAAGTTTCATCGTTTTGGCTGCGTCGCTCCTGGCGTTTCTGGGATTGGCGCAATTCAGCGTACCGACTCACGCGCAGTTCAACGGCGGCGTGGGTACGATCGAGGGGACGGTCCTCGACCCACACGGCAAGCCGGTCACCAATGCAAGCGTAACGATTCAAACATCGTACGGAACGCATCCGCACGCGACGCACACCGACGTCAACGGACATTTCGAGTTTGCGCGCTGGACGGCAGGGCAATATGATCTGCGCGCCTATGCCAACGGCGTTTTCTCGGAATGGGCGAAACGCGAGGTGATCAAGGCAAAGAAAACCACGGAAGTCACCTTGCGCTTGATCCCGAGCCAAGACGGGAACTAACCGCAACAAGCGCGGGCTTTGGGTGCCGATTCACCATCGTAAAGACAGAAATGCAGCTAAGCCTTGTTCTTCCTTAGATTTCCGTAGTACCTGGTACTAAAACCTCGGTACCGAAAATTTGAACCGGATGCCCCATTGGTTGCGGACGTAGATCTGGCGAAACTGGATGTGCGGGTTGGAAGCTGCGATTGCGGGGACGACGGTTCCACAAAAAAAGGAGCCGGGGCATCTATCCAACCCGTCCAAAACCTTGCGGCTGGCGCCCCTTCTTGTAGTTCCGCCAGCGGGCAGGTTTCGCGATTTGGCCTTCTTCAGGCAACAGACTCCCCAAAAACATCTTTCTGTTCCAGCGCGGCTCCTCTCCGAATTTGATGACCGGGTTCCAGCCGTAAGGACCTTCAGGGGCTGAAGCCCGTTGGAGGCCAGGATCGTATTTGTCGTGGCTAAAGCCACGCCTACAAGCACGCTGGCGAGCGCCCGCTAAAGCGAGATGTAGCCACCCCTCATGCTGGGGAACGAAACTTCGGATGGATTGGCGAATCCTTCACATCTCTTGGCCGCGTACCTGCTTCATATGGTGTAACGCCTGGCGGTGGTCATTTCTGGCTCGCCGGGCGTATGGGGCATAGGACAGGTGATGGATAAATCGGACGCATTGGCGCGAAGGCTGATGGCAGTTTTTCTGGCGGCGATCCTGCTGTTTGTGCTGCCATTGAACGCCGCGGACCTGCAAGCGCAGGCCGCGCAGAATTATGCGCGGTACATTGCGTTGACGCAGGCGCAGGTCGACGCGGAACTGGCGCAGAGCGGATCTTGCCTTTGGGTCGAGCGTTTGCCCGAATCGCGACGAACCGAGGCGCTGGCGCAGTTGCGCAGCGGTGGCGTGGTGATCGAAAAGCTGGAAACGCTGGATGACGGGAAACCGATCGCGGTGCCCGGAGGCCTGATCCATCACTGGATCGGAACGGCGTTCGTGCCGGGGGCGACACTGGCGCAAACGCTGGCTTTCATGCAGGACTACAATCACAAAGTGGAATATTTTAAGCCGGACATCGTGCGGTCGAAAATTTTGAAACATGAGGGCGACGATTATTTTGTGCTGCTGCGTTTCTACCAGAAAAAAATCATCACGACGGTGATCGATACAGACCAGGAAGTTCACTACCACGTGGTGGATAAGACGCACGCGTGGAGCCGCTCAAGCGCGACACGGGTGCAGGAAGTGGACAATCCAGGAAAATCGGATGAGCGCCTGGAACCCGAAGGGCACGACCGCGGATTTGTGTGGAAGCTGAATACGTTCTGGCGGTTCGAAGAAAAGGATGGCGGCACGTATCTGGAGTGTCAGGCCATTTCGCTGAGTCGCGATATACCCACGGGGCTGGGCTGGATGGTGGGCTCGTTCGTATCCAGCGTGCCGCGTGAGTCTCTGACTTTCACGCTGACCACGGCGCGGGCGGCGCTTGCGAAAAAAACCGTGGCAAGTAATTAGTTCCGGAAGCCGCCGTCCGCATTTACGAACGAGCGGAGATCGGCACGGACCACGACACCGAAGAGAAATCCCGCGTGGCAAATGCGTCACACCTCTGGCGAGATAACACGAAACCTAATTGAAATTAAAAGGTTGTGCTACCGAGAAAAATATCCTCGACCCCGTTGGTGTCGCGCGGAACCAAATTATTGGAGAACGACAGGAAGCTGACGGTGTGACCATCCGCGCTGATCGACGGAACCAGATTTTGCCCGTTGGAAGGAGCCGCGTTCTTACCACCCGACACGCTCGAAAGCGCCAGACCCGTGGTGCAGGTCACCGCTGTCCCTAAACAAGTGTTGCGGACGAAGATATTCTCGATGCCGTTAGTCGTGTTCGCCAGGTTGGAAGCCAGCGACGAAAAAGCAACGAATTGCCCGTTGGAGCTGATGCTGGGATGTTCGCTGAGGCCGTTACCGGGTGTAGTGCCGTTCGCGGTGGAAACTAACGTTGTCGATGGCGTGCAGGTGGTGGTCACAACGACGACGCCGCTGCAGGTATCACGCAGATAGATTTGTTGGGTGGTTCCCACCCCGACCACCAGGTTCGTGGCGGTCGAGGCGAAAGCAACAAAACGGCCATTCGCGCCAATACTCTGCGAACTGCAGGTTACGGTCGTACTGGCGCAAGTCGAAATACTCGATTCGCTGCTGGCGCCGTCTGCCGGGGTAGTGCCATCCGGAGTGGAGATCAAGGTCGTCACCGGCACGCAAGTATTTCCGGTGGTACCAATTGAGGTGACGCAGGTACTGCGTTCGAATATTTCCGAAGCGCCCTGCGGATTGGGAGCGGTAGAACCCAGGTTCGTGGCTACCGAAGTAAATGAAACAAAAAGCCCGGTATCGGCAATGGAAGGATTTGAGCTCGCGCCATTGGCCTGAGTGACGCCATCGGGGGCCGCGGAAACCAGATAAGTCGTCGGAATGCAGGTGCTAACGGTTGTGGACGTCGATATACCGCAGGTGTTGCGAACGTAAATCTGGGGAATGGTGCCACTGGGAGTTATGTCCGAAACGAGATTCGTAGCCAGCGAAACAAACGCGACAAAGTCTCCGTCGGGACTGATCACGGGATTGTAACTGGGCCCGTTGCCCGCGGACTGGCCGTCAGCGGCGATGGAGATGAGTTGCGGAACGGCGCTGGTCGAAGTGGTGGCCGTGCAGTCGGTGGTGGCAGAGGCAATGCAAATCGGACGCCAGTAAACCTGCGTCATACCGCCGGGAACCGGGACGGTGGTGACCAGGTTGGTGGCCAAGGAGGTGAAAGCTGCGGTATCGCCACCCACGTTGATGGTCGGTTCCGAACTGCTGCCATTGGCGGGATTTCCGTTGGGGCCGAGACTGATCACACTGGTGAGCGGAGCACAGGAAGCGACGCCCAAACAAGTATTTTGTAGATAGACGTCCGTGGAGGGATTGGTATCGCTCAGCACCAGATTGTGCGACACCGAGGCGAACGCTACGAATTGGCCGGTGTTGCTGGTGGAGGGACCGACCGTGGAAGTAGTCAAACCGAGCGTGCCGTTCTGACAGTTTGAGACGCCGCCGCAAATACCGCTGCTAGCCTGCGAACCGTCGGCGGCCACATCAACTAGGATCGGAAGTCCTAGCAAGTGGGTCGGGTTCACCGCAAAAGTTTTAGTGACGGAGGTGCCTCCGCCCGGACCGGGATTGACGACCGCAATTTGATTCACGCCGCCGAACGCCAAATCGCCAATGGTGAGAGAAACGGAGGCCGCGGTGGTGCTGGTGACCGTAGTGGGCAAAGGCGCACCGTTCAGAGTGACCGTGGTGAACTGGCTGACGAAACCCGTGCCGGTCACAGCGATGATAGTCGCAACGGCTCCGGCCTGAACGCTGGAGGGAGTAACGGAAGTAATGGTCGGGATAGGATTCAGAATACTCAGCGGAAGTTGATTCGACACGCCGCCACCGGGAGCCGGGTTCAGGATAGCGATTTCTTCCGTGCCTGGCGCAATGAGATCGTTGCCATCGACGGAAGCCTGGATCGAAGTCGTGCTTTCGAAGGCGGTCGGCAGATTCATTCCATTTAGGGTGGCCACCGACTGGGGAACGAAGTTGGATCCGGTGACAAAAACGGTAACCGTGGCGGAAGTGGCGGCCAGCGCGCTCGAGGGAGAAATAGAAGTGATATGCGGCAGCGGACTCGAGGCTGGAGTAATTACGAACGGAAATAAAGTATTAGTTTGATTGGCCGGGGGAAAGACTCCGCCGCCGGGCTGCGGGGTGGTGACGCTGAAGTACAGCGTTTGGGCGGTGGTCAGTAAGGAGGAGGGAAGCGTGCCGGAAAGAGTGTTCTGATTATCGAATAGAGTCACCAATCCGATCGGCGCGCCGGTCGGGCTCTGGGAAACGCCTACCGTACTTCCCTGCACAAAGTCGCTGCCCAAAACTTCGATGATTACCTGCGGGCTGTTTTGCACCACAGAGGTACCGGCACAGGCCAGCTGCGGACCTTGCACGCAGATCGACTTGATAAAGGGTGCCGGAAAATTAATGGTCTGCGAGCCACAAGAGGGCAAGACCAAGATAACGAAAATCAAAAACCAAAAAGCGAAGCTAAAGTTTCCGCGCAAAATCCCACACCCCTGTCTATGGTCGACCGCAGCGCCCTTGGCGCAATCCTAGAGACTACTAAAGATGTCGCTAGCGAGCAATCAGGATGCCTGGGTAAACCCGATTTAGAGTGACCGGGATTGAGCGAAGCCAGTGGCAGGACATGCCGACCGGGTGCGTATGAAGCAGGCGCACCGGCCGGTCAGTGCCGGGGCTGCGTTTTCAGGTGGATTTCTAGGGAACCCAGCCCGCGCAGGGTTTAAGATGTGGCGGGTGCGGCGGCCTGAGCGCGCGTAGCAATCCTGGGCCCGGGAGGTCGTTCATGTCGCATGTGCTTCGAGTTTTGAGTGTTGCGGTTTTATTTGGATGCTTCGTATCGGCAGTATCCGCGCAAGACGCTTCGAAATCGCAAAGCGCTGCGCCCGCTGCCGCTCCAGCGACACAAGGCGCAGCGGTTCCTGCTGCAAATCCAGCAGACGTTTCCTCGGTGGATGCGATCATGGCCGCGACTTACGACGTAATCTCCGGGCCACCGACCAAGAAACGCGACTGGGACCGGTTCCGGTCCTTGTTTGTTCCGGGTGCGCGACTGATTCCGGCCGAGCGCGCCAAGGACGGTTCCGGGATTTTCAAGGTCGATGTCATTACCCCGGACGAATACGCAAAATTGGCCGATGCGTATTTCTCGAACAACGGATTTGCGGAACGCGAGATCTTCCGGAAGTCGGAACGGTACGGAAACATCATGCAGATTTTCAGTACCTACGAATCGCGGCACGATGCGAGCGATGCGAAGCCGTTCGCGCGCGGGATCAACAGCTTTCAATTGTTGTACGACGGCAAGCGCTGGTGGGTGGTGACGATTTACTGGCAGGAAGAAGACGCGGAAAATCCGCTGCCGAAGGAATTCCTTCCCGCGGGGAAGTAATTTCTAATTTGTTTTGATCTTCGTTCGCGGAAGCGCGGCGCTCCCGATTCTTATTTCTGTTTGGCCGGGTCGCTCGCGGGCGTAACTGGCACCGGCGCCGTTTCCATCTGCGGAGCAGCCAGAATCGCGGGAAGCGGCGCGGGCTTCAACTCGAGCAGCACGTCCGGCGGAAGTTTGTCGGCGCGAGCCATCAAGGCGCTGACTTGCCAGATTTGCTGGTCGGTGAGCGCGTCCTTGAAGCTGGGCATGCCGGTTAGGCGGATTCCATTTCTAACTTTCCAGTAGGTCACGCCGGGAGGATCGTCGGTCACGGTGTCGTCGGCGGTGAAAAGTTGCGGGGCGCGCGGGAACATCCCCTTGGAAGCGGCGGAGGGCGGTTGCTGCGGCAGGCCGTGGCAGAAGGCGCAATTTTTTTGGTAGACCTCGGCGCCGGCGGCGAGATCGCCGGTGGTAAAGGAGGCCACGTCGCGTTGCGGAGCTTCTTTGTCGATTCTCGCGTGCAGGCCGCCGCGGGCAATGAATTTCTCGAAAGGCATCGGGGCGTCGGTCGCGGCCGTGGGCGCCGAACCACTGCGAATATAAAAGAACAGGCAGAGGGGTACGACGAGAATGCCGAGTATCAATCCAATCAGGAATTTCATTCGAATCCGCTCCCGGGCTGTTGATTCGCGCGTAAATTTCGCAGAACTTAGATAGCATAGCGCGCGGCGGGTTACTACGGCTTTTGATTTTGGTTAACGGCGGCTGGCGCCGAGACTCTCGGCGATTTTATCGACTGGAGGAATTTAATGTTTCAAAGCGATTTGATGAACGGACGCACAATTTTGCTGACTGGTGGCGGCACCGGGCTGGGCCGATCGATGGCCATGCGTTTTGCCGAACTGGGCGCGAATATTTTCCTAGTGGCGCGGCGCGAGGAGCCGTTGAAGGAAACGGCGGGGGCGATTCGCACGAAAGGCGCGAAGGCTGGCTACGCGCTGGCGGACGTGCGCGATTTTGAGGCGGTGGAAAAGGCGGTGGACGCGGCGGAAAAGGAATTTGGCGCGGTGGATACGCTGGTGAATAACGCGGCGGGAAATTTTATTGCGCGCACCGAGAAATTGACGCCGACGGCGTTTACGGCGGTCGTAGGCATCGTGCTGCAGGGGACTTTTAATTTTACATTGTCACTGGGGCGGAAATGGATCGCGGCGAAGACGCCGGGAAACGTGTTGAACATTGTCACTACCTACGCCGCGGCGGATTGCGGCTCGGGATTCGTGGTGCCGTCATCCTGCGCGAAGGCGGGAGTGCTCTCGATGACGCGTTCGCTGGCAGTGGAGTGGGCGAAGCATCACATCCGGCTGAACGCGATCGCGCCGGGGCCGTTTCCCACGGAAGGCGCGTGGTCGCGGTTGATGCCCTCGACCGAGATGCAGGAGAAGGCCAAGAAACATCACCCTATGGGACGATTTGGACGCCACGACGAACTCGCTGACCTTGCTGTGTATTTGCTGAGTAAGCAGGCGGACTACGTAAATGGTGAATGCGTGGTGATCGACGGCGGGCTGTGGCTGCGTGGCGCCGGTGAATTTAATGATTATCTCGACGTGCCCGATGCGGCGTGGGAAATGATGGAATCGGCCCGGAGGAAGTGATGCTAAAAAACCTGTTGATCGCCGTGCTCATAATTGGCTGCTACTTGCCTTTGGACGCGAAACGCGGCATCGGCTTAAAAGTGGAACTACGAGTCGCTCCGTAATTCGGTCGCTAGAATAAGGGACTAGAAGCTGCGTCTCGCCTTGACCGCCCTAGCAGTGGCCAGTAAGCTAGTTGTTTCCACACGCTGTGAAAGGGTCCCATGAGTCCGGAAACCATTCAGATTACTTTGCCTGACGGCGCTGTACGCGAGGTGCCGCGCGGGACTACGGCGGCGCAGATTGCGCACCAGATTTCCCCGCGCTTAGCGAAGGAAGCGCTGGTGGCGCGCGCCGACGATCAGCTGATTGATCTGTCGCGCCCGCTCGAGCAAAACACGAAAGTTGCGATTCTGACCCCCAAGGATGCGGATGCGGTGCAGGTGTTCCGGCATTCGGCTTCGCATTTGCTCGCAGCCGCGGTGCTCGAACTCTATCCCGAAGTAAAGCTGGGCATCGGACCTCCGACCGAGACTGGGTTCTTTTACGAATTCGTGCGTCCCGAGCCGTTTACTCCGGAAGACTTGGAAAAAATCGAAGCAAAAATGCACGAACTGGCGGCGAAGGACATTCCGAACGAGCGGAAGCTGATGCCCAAGCCGGAAGCGCTCGAGCTGTACCGCAACAATCAGCAGCAGTTCAAATGTGAATTGGTCGAGGAGAAGGCCACCGACCCGATGGTGTCGTTCTACACCACCGGAAAATTCGTGGATTTTTGCCGCGGCCCACATATTCCTTCGACGGGGCGCATCAAGGCATTCAAGCTGATGAACGTAGCGGGCGCGTATTGGAAGGGCAAAGAAGGCAATCCGCAGATGCAGCGGATTTACGGCGCGTGTTTCGTCGAGCCCAAGCAACTCGAAGAGTATTTGCAGAAGCTGGAGGAAGCCAAGCGCCGGGACCATCGCCGAGTGGGAAAAGAACTCGGGCTATTCACCGTGAGCGACCAGGTCGGGTCCGGCCTGCCGCTCTGGCTGCCGAAAGGCGCCACGATACGGCGGATTCTCGAGGACTACATCCTGGAACAGGAACGCCGGGCCGGCTACCAGCATGTGTACACTCCGGATCTGGCAAAAGTTGAACTCTACAAGCGTTCGGGACACTGGGCCCATTACCACGAGGACATGTTTCCGCCGATGGACCTGGAAACCGAGCAGTTGGTGCTGCGACCCATGAATTGTCCGCACCACATTCTGGTCTACGAAAACAAAAAACACAGCTATCGCGAGCTGCCGGTGCGCATCGCCGAGCTCGGTACGATGTACCGCTACGAGCGTTCGGGAGTACTCAGCGGCCTGAGCCGCGTTCGCGTGATGACGCTGAACGATGCCCACATCTTCTGCATGCCAGAACAGATCAAGGAAGAATTCGCTGGAGTGATGCGCCTGGTGGAGCGGGCTTACCGCGACCTCGGCATTACGCAATACACCTATCGCCTCTCGCTGCGCGACAAGGCCGACAAAACCAAGTACGTGGAAAACGACGCGATGTGGGATCTGGCGGAGAACATGCTGCGCGAA
This sequence comes from Acidobacteriota bacterium, assembly GCA_003156635.1. Classification (GTDB taxonomy): domain Bacteria; phylum Acidobacteriota; class Terriglobia; order Acidiferrales; family UBA7541; genus Palsa-295. Next base: position 3,382 of record PMHK01000089.1, on the reverse strand, counting down.
GCCATGAACGCACTCGGTCTTCCCTATACCGAAGCTCCCGGCGAGGCCGCCTTCTACGGGCCGAAGCTCGATATTCAATTGGCGGACGTGATGGGCCACCAGGAAACCTACTCCACGATTCAGATCGATTTCCATCTTCCGAATCAGTTTGATCTGGGGTACGTCGGGGCGGACGGCCAGCTACACCGGCCGGTGATGATTCACCGCGGCGTCATCAGCACCATGGAGCGAATGGTTTCGTATCTGATCGAGCTGTATGCCGGCGCGTTTCCGGCGTGGCTGGCGCCGGTGCAGACCGTTGTGCTGCCGATCACCGAGCGGCAGAACGCGTATGCCGAAGAAGTTAACCGGAAACTGCTCGAGGCCGGGATTCGCTCGGAGTTCGACGGCCGCAACGAAAAGCTGCAGGCCAAGATTCGCGACGCGCAGTTGCAGAAAATTCCTTACATGCTGGTGATCGGCGGCAAGGAAGCGGAAGCCGGGACGGTGTCAGTGCGGCATCGTTCGAAGGGCGATCTGGGTCCGCGGCCGCTGGAACAATTCAGCGCGGATTTGAAGCAGGAAATTGATATGCGCGCGATTGTTTAATTTTTGTTCCTACCAGAGAACTGAGCGGTCGATGGCGCTGATGGAGGTTCGGCCGGTGAGGGCCATGGCGGCTTCGAATTCGGCGCGCAGAATTTCGATTACGTGCTTCACGCCTTCGGCGCCACCAACCCCCAGACCATAAAGGATCGAACGGCCGAGCAGAACGGCGGTCGCGCCGCTCGCGAGGGCTTTTAGCACATCCGTTCCGCGACGGATTCCGCTGTCCATCAAGATAGGAATTCGCCCGGCAATTTTTTCGGCGATGGCGGGCAAGGCGTCGATGGTGGCCGGCACGGTGTCGAGCCCGCGGCCACCGTGGTTCGAGACGACGATGCCGGCCGCGCCGTTTTGCACCGCCAACTCGGCATCTTTCGGATTCAGGACGCCTTTGAGAACGATGGGCAATTTGCAAAAGCCGCGAACCCAATCGAGGTCGGACCACTTTAGATTTCGGTAGCCCCAGGTTTTCAGGCCAGTGCTGGCCGGGCCGCCGGTGAAATTGATGTTGGGGAACGGGAGCTGCGGGACTTCATGGGCAATGTGCGCCTCGCGGTTGCGGGCGTAAATCCAGGGCAGGTCGACCGTGATGCACAGGGCCTGGCATCCGGCCGCTTCGGCGCGCTGAATCAACACCTTGGTCTTGCCGCGATCTTCGTCGGAATAAAGTTGAAACCAAACCGGCTGGATGGCGGCCTGCAGGATTTTCTCGACGCTGACATTCGAAAGGGTGCTGGCGATCATGATGGCATGCGCTGCGCCAGCGCCGCGAACCGTGGCGATTTCGGCGTCGGGATGCGCGAGCAGGTGCGAAGACGTGGGGGCGACGAGGATGGGATGCGGCAACTCGCGGCCCAGAAGATTGACTCGCGTGTCGATTTTCGAAACGTCGATCATGATGTTCGGCCGTAGGCGGAGGCGGGTTAGCGCTTCGATATTCCAGCGCATGGTGTTTTCGTCGGCGGAGCCGCTGTTGATGTATTCCCAGGCCGGACGAGAGAAGCTTTGTTTGGCTAACATTTCGTAGTCGGCCAGGCAGGCCGCGACAAATTTTGGACCTTGCGGAGCGTCGCCTAACACCCCGCTCATGGCTTCGGCGCGTTTTCGGGCTGGCGGTTCCTTGCGGGTCGATCGTTTGGGCATCGAAGAGAGGCTACCGTAACTGACGAATTGTGATGGTGTCAATTCCGCGGAAGATCAAAGATTTAACACAGAGTACACGGAGAAAAAGATGAGGGCACGGAGATACCTCGCGCCATTCGGACACGCGTTCGACCTTAAAACGGGAAGAATTAGAGGCATCAAGGGCGATACGTATCTGGGTTCGACATCGGGAAAAGCCGTGCTATACTTTTTGACCCGTCCCCCTATTTGGGCCTTTCGCCTAGGGGAGGACTGGGAAACGGGCTGCACTGACACTTTTTAGAGCTCGAGGGGTGATTTTATCGCGGAACGAAGCAGTGGACCTCCGGGACTCCGGGTCAACGAACGAATACGAGCGCGCGAAGTTCGCGTCGTCGACGACATTGGAACGCAGCTGGGCGTGATGACTTTGTTCGACGCCATGAAGACGGCGCGGGAACAGGGTCTGGATGTGGTGGAAATTTCGCCGAACGCCGTGCCGCCGGTTTGCAAGCTGGTGGACTACGGAAAATTTTTGTACGAGCAGAGCAAGAAGGCGCACGAAGCGAAGAAGCATCAGAAGAGTTCGCACATCAAGGAAGTGAAGTTCCGGCCTTCGACCGCGGAGCACGATTATCAGGTCCGCAAGAACCAGATCATCCGGTTTCTGGACGAGGGCTACAAAGTCAAAGCGATGATTTTCCATCGCGGCCGCGAAATGGCGCACCAGGAAGTAGGCCGCAAGAAGATGGATCGCCTGATGAAAGAAATCATGGATCACGCGCAAATCGAATTCGGGCCGCGGATGGAAGCGAATATCCTGCTGGCCTTGCTGGCGCCGAAGAAGGGCGCGGGATCGACTCCGGCGGCGCAGAAAGCTCCGGAAGCGCAGGCTTAGAAGAGGTTTCTGGTTTTCTGGTAAAAACGAAGAACAGTTGAAATTTGTAAATTCGAAATCGCATGCACACCGTTTACCTCGCGTGAGCGAAGGGATTTGAAGCGGCTGGCAGTGAAGCGGAAGAGGAAATCGTGAAGAAGAACAAGAAAATGAAAGCGAAGACGCATCGGGGAGCCGCCAAGCGCTTCAAGATAACGTCCACCGGAAAAGTGATGCGGTGGCGTTCGGGCAAGCGCCATTTGCTGGGCACTAAGAAGCCGCGCCGCATGCGCCGGCTTTTGAACAAGGTTCAAGTCAGCCCGGCGGACGTGAAGAACGTGCGCCTGGCGTTGCCGTACGGCTTGTAAAAGCCGGCTTAAAAAGTTTTCTGCGCTGTGCAGTGCGTCATGGGTGCCTGCCAGCCAGTTAGTTCGGCCCGCCGGATTTCCGGCCTGGGTAGAACACGGAATTACCACGTGAGACAAACCCGTCGGCTGCTTGCGCAGTCCTGAATTCGTTTTTGCGCAGACGAGTCGCCCTGTTTGTCTCCTGGCACGAAATCGAATTCAATTCGATATTTGCAACAGGAGAATGAACGATGCCTCGAGTTAAACGTGGAACCAAACGCCGGGCCCGCCGTAAAAAGCTGCTAAAACATGCGAAGGGTTTTTTCCTCACAAAGGGAAAGCTGTACCGCTCCGCTAAGGAAGCCGTCAATCGTTCGCTGCGGTATACCTACCGGGACCGCCGCGTGCGCAAGCGCGACTACCGCACGCTGTGGATTCAGCGCATCGGCGC
>PMHK01000101.1:12778-13148 GCA_003156635.1 Acidobacteriota bacterium | reverse complement strand
GCCGGCGCATGGGCAGCGCTTTTTATATGTGCTCGAAGGCGCTGTATCCGTGACAGTTGGCAGCAAGACGCATCCGCTTGCCCCGGGTGGATATGCCCACCTGCCTCCCAACCAGCAACATACGGTCGAGGCCGCCGTGAAGAGCCGGGTTGCGGTGATCGAAAAGCCGGCGATTTCTCTGCTCAACGTGGTTCCCGAGCCCGCATTTTTCGGCAGAGAGGAGACGGTCTTCTCCCAGCCCCTGGATGGTGACAGCACGCTCCAGGTGAAGCAATTGCTGGCAACCACTCCAGGCCTCGACTATGCCGTCAACACCATGACCTATGAGCCCGGCGCTTCGCTGGCCCAGGTCGAAATCCACGTGATGGAG
>PMHK01000101.1:0-12764 GCA_003156635.1 Acidobacteriota bacterium | reverse complement strand
TCATCTACAAAGACTGGAATCGGCATCCACTCCCCGGACGGTAAAAACGCATGCTTTCTACCCAACTGCATATCGATCGCGACCGGTTGCTGGCTGACATCAAGACGTTGGCCTCGTTTTCTGACGACACGCCCCCTGGCATCTCGCGATTGGTTTTCGCAGATGCTGACCAGAAGTCGCGCGTTTGGCTCAAAAGCCAGTGCGATGCTGCCGGCTTGTCGGTGCGGGAAGATGCGGTGGGCAATATGTTCGCCCGCTGGATGGGGACCCGGCCGGAGCTGGCAGCGATCGGCACCGGCTCTCATATCGACGCCATCCCCCACTCCGGAAAGTTTGACGGCACGGTGGGAGTACTGGGCGGCCTGGAGGCGATCCGCGCCTTGCAGCAAAGTGGATTTGAGCCACAACGTTCCATCGAGCTCTTACTTTTTACCGCTGAGGAGCCCACGCGTTTCGGCCTGGGCTGCCTGGGGAGCCGGATGCTGAGCGGAGGCCTGGATAGCACCGCGGACGCGCGACTGAAGGATTCAGAGGGCACCACGCTGGCCCAGCTTCGCGCCGCCGCCGGCTTCAGTGGCTCGCTCGACCAGGTGCGCCTGCCAGGAAACTACTATGCCGCGTTTGTCGAGTTGCATATCGAGCAGGGTCCGCAGTTGGAGAAGGAAGGTTTGGCGGTGGGCGTTGTTACCAGCATCTCCGCACCTGCAGCTCTGCGCATCAGCGTAGAGGGCGAGGGAGGCCACGCCGGAGGCGTGCTGATGCACGACCGCAAAGATGCCTTTTGTGCCGCGGCCGAGATCGTGCTGGCGATTGAAGCGAGCGCGCTTGCGACCGGCTCGGTAGACACCTGCGCGACGGTAGGCAAATGCCATGTTTACCCCGGAGCGGTGAACAGCATTCCCTGCAGGGTGGAGATGGAGGCCGATATCCGCGATACGGATGAGCAGCGCAGGAACCAGGTGCTGCGCAAGATTGAAGAGGCCTGCACGCGCGTGGCAGCCGCGCGAAAGGTCCAGGTGAGTGTTACTCTCATCAATGCCGATGCGCCGGCCACCTGCTCCACGCGCATTGTAGAAGCGGTGGTTCAGGCTGCCGCTGAGAATGGACTCAGCTACAAAAAGATGGTCAGCCGCGCCTATCATGATTCGCTGTTCATGGCCCGGATCGCTCCGGTGGGGATGGTGTTTATCCCTTGCCGCGATGGCGTCAGTCACCGCCCGGATGAGTATTCCGCGCCGCAGGAGATCGAGAATGGTGTCAAGGTCCTGGCCTGCGCGTTAGCCAGCCTCTCACAGGCTGCCGGGGACTAGCCCGCAACGCTCACCCGGATCTGTTGAACGCACAAAACTCCCCACCTACGCCTGCTCTTCCACATCGGGCGTAACCAGGTAGAGCAAAATGATGCCTGCGATCGCGAACATGTGATCGGCTCCCATTTCGCCGCTCCATTCCTTCGACTGCCACATCAGAAACCATTCGCCGCCCACCGCGATGAATCCCACGAACCACTCCAACATGCCGAGCGCGAGGCCCAGAATCGCGATGCGTTTTTCGCGGTTGAATGTAGCCGCATCCGCGTGCCAAGCCCGCAGCAGCCGCCACCCTCCCCACGCGCACAGCACCAAGGCCAGAAATTCCCAGGCGATCAGCGAAATATACGCGAGCGTGTGAACCGCCGGCTGATCCAGCGCGCGCCACATTCCCCGGTTCCCGGGGAACGTCGTATCCATCATCAGCACATGGCGTACGAACTGATAGTTCGAATCGTAATCAGTCAGGTTATTGAGGACGACTAGCGCGTAAAACAGCGTCACCGCAAAAACCAGGGCGATTTTCGCCAGACGCAGCGTCACGGTTTCGCCGCCGGCGCAAAATTCTGAAAGTAAGCAGTCAGATCTCGCAACGTTTCGTCGCCGAGGCCGGGATTGCCCGGCATTTGGGCTTGCGAGTCCTGCGCGCGGGGATTGCGCACGTACGCCGCGAAATGGTCGGGTGCCGCGCTGGCTAAAGTGGCCAGCGCCATCCACCCCACGCCGGATTTTTCACCGCCTTCCTTGCCGCTGTTGTGGCAGCGAAAGCAATTCTGCCGCGCGATTTTGTATCCGGTTTGTGCTACCGCATCGCCCGCCCGCGGTCCGCGGGGCTCAATCGACGCAAACACCTGGCGCTCGTCGCGCAAGTCGATGCGCACTACGCCCCAAGGGATTTGCGATTCGTCCTCCCCTGCGCCAGCCGCTCCCGGACCCGGCGAGAATTTCGGATGCGAAATCAGGTAGGGCCCCAGGCCCATCGTATGCGTCTCGGCATCCTTCGGCCACGCCGCTGGCGGCTGACCTTCGATTTCCAGCACCAGCAGCGGCTGCTGCGCCGCCAGGTAATCGCGCGGATAATTCGCGCGATATTTGTCGCTGCAGATCGCTACGGCCATATCCGAATCCGGATGCGCGGCCACCCGAACCACAATTTCGGCGAGCAGCACGCCGCTAACCTTCGTGGGTTCGGTGAAGCTGGGATCGTCGCTGACGGTATACCCATGCTGCGGCAAGGCGAGTAGCTCTTTGCGCGTGATATATCGAATCGAACCCGCCGGAAGCCCGATCAGGTCGCCGCCAACTTCGAGGTCCAGCGCTGACTGCGGCGCGGTGTGCATCGCGAAGGCCGGAGTCTGGATGACGGCACGCAAAAACGAATTGCCGGCTGCGGCTCCCAGCGAGACCGTAAGCGCGGCAGCCACGACTACCGCCGCAACCGAACCTGTGACATTTAGGCGATGAATCATGGCTGTTCCTCACCTAGGCTGTGCCAGATCGGGGCAGACCAGCCTCTGCATCATTTGCGCCGAAGTTCGGCCTGAACGCGATATCGGGTCACAGCTTGAAGACGTACAAAAGCAGGCGCGTCATAAATAAATCGGTCACCAGCACACCCAACGACGCCACCACGAAGGCCATGATCGTGGCGCGGCCGACTCCAGCGGTGCCACCTTCGACGCGCAAGCCCTGATAGCAGCCTACCGTCGCGATGATGAACCCGAAGACGATCGGCTTGGAGAAGCCGATCACGAGATCGCCCAGGGTCAGCGCCTTGATGGCTCGGGTCCAGAATTCTTCGGCGTTAATGCTGAGGATGTTGCTGGCCACCAGAAATCCACCGACCAATCCCGAAGCATCTCCAATCGCGACCAGCAGAGGCAGAATTAATACCGTGGCCAGCACGCGCGGCGTCACCAGCTTGCGAATTGGGTCGATGCCCAGTCCGCGCATGGCGTCAACTTGTTCGGTGACCAGCATGGAACCCAACTGCGAAGCCATGCCGGTCGCGTTGCGGCCAGCGACCAGCAGCGCGGTGAATACCGGCCCCAGTTCGCGCAGTAGCGAAAGCGACAGCGCGTCGCCGGTGAGCGAAGTTTCACCGAAACGAGCAAACTGCGAGGCCGCATTCAAGACGATCACGCCGCCAACGCAGATCAGCGCGACCATGATGATCGGCAGCGAACCCACGCCAATCTGGTCCATCTGATCCACCATGTCGGCCCGGTACGCCGTGGTTTCAAAGGTCACGCGCACCGACTGAAAGGCCAGCAGCGCGTAGTCCTGAAAATGATAAATCAGCGTCTTCACCGTAGCGGCGAGGGCTGATTCATTCGAATCGTTCAACGTGCACTCCTGTTGCGTGAAGCCCCGCCAGCAGTCGCAACTCGAACTAGAGCCGCAAAATCGCAGTGCTTTGAACCACCTGCTGGATTTCGGCCACTCGGGACGAACCGGCCGACGCTTTCGTTGGAATCAAACCGCAGCCTTTCGCAATGGCACCACAAGAAATCAGTAAGGTTTCAGCACTTTACGCGACTGCAAGCCAAAACGTTAGCCTAATTTTCAATCTGAATCGGCTGATAGCTGGAAGGGATTAGGAGGGCTGGCGCTACGGGCAGGGAAGTGGTGTCGGCGGCGCAGCTCGTGCCCAGCTGTTCTCGGCTGGCGCTGTGCTGGAACACGCAGAACTCCCGGACGAACATTACTGTTTCAAGGCGAAGGTGCTTACCGCGAATCAATTCTTGTTGGCAAGATCACGGGCCGGGTGGCATTCACATAAAATATTGCAGTCTGTAACTGTACTGTAATGTTAAATGACGCAAACGCAACTATATTTTACCTGTGGCACCCATGTCACGGGGCATTCATATTTCCGGAGCGGATGAGTCTCGGTCTTTTCGATGCATCGAATCGAATTATTGCATTTGAGTTCGCGTTAGAAAGCTCTTGGTATGAAGTATGATGCGCTCGGCTGAAAAACTTTTAGCGAGTCGGCTAGTGATAAGTGACCTACTCGAATTAGTGAAGATCAGGTTTTTGACGAAGTCTCCGCGCCGCTCCCCGCCCCGCCGGACTTTGGTATCAAAAGTTGCGAACAGCGTGACGCGCGACCAAACGAAAAAATTTCCGGGAACGAACAGACCCGGTGCACGATTTTCACCGAGCAACAGGGGGCGAAAAGTGAAAACCATTACCTTAGGCAAGAGTCTTCTCCTAATTCTGTCGGTGGCGTTGGTTGTAGCGGTGGCGGGCGCCGGTCCAGTTGCGGCGAACAAGCCCGTGGCGACCGGCCCAGCCGGGCAAGCTGGATCACAGGATGCCGATCATCCGGCGCTGTCGCAGCGCAACCCGCGCTACAAGATCTGCCGCGACGATGCTTTGACGCTGACCTTTCCGATCGCGCCCGAATTCAATCAGAAAATTATGGTCATGCCGGATGGCTACGTGAACCTGCAAGGCGCAGGAAGCGTGTACCTGCTTGGACTGACGGTGCCGGAGGCCGTGGCGGTGATCAAGAAAGCCTACACCGGCGTATTGAACGATCCAATCGTCGATGTGGATCTGACCGATTTTCAAAAGCCTTATTTCATGGTGCTGGGACAGGTTGGAAAGCCCGGCCAGTACGACCTGCGCTATGACATCACGGTTACGCAAGCCATAGCCGTGGCGGGCGGATTCGCGGCGACGGCGAAAACGCAACTGCTGTACTACCACCCAATTTCCTCGAGCATGATGGAAGTGAAGAGACTGAATATCAAGGACGTGCTGAACGGCAAGAACGTGAATGAGCAAGTGCACCTGTCGCCCGGAGACATGATTTTCGTTCCGGAGAAGGCCATCACGAAATTCCGGAAATACGTGCCGTACAGTTTCGGAGCGGGCGTTTATCCCGGGGCCGAATTTTAGGGAAATATTAGGAGCACAAGCGAACTGCTCATGGTCTTGAACTATTACAAACTCGCGGAGCAGCCATTCGGGGTCACGCCGGATCCCCGCTTCCTGTATTCCAGTCCGACGCATCGGGAGGCGGTGGCCTCGGTGCTCTGCGGGGTGCAGGCGCAACGCGGATTCACGGCGCTGATTGCCGAGCCGGGCATGGGCAAGACCACGTTGCTGTTTAATTTATTGCAGCAACTCGGCGGGACAGCGAAGACCGCGTTTTTATTTCAAGCGCAAGATACGGCCAAGAATTTTCTGCACAATCTGCTCACCGATCTGGGCGTGGAGAACGACGGCCAGGATTTGGCGAGCATGCAGGTCAAACTCAACGAATGCCTGGTGCGCGAGACGAGCCAAGGCAAGAGCATCGTGGTGGTAGTCGACGAAGCGCAGAATCTGGATGAGCCGCTGCTGGAAGTCGTGCGCATGTTGTCCAACTTTGAGACGGCGAGCGAGAAGCTGATGCACATCGTTCTCGCCGGGCAGCCGCAGCTCGCCACCAAGCTCGCTTCGCCGCAAATGACCCAGCTGCGACAGCGCATTTCCATTGTGGCGCGGCTCAAACCTTTCAACGCCGCCGAAACCCGAGCGTATATCGAGCACCGCTTGAAGATCGCGGGCTACCGCGAGCAGGAGCCGTTGTTCACGAATCGCGCCTACGACTTGATCGCGGAATACTCGGGCGGGATACCGAGAAATATCAATAACATCTGCTTCAACGCCATGTCGATTGGCTGCGCGACGCAGCGCCGAGCGATCAACGCCGCGGTAATCGAGGAAGTGCTGGGCGATCTAAATCTGGCTCCGTTGGGCGCTCGCGCACCGGTGGCCGAATATCAACCTGCGAGCGTGACGACGCCTGTCAGGCGATTAAGAGAACCGGGAGCGGTGTTTCCCACGGGTTGGCGTCTGCGCCCAGGCCTCGCGGCCTTGATAGCGCTGCTGGCGGTAGTCGGCTTGACGGTTATGGCGAAGAATCCGCATTCGACGAGTGCGGCGACCGTAACAATTGCGCCGACGGTGCCAACCGCGCCGCTGCTTCAGCCCGCGGCCGCAGCAGTATTGCCGGAACCAGCTGCCGACCCAATTCCATCCGCGGATAACGCACCGACCTTCGCCGATGAAATGAAGAGTGCGAGTTCCGTTGAATCCACCAAAGTAACGGCAGGCACCTCCAGCCCTGATATTTCTGCTGAGCGGGAACAAAAGCTCAGCGTGAAATCGGTGCGGGTGCATGTCCGACCGCGAGACACGTTGTACGCGATCTGCAGGGAAATCGTCGGACGTTACGACGCAGAAGTCGTAAGCAAGATCCGGGAGTTGAATCCTGGGTTCGGCGATCCGCGCGCGATCAAGGTGGGCCAGGAATTGTGGATTCCCACCCCAGAACTGCTCGCGGCGGGGAGCAATCTTATCGCAGAACGGTCTGGGACCGTTTCGTATAGCAACACTTTGGCCGTGGAGGCGAAGAAACCATGAGCAAAAATTTTGAGTTGTTGCAGCGAACAGATTTAAACGGCGGGCAGATTCCGGTCGGCCAGAATGGCTCCCCAGCACCGTTTCCATTGGGAAATGGCGCCAGTCATGGCGCGCGTTTGAATCTGGACGACGTGACCCAGGAAGAGACTTTGCGATTGGTCCAGAGCATTTTCCTGGCAGCCGGACCGACGCCGCCTAGGGTCGTGATGTTTGCGGCCATCGATTCGGGCAGCGGCTGCAGTGAGGTCTGCGCGCAAACTGCGGAAGTTCTGGCGAGCAATGTGGCCGGCTCGGTCTGCCTGGTGGACGCGAATTTGCGGGCGCCATCCTTGCCGGAGTTTTTTGGGGTGAGCAACCACCACGGGCTGGCGGATTCGCTGCGAGCCACGGGATCGATTCGAGAGTTCGCCAAGAAATTGCGCGCGCCGAACCTCTTTTTGCTTTCCTGCGGGTCGCTGGCGGCGGATTCGACGACGCTGATCAACTCCGAATTGATGAAGGCGCGGGTCGCCGAACTGCGGAAGGAGTTCGATTATGTGCTGATCGACTCGCCGCCGCTAAATATTTATTCCGATGGCATCGTGCTGGGCCAGCTCTCGGATGGCGTGGTGGTGGTGCTGGAGGCTAATTCCACGCGGCGCGAAGCTGCGCTGCGAGTGGCCGAAGGGCTGCGCGCCAAACGGGTTCGAGTATTGGGTGCGGTGCTGAACAAGCGCACGTTCCCGATACCCGATTCGTTGTATCACCGCTTGTAGTGGGCAGTCGTAGGGCTTTCCGTGGGCGCACCGTCGTGACGTTGCTTCGAGGAAGCAGCGTGATGGGCGGGGGAACTTAGCGGGAAGCGCCTGTTCCGCGAACACCTGCGGGCAGGTTTTCAAAATCGGCAGTGGGACTAAGAAAGGCGGAGCTTTGTCCACTTTAGACGCAACACAACTGGCAGAGTATCGAATCACGGAAGAACCACTGACGGCTCCGGAAGGAGCCGAGCGATGGTACGCCATTCTAACCCGGTCCAGACACGAGAAGCGCGTAGCCGAGGATNNGTGCGGGAGAAAGCGGTGAAGACGTTTCTGCCGCTGCGCCGGACCGAGCGCCAGTGGAGCGATCGCCGCAAGACGGTCGACCTTCCGCTGTTCGCGGGCTACGTGTTCGTCAAGATTGAGCCGGACGCGCAGGCTCGGGTCCCGGTGTTGCAGACCAATGGGGTGGTTGGTTTTTTGGGAGTGCGTGGTGTGGGAAGCGCAATTCCGGAGGCAGAAATCGCGGCGATACAGACCGTGCTGCGGGAAAAGATTGACGTAGAACCGCATCCTTATGTGCAGGTTGGTCAGCGGGTGCGAATTTGCGGAGGAAGTCTGGACGGGTTGGAGGGGTTCTGGACGGGCAAGGAAGGGAAGGTAAGCCTGGTGGTGTCGATCGGTTTGATCCAGCGGTCGGTAGCTATGCAAATCAGCGNNTAGTGCCGCTGGAAAGCAAAACGGCCTGAGCCAGAAAATACTCGAAACACCAAGGCGGAGAACACCATGATGAAAAACAGTCGTCAAAATCGAAAAGATAACGGTGCGCAGGATATTACGCTGCGTGATTGTCTGGCGCCGCTGTTCCGTCACCGCCGGGCTGCGCTCATCACCTTCGGCAGCGTCTTCGTTCTAGCCACGGTGCTCGCTTGGGTTTGGGCCGCGCGGTATTACCAGGCCACGATGCAAGTGGTTGTCGAGCAGGACCGCTCCGATCCCGCGATTACCGCCGCGCAAGTGGCCAACATCAGTACCAGCAAGGCCATCACGATGGATCAGGTGGCGTCGGAAGTGACGCTGCTGCAAGGCACCGACATGCTGAGCGAAGTGGTGAACACCTGCGGGCTGGTAAAGGACGAGTGGTCGCCGATGGATATTTTTCTACCCTGGGACAAGGCCCAACGCATGGCCGCGAAGCGGGAGTTGGAGGCACGGTCTCTGGCCAAAAAGATCAAGGTGGAAGCTGCGACCACCTCGGACGTGATTGACGTGAAGTACGGTCGCATGGGGGAGCCCGAGAAACCGGCGTGTGTGTTGCAGACTTTGGGCCGGCTGTATCTGGCCAAACATCTTTTGTTAGAGCGGCCGGCGGGGTCGTACGACTTTTTTGAGCAAGAAACCGAAAAATACCGTCAGGCGCTGGCGAATTCCGAGAAGCGCCTAACGGAATTCAGCCAGACGGAAAAGGTCGCGGCCCCGGACATGCTGCGCACCGACATGGCCCAACAATTAGCAACTTCCGAAGCCAGCCTGTATCAAGCGCAGCAGGTGATTGCCGCGGACCAGAAGCGCATTGATAACGTAAAGGCCCAAATCGCGGCCACGCCCGCGCGGTCATCCACCACCGAAGTGTCCAATGCTTCGAATATTCTGATGCAGAATTTGCAGACGGACCTGCTGGCGGCGCAAGTCAAGCGCTCGCAACTGACCCTAAAGTACGATGCTAGCTATCCGCTCGTGAAAGAGGTTGACGAAGAGATTGCAGAAACAAAAGAGGCCATCGCCAAGGCCGAAGCTGCGAAATATGTGAATCGCACGACGGACCGCGATCCCACCTATGAATATCTACGGCAAGACCAGGCCAAAACGGAAGCCGACCTGGCTTCCCAACGCGCCACCGCCGCGGCGCTGGTCGGCAGCGTCCACGGTATCCAGATGGAAATGGTGAAGCTGGACCAGCAGGCGGTAACCCAAGCCGGGTTGCTGCGCGAAGCGAAAGCCGATGAAGGGAATTACCTACTGTACCTGGGCAAGCGCGAACAGGAGCGCACGTCCGACGCGCTGGACCAAAAGCGGATTGCCAACGTGGCCATCGCAGTCCCGGCCGTCACGCCGGTGCTGCCGAAATACAGTCCGTTGCTGGTGATGCTGCTGGGGCTGATCGCCGGGTTCATCTTCGCCATCGGAGCCGTGTACATCATGGAATATATTGATCCTTCGTTCCGCACACCGCAGGAAGTCAGCGAGACGCTGAGCATTCCGGTACTGGCGACCATGCCGCGAAGAGCGGCTTAGGCCAATCCCCAAGCTGGCGAGGAAGGCAGGTGTCTTGCTCTTCCTCGCGTTCCTATGGAAAGCATCTCGGCCAGCGGACGCAACGAGTCAAGCGTCTGCTCCGGCCTAACTTTCGTTCAACAGCAGTCATCCAGCCTCCAGCCGAGTTTAGTCCGGATTCAATAACGGTCGGTAACGCAGGTGTCGCGATGTATCCGGAGGATGGCTATCGTGCGGGAATCGATTGCAATGTCGAATGCAGAACAGCACCACTCAGACTTCTCTGTCTTGAGTGAACCTTCGCGCCGAGAGAAATCCAGTGAGTGAAATCAACCGCCGGTTTCTGCTGAATGCGCTGAAATTGTTCGACCTGGGCCTGGTATTCCTGGCTTTTGGGATTGCCACGTTTCTGGTGGAATCCGCGGGAAAGAATGTGCCGCTCGCGCAGGTCTTGTCTATGCGCGTGAAGCTTTCCAATTTCGCCATTTTGGCGCTGGCCTTGCTTCTGTGTCATGCCGTGTTCTCGTTGTGCGGGCTGTATGAGTCGAGGAGACTGTCCAGCAAGCGCGCCGAAATGCTGGACGCGGTGAAGGCCACCTCGCTTTCGACGCTCTGCCTGGTTTGCATCTTTATGTTTTTTTCGTTGCGGGTGGTGACCACGCCGCGGTTCCTGTTGTTCTTTTGGGCCATCATCACGCTGGCGCTAGCGCTGTCTCACTGGCTGCTGCGTTCCTGGTTGGCCGGCGTGCGACGCAACGGACACAATCTGCGCCACATTCTTATCTTTGGAACAAATGCGCGAGCCATTCAATTCGCCAGAAAAATTGTAGCGGCGCCGGAATACGGATACCGGCTGGTGGGCTTCGTCGATGTGGATTGGCCGCTGATGAATGAATTCAAGGCCACCGGCCTGAAACTCACCTGTGACTTTTCCGGAGTGGCCGAGTTCTTACGACACAACGTAGTGGATGAAGTGGCGATGTACCTGCCCCTGCGCTCGTACTACGAGCACGTCGCGCAGATGGTTGCGGTGTGCGAGCAACATGGAATCATCCTGCGGTTCGACACCGACCTGTTCAATCTAAAGCACGCCAAGCCCCGGGCGGTGACCGCCGATGGCGCTCCACAAATCGCCACGCCGGGAGTGGTCAGTGAAGGCTGGCCGCTACTGTTTAAGCGCGCGATCGACTTGACGGTGTCGGTGATCGCCCTGGTGTTCCTGTCACCGCTACTGCTGTTGACCGCGGCGCTCATCAAACTCACCTCTCCGGGACCGGCATTTTTTGAGCAGCAGCGCGTGGGGCTCAATAAACGGAAATTCCAAATGTACAAATTTCGCACCATGGTCCCCAATGCCGAAAGGATTCAGGAAGAGTTGCTGCATTTGAATGAGATGACCGGTCCGGTTTTCAAAATAACCAACGATCCGCGCATAACCCCAATCGGCAAGATTCTGCGGAAAACGAGCATCGACGAATTGCCCCAGCTGCTGAATGTGCTCAAGGGCGATATGAGTCTGGTTGGCCCGCGGGCGATTCCGATGCGGGATTACCAGTTATTCGACGAGGATTGGCAGCGGCGGCGCTTCAGCGTGCCGCCCGGCATCACCTGTCTGTGGCAAATCAAGGGGCGAAGTTCGCTGCCTTTTGAACAATGGATGGAATTGGACATGGAATATATCGACAGGTGGTCGGTTTGGCTGGATCTGCAAATTTTGGCGCGGACCATTCCGGCGGTGATCAAGGGATCGGGCGCGGCGTAGACGTTGCGCCGCAGCCGCAGATACTCCGCGGCCGGTAAATCAAAGCTTAGGGGGCTAAATGACGCGCATCGCGGTGATTGGATCGGGTTACGTGGGACTTGTTTCGGCAGCTTGTTTCGCGGAAATCGGACACCAGGTAATTTCGGTGGACAACGATAGCGCCAAAATAGCCGCGCTCGAGCGCGGGGAAACTCCGATCCATGAACAGCGCCTGCCGGAGTTGCTGGCCCGACACAAGGGCGGCCGATTGCGTTTTTCGACGAGCGTACCAGACGCCGTTCGGCAATCGGACGCGGTGTTCATTACCGTCGGCACGCCGCAATCGCAGACGGGCGAAGCGGACTTGTCCTATGTCGAGGCAGTGGCCTATGAAATCGCGTCGGCCATCGAGGGACCAAAAGTCATCGTCGAAAAAAGCACCGTTCCGGTGCGTACTTGCGAGTGGTTGCGCGACTCGCTTACTTTGAATGGCGCGCCGCAGGGTGCATTCTCGGTAGTCTCTAATCCGGAATTTCTGCGCGAAGGCGCGGCGGTGACCGACTTTTTATATCCCGACCGGATCGTGGTGGGTGCGGATGATGCCGCGGGCGCGGCGATCATGCAGGCGATTTACCAACCACTGACCAGCGGCAGCTATTACGCGGAGGCCACGCGGATTGCCCACGCGAGTTATCGGCACGCCAACGCCCCCCTGGTTCTGACCAATGCCAAGAGCGCGGAGCTGATCAAACATGCTTCCAACGCGTTTCTGGCGATGAAAATTTCGTTCATCAACGCGGTGGCGAATATTTCCGAGGCGGTGGGAGCGGATATTCAACAAGTGTGCGAGGGCATCGGTTCGGATTCGCGTATCGGTCCCAGGTTTTTGAACGCCGGAATCGGTTACGGCGGTTCGTGTTTCCCCAAGGACGTGCAAGCCTTCCGCTCCGTAGCGGAACAGTGCAATTACGACTTCAGCTTGTTGACCGAAGTCATGCGCATCAATAGCGAACAGCGCGCGCGTTTTTTGAAGAAGATCCGGGGCGCCTTGTGGACGCTGCGCGGCAAGCGGCTGGGTGTGCTGGGACTGGCGTTTAAGGCCGATACCGATGACGTGCGCGAGTCACCGGCCATAGCCGTAATTGAAGCCCTGGTGCAGGAAGGCGCGCAGATCAAGGTCTACGATCCGGCGGGAATGGCCAACGCAAAGAAGCTCCTGTCGTCTCCGGCGGTGACCTATGTGGAAGACGAATATGAAGCGGCGCGTGGTTCCGACGCGCT
>PMHK01000173.1 GCA_003156635.1 Acidobacteriota bacterium | reverse complement strand
TTGTAGACCACACCCATTCCCCCGCCGCCAAGCTTTTCGATCACGCGGTAATGCGAAATCGTGCGGTCAATCAGGGGCTGGGAATCGTCCATGCGCAGCGCATGTTAGACGCTAGGGTGCCGGGAAGTCAACGCGGGGGAACGTGCCGAAGTTTCTTTCGTTTATCGCCGGACATCCAACCCTTGTCCAGATCAGAGCTAGATCAGAGGTAGAGCTGCTTGGGCCACTGCGCGACGGGGAGTTTGCGGCGAATCGACATGCGCGTGGCTTCGGTCCAGATGGGAATCCAAAGGCACGACGCGATGAGCCAGAAATATTTCAGGCTGTCGGCGCCGAACGCCAGGACAAACACGGCGATCAGCGCGGCCCATTTCGCGGCGCGATAAACGCGACCACGCCAGGTCGTGTACACCGGCAGAAACGGCCCGGCCAGAAACATAAAGAGGGCCAGGCTGGCCAGAAACGGCAATCGCGCACCGGCGGCCTCGCCGCGGGAAAGCATCACGAAGGTAACCGCCAGCGGGATGGCCGGAATCGCCTGCATCAGCGTTTTCAGCCACGGGCGGGCGCAGACCGCGCGCGCTTCCCAATTTCCTTCACGCAGCATTTTGGCTTCGGCAGAGGTGAGCAGCACTTTGCGGTACTGGCAGTTCACGGCACGCGCATCGCCCAGCGCGGCCAAGGCCGCGCGGTCGGCGTCAGCGGCGTTCGTGCCGGCGACGATCGCCGTCTCACGCGCGGATTCGAAGTGCTCGACGATTTCGGCGCGCACCTGCGCCGCCGAATCCAGCGATAAATCGCACGTCGCCCGGCCGATCCAGCTATCCAGCGGAGTTTCGAATCGTGCAGTCATGGCTTAGGCCTCCTCGAGAATCAGCGTTACCGCCCGCGAAAGTTCGCGCCACTCGCTGCGATCTTTGGTCAGGACCGCTTTTCCGGATTTCGTAATCCGATAGTAGCGCCGCGTGCGCCCCTGTTCCACACCTTCATACGACGCTACCAGCCCTTCGTTTTCCAGCTTGTGCAGGGCCGGGTACAGCGTGCCTTCCTTAAAATCCAGCACGCCTTTGGAGCGCGCCTTGATGCGCTGCGCAATGCGGTAGCCGTGGCTCGGCTCCTCCGCCAGCGCCTGCAGAATTAAAGTGGGAAGAGTGCCTTTGAAATTCATCTAATACCTCGTATTCCGATGCATAGGATAGACCGGACCCCAGCCGCTCGTCAAGCGAAAAATCTCGGAATCTACTGGCCCCGTCTTGGGGAAGTAGCGGGCGCCCATCATCTTGTGGTGACAATCGATATTATTGCGGCGACGGTTGGTAAAGGCTTTGCTCCCCATCGACCGACGCGTATCGCGCGTGGGAACCGCGTGCTAGTATCGCGACGTTTCCAAAATGGAGCAACACGGTGGCGGGTTCCGTCCACGAATCGAAAAATATTCCGAGGCAGCGCGTCGGCGGTGCGGTAGACGCCGCACCGGGGCACCGCGCGGCGGTGCTCGTCGTCGGCGCGGGCCCTACCGGCCTGCTGCTTGCTTCCGAACTGCAGCGTCGCGGCGTGCCGTGCCATCTGATCGACGCACGTTCCGCGCCGATGCACTGGGATCGCGCCACCGTGGTGCATCCGCGGTCGCTGCAGATTTTCGAATCGCTCGGCCTCGTCGACCAATTCCTGAAAGCCGGCTGCAAACAAAGTTCGATCAAGCTCTATTCCGGCGGCCAAGCTCTAGGCACGCTCGAGCTGGCCGGCTGCGGCAGCATTTACGGATTCAATCTCGGCGTGTCGGAAGAAGTGACCGAATCGATTCTCACCGGCTACTTGCAGCAGCAGGGCGGGGAAGTCCATCGCGGCTCGCGCCTGGTCGGCCTGACTCAGCATCCCGGCGGCGCGGCAGCGGAAATCGAGCGCGAGGGCAATATCGATAAGCTTGACGCCAAGTGGGTCGTCGGCTGC
Source organism: Acidobacteriota bacterium (assembly GCA_003156635.1). Lineage (GTDB taxonomy): Bacteria > Acidobacteriota > Terriglobia > Acidiferrales > UBA7541 > Palsa-295. Next base: position 15,060 of record PMHK01000173.1, on the reverse strand, counting down.
GACGGTATCCACAGCCCCACGCGCGAGCTGAGCGGCATCGCCTTCGAAGGCCACGAAATCGCCAAGCCCTGGGCCGTCTTCGACGCGGGAGTGCAAGGCTGGACCGACACCCACGAAGCAAATTTTTATTTTCTCGAAACTCTTCCGGTTATTTTCACCGCGCTTCCTGATAAGCGCTTTCGCGTTTACCTGCGCCCGAGTTCGGAGGATTCGGATCTGGTGACGGACGCCACCGCGATCCTGCAGCGGTACGTGCCCGGCGCGTTGTTCGTCGACGTGGAAAATCCCACGCGTTTTCAGTGCGACACTAAAGTCGCCGCGAAATTTCGCTTCGGCTGCGTTTTTCTCGCCGGTGACGCAGCGCATCTCTGCTCACCCGCCGAAGGCCACGGCATGAATTGCGGATTGCAGGATGCTTTTAATCTGGCTTGGAAATTAGCGCTGGTGCATCAAGGCGTCGCCGGCTCGGCGCTGCTCGATAGTTACGAAGCGGAGCGCCGTCCGGTGGCGGAGGGCATCACCAAATCCGGTGACGCCACCGAGCAGGCCCAGACCATGACCGGCGTGGTGGAACGCACGGCGCGCGACCAGAACATCCGGGCGATGCTGGCCGACGCGAAATCGCGGCACCATGAAATCGTGGCCAAAGCGGAATTGAACGTCGATTACGCGCATTCGCCGATCGTCGCGGGCGACGCTGATAATTTTCTCGCCGCGGGTTTTCGTTTGCCGGATACTTTCGCGGTGCAGCCGCCGGACGCGCGCCCCTGCGGGCTGCATCATTTGGCGCATTGCACCGGACACACGCTGATGCTTCTCGCCGGGCCGAGCGCGAATGCGGCGGCCTTCGCTGCACTGTACGCCGCGCTGCAAAAATCCGCCGAAGCTTCGCCGGTTTTCGAAGCCGCCGTCGCCGCTGGAAATCATCGCGAGCTGCCGGCGGGCATGACCCGCCTCGATCCCGCCACCGCCAAACTTCTCGGCGTCGACGGCATCACCCTGCTAGTCGTCCGCCCCGACAATTACATCGGCCTGCGCGCCGATGCCAACCATCTCGCCTCTCTCGCCCGCTACCGCACCCTCCTCCACGCAAGCACTTAGGTTTTGCACCTCCGGGTGGCCCATCCTTGCGCCTTCTGCGAGGGCGGGAGCATTTGAACTAGCCAGCGCCCAGATTGTTTTTTCGGCCCCGGATTATTTCGCCGGTGCCGCGAGGGATTTCGAGAACAACCACGGAAATAGCTTAGGTTCGTCGTAGGCTTTGTCCCACGACGGATGTTTCACTCCCGGAAATTCGGTGTAATGCACTTCGTCGCCGGTTTGTTTTAGCGCCGCGTACATGCGCTGCGATTCGGTCACCGGCACCACGTCGTCGTCGGCTCCGTGAAAAATCCATACCGGAACTTTGCCCACTTTAGTGGCGGCATCGGTGTAGCTTTTCGGCTGATCCGGTGGCGACACTTCCGATAAGCCCGGCGTCGATTTCAACGCGTGCGCCGGCGGCACGATCCCGCCGCAAATCACGATCAAAGCGGCGAAGCGTCCCGGATATTTTTCAGCGAGGTGCCACGAGCCGTAGCCGCCCATCGATAATCCGGTGACATACGTGCGATGTGCGTCGCCGTGAAATTCCTTGCTCGCGGCATCCAGCGACGCGATGGCCAGATCGTCCATCGGCGCTTCGGTCCACCACACATTTTTTTCGCACTGCGGCATGACCACGACCGCCGGAATCACGTTGCGATTGGTGCGAATCGCAGTGCCGATGCCCACGTCGGTCTGGATCAGCCCGTCGTCGCCGCGTTCTCCCGCGCCGTGCAGGAACAGAATCACCGGCCACCTGTCGTGCGGCGTCCAATTTTCCGGGACGAACACCTGATATTTGTAAGTGACGCCTTTTACCGTGACCGTGCGGTCGAGAAAGCCAGTCTCGTATTTTTTGGCCTGAACCGCCGGAACTGCCAGCAACATCCACAGCACTGAAAGCGCGCCGAGCGCGCGGACCGCAATCCGCACAAATTCCTCCACCGGATAAACTCTAACCAATAAACTCTAGCACGAGCTTTTGCGATTCGGCGGCCCCGCAACGCCGGAATGTGGCGCGTACCAGAAATACGGTATACAGGATAAAAGATGAATTAATGAGGCAAAGTAACTGTTGTCCGCGACCCATCGTCTCAATAGTGTGGGTAGCGCATGGGCCGAAGACTAGAATTAGACGCAGCGCGCGGCGTGATGCTGGTGTGGATCACGCTGACCCACCTGCCTACCGCCGCCAGCCATTACGTCAACCAGCCCTTCGGTTTTGTTTCGGCTGCCGAAGGATTTATTTTTCTTTCGGCGCTGTTCACTGGCCGAATTTATTACCGGCTCGCGGATCATGACGGCTACCGCGCGATGACGCTGAAACTCTGGAGCCGCACCGTTCGCCTGTATCTCTACCATGCTGTGCTGCTCGCATTCGCCTTCCTGGTGGCGGTGCCCATCGCCATGCGCGGCAACCGGCCCGGCCTGCACAATCTGCTCGATTTTTATTTTATAGCTGGCGCTAAACAAGCCGTGATCGAAGCGCTGCTGCTAATTTACCGTCCGCCACTGCTGGATATTCTGCCGATGTACATTATTTTCTTGATTCTCACGTCGGCGGTGCTGCTGCTTGCGCGCCGTTTCGGCTGGAAACCGATCCTCGCAGTTTCCATTTTCTTCTGGTTTCTGGCGCAATTCGGTTTTCGCAACGCTGAGCATACTTTCATGATGCATTACATTCCGACCAACATTCCCATCCACGAAATGGGCTCGTTCGATCTGTGGGCCTGGCAACTGCTGTGGCTCGCGGGAGTTTGGCTGGGCGTTCGCTGGGCGCAGGGCAATTTGCCGATCGAGCAATGGGCGCGTCGGTTGATTGTTCCTTCAGCGCTGATCGCCGCGGCCTGCCTTGCTTTGCGCTGGGTGGTTGCGCGCGGCATGGAATTGGGCGCGTCCGAATTTCTCTTCGACAAATGGCATCTCGGCCCGCTGCGCTTGCTCGATTTCGCGGCGGTGGCGATGCTGCTGGTCGCCTCGCAGGATTTGTGGAAGGCGCTCGCGTTTCGTCCGCTGGTCCTGATGGGCCAGTCGTCGTTGCACGTTTTCTGCGTGCATCTGCTGTTTTGTTTCGCGGGGCTCACACTGATGGGGAACGCCTCGATGCTGAACGGCTGGCGCCAGGCCGCCTTGCTCACCGTGACGTTTGCGGCGATGCTGCTAACCGCCAAGATTTTCTCGAAGAGCGAAGCCAAGCATGAACGCCAACCCAAACAACTTCCCGCCGCAATTCCGCCGCTGGCCCCCGCAGGGAATGCCGAACCCGCGTTGGCCGGCAAGCGTTAAAACCATACGAGGCATTCCGGTGTGCCGCGTGTTCGGTCCACTGCGGCGAAAATCTTGTCCCGGCTCGATTCGGACCAGCTCTAGTTCCGCCCAATGACACTCTTTGATGTACCTGCAAGGTTGATCGATCGCCTGCCAAACTGAGCGCCGTAGGCGCGCCCGAAGTTAGCCCAGCCCGTGAGGGCTGGGTAAACGAACAAAAGAAAATCCGAGCGCCGTAGGTGCGACACATCTTTCGAAGCGCCCAACATCGCGCCACGCGCGCGAATGATCCAGACTTCAGTGCGAGTGCGTCGCCGCCGCACCTGCTTTCGCGATCGCATTCAATTCGGCGATTACCTTTTTCGGAAGCTGCAATTCCGCGGCTTTTAGGTTTTCGCGCAGATGTTCGGCCGACGACGTTCCCGGAATCAGCAAAATATTCGGCGACCGATGCAGTAGCCAGGCCAGCGCGACCTGCATCGGCGAGCTCTTCACCTCGGCCGCCGCAGCGTCCAGCTCCTTCGCTTGGAGCGGGGTGAAGCCGCCGAGAGGGAAGAAGGGGACATAGGCGACGCCTTTTTTCGCCAAGTCATCGATAAACGCGTCGTCGTGGCGGTGGGCGACGTTATATAAATTCTGCACGCAGACAATTTCCGTCAGCTTCCGCCCTTCGGTAAATTGCGTCGGCGTCACGTTGCTGAGCCCGAGGTGGCGAATCAAGCCTTTGTTTTTCAATTCCGCCAGCGCCGACAAACGTTCGGCGATCGATCCCTCCGCGGGGCCCATCGGTGGGCCGACGCGCAGATTGACTACGTCGATCACGTCAAGGCCGAGGTTGCGCAGATTATCGTGCACCGCGTCGATAATTTCCTGCTTCGAATGCGCCGGAATCCAGGACTTGTCGGGCCCGCGCCGCGCGCCGACTTTGGTCACAATCATCAAATCTTTCGGGTACGGATGCAGCGCCTGTTTAATCAGCCGGTTGCTGACGTGTGGACCGTAAAAATCGGAAGTGTCGATGTGATTCACGCCGGAGGCGACCGCTTCGCGCAGCAGTGCGATCGCCGCGTCTTCATCTTTCGGCGGTCCCCACACTTCGGGGCCGGTTAGTTTCATCGCGCCGTAGCCCATGCGCTTCACGGTCAGCGCCGTGTTTGCCAATTTGAAAGTTCCGCCCAGCGTCGTTGCTATCGTCATGCAATTCTCCTTTTGCCGTTCCATGATATTGGATAAGGTGCCGATGTATGATTAGATGAAGAAAGCTTCAGGTTAGGAGTTCGCATTTGCCAGCACATGCCCAGCTGCTCTGGGAGCCCCGTAAATCGCCGGTACAAGCGCGTTCCGCGGCCAGCGTGGACGCGATTATTGAAGCTACTATTCAGGTTTTGCTGAGGGTCGGCAAGGAGCGCCTGACCACCACACGCGTCGCCGAGCGCGCCGGCGTTTCGGTGGGAACGTTGTATCAATATTTCCCTAACAAGAGCGCGCTGCTGCGCGCGGTGCTGCGACGCCATTTCGATCAGGTGCTCGCCGCCGTCGAACAAGCCTGCCGCGAGCAGCATGGCCATACGGTCGAACAAATGGCGACGGCGCTGATCAGCGCATTTCTCGAAGCGAAAATGCGCGAGCCCCAAACGAGTGTCGCGCTCTATTCCGTTAGCGCCGACGTCGACGGCGCGAAAATCGTAAAGCAAATGGTGGCGCGGTCGAACCAGGCGATCGTCGCCATGCTGGCGACAGCGCGCGAACCGCTGACCAAAGATCCGCAACTCGTAGCCAGCCTGTTGCAGAGCGCTATGTCCGGCACCAGCCGCCAACTCCTCGAATCCGGCGACCCCGAAAAACATTTCGCCACGCTGCGCGATGAATTAATCTGCCTGGCCACGGCCTACCTGCAGGCGCGAGTTGCGCATGATTCCGGTCGGCGCAGCGAACGAAGGGAGATCCCTCGTCGGCGCGGCAAAACCCGCCGCGTCTCGCTTGGGATGACAAAGAAGAGCTAAAGGCCAAGACGACACCGGCAGCAGACATTGCGACGTGCCAACGTACGCGCGGTGATCACAGCGAAATTATTTCTTGGGCGCCAGGGTCAGTGCAGTCCACGGCACGTTGGGGATCACGTGCCCGGTGCCGTCGATCAGCCGAATATTCGCGGTCTGCATCAGGGTATTGACGAAAACCACTTCGAACACGCCCGGCTGCTGCGAGCTCGTTACATGTTCATTTTGTTTCGGGGGCACAATTCTCGGTGCGGTGGACATGGCTTGCCTCCTTCATCGCTCACTTCGTTCTACGCGCGCGCGTTGCCACGAAATGCGAGGGCCGAAAAACGTCGCCGAAAGGACCAGCAGGCGCCGGGGTGGGGCCGGACCAGCTCACTGTATATGACCCGGCCCTGAATCTTCAAGCGAATCGAAATGAGCCGCCGGCAGTGGCCGCCAAACTCCAGAATGTGGTGCAGCCCAGTCGCTGATTTTCCGGGTGGCCCGTCCTGGCTGGGTTTGCCAGGGTGGGGTCTGTTGACTTTGACTTTTGAGCCCCGCCAAAAAATCACCCGCGACAAAATAGCGTCGCGCGATTAATATATGAGCTACGTCCCCCGGGCAGTAGGGCCTTGATTCGCTTCGTCGCCAAATGTTACAGAAGGACCAACACTCCAACGGATTGTAGAACTTTAAATCCGGGAATCGCGGTCGAACTCCACCCCCGGCCGCGAATCATTTCCCCCAAAGGAGTTTCCAATGAGCACTGCACCCGTTCCGGCTTTGGATATGAATAAATTGAACGCCTTCATCGGCCAATTTGTCGGCGACCTGGGCGCCGCCGTGCACGCCGGCATGGTCGTGATCGGCGAAAAACTTGGTTTGTACAAAGCACTCGCCGCTGGTCCGATGACGCCCGGCGAACTCGCTGCGAAAACCCGCACCGACGAGCGTTATTTGCGCGAATGGCTATCTTCGCAAGCCGCCGGCGGCTACGTGACCTACGATGAGAAATCTAAAAAATTCAGCCTTAGCACCGAACAAGCTTTCGCGCTGGCAAATGAAGACAGTCCCGCCTACATTCCTGGCGCGTTCGAACTCGCGCTGGGATCCCTGGCCGCCGTGCCGCGCATCGCCGAAGCGTTTCGCAGCGGCGCCGGTATGGGCTGGCACGAACACCACGAAGGCGTATTTCACGGCTGCGAAAAATTCTTCCGCCCGGGCTACGCCGCGAATCTCGTGAGTTCGTGGATTCCTTCATTGGATGGCGTGCAGGCCAAACTCGAAGCGGGCGCAAAGGTGGCCGACGTGGGCTGCGGCAAAGGCGCGTCCACTTTGCTGATGGCCAAGGCGTACCCCAAATCACAATTCATTGGTTTTGATTACCACGACAAATCGATCGAAGGCGCGCGCGAATCCGCCAAACGCCAGGGCCTCGCCGATTGCGTGCAGTTCGAAGTCGCCGCAGCCGCGGCGTATCCCGGCAAGGATTACGATTTCGTCGCGGTCTTCGATTGCCTCCACGACATGGGCGATCCGGTCGGCGCCGCGAAACACGTCCGCCAATCTCTGAGCAAAGACGGAACCTGGATGATCGTCGAGCCGTTTGCCAATGACGAAATGAAGGACAATCTGAATCCGGTCGGCCGCGTGTATTACTCGTTTTCCACACTGCTCTGCACGCCGTGCTCGCGCTCGCAGGAAGTCGCGTTGTGCCTGGGCGCACAGGCCGGCGAAGCCCGCATCCGTGACGTAGTCACCGCCGCCGGCTTCACCCGTTTCCGCCGCGCCAACGAAACGCCATTCAACATCGTCTACGAAGCGCGCCCGTAAAATCCATCGCCGCGGCGTCGAGCCGTTGAATTTCCGGGTGCCGACTCTTGGTGTTTTGCTCTTCAGCAAAGGGTGCGGGTTTAGAGTTAAGGCCTAGCACCGTTTCGTCCCCGCCGCGAGATTGCGTCGACGCCCGCACCGTCATCCTAAGCGCAGCGAAGGATCTCCTCCGCTACTCCGCGTAGCCCCGACTAGCACGCGCATTCCGACGCGGCGCCCGCGCACAAAAATCATCCGCGACGTTTCTTTCGCGGCGCCCGCCCCGCCTTCCGCTTTTTTCTTACGTCGCCCTCGATGCCCAGCCGCGGGTCCCGTTTCCGCGCGGCCGCGACCAGCTCAGCCGCCACCGACTCGAATTCCGCATGCAATTGCGAAAGGTACAGCCACTTGCCCAAAACCGGGTGCGGCTTTAAATGCGGAAATTCGGCTTGCAACGACGTGTGATGCTCCCGTGAAGTGCACGCCATCATTCCATTCCACGGTTCGCCGCGATCCACCACCGCCAAACACAATCGCCCATCCAAATACGCCGCCTCAAACGAAAAAAATCGTTTACATAAATACCGCGGGTCTTCCTCCAAAGGTTCGAATAGCCACAGCAGGGAATTCGCCTTTTTCTTTTTGCGAATCATTTCCATGGAAGAGTCATCCAGGATTACGCATCATGGGCTGGCTTATTGCTAAAAATCTTTTCACATTTTGGCACCTGCCGCAAAGTATTTGCATCTGTAGCGGCCAGCTTTAGCTGGGCAGCCGTTTTCGGCCCCCTCAAACACGTAGCCCGCAGTAAACTTGCCATGCCACCCCGGGGCTCTTGTGGACCATATCCGCTGGAATAAATTAAACTCGGGAGGCGCAGATTCAAAGCGAGAGGAGTTCACCGTGGAATACGTCGTGGTCGGAATTCTGAAAGGGTATCGCGAAGGCGAAGAGGCAGTGGAAGATTTGGAAAACGCCGGGATCACCGGCGGGCAAGTGCAGCTGATCACCGACACCGACGACGACGCGCGCACCATCAACACGCCCGGCGAAAAATCCACGGACCCGCCGAAGCCCCACCATAACTGGCTCGCGAAACTTTTCGGCAAAGGCGGCGCGCTGGAACCCGTAGTCCGCGCCGATTCCGGCTCCCAGCCCGATTACATCGGCAACGAAGAATTTTACGCCACGCACGTCAAGCAAGGCGGCGCGATCATCGTCGTGCGCACGCCGGCCGAAGCCCCCGCGAATCGCGCCGCCGCAATTCTCCACGACCACGGCGCGCGAACCCCCGGCCAAAAAGACGGGCCAGTCGTCACGCGCGTCGACAACCGGCCCAAGCCCTAAGCGCGACTCCGTAGCGCGTCAACGATCCCTCTCGAATTTCCGGGTGCCGCCCTCTTTGCTTCGTTTCTTAAAAGCAAAGGGTGCGGGTTTAGATTATCGGCGGCTAAGGATTCGGAACCTTGCTGAGTTTCAAATCCGCGAACGAAGTCCATTTCCCGTTTTTGTCTTTCTGCTCCATCAGCCATTCCCAGGTGTTTTTTTCCGGATCCCATTTGTAGGTGGTATGAAATGGTCCGTCGGGATATTCGAAAACAAAACGAATTGTGTTGCCGTTGCGGACGCCGTAACCCAGCGTTTCGGAAAAGCGGCCGCCAAATTGATCCATCAGGTGCAGCACGTACCGTTCGCTAATCGCGTCGTAGCCTAGGAACCAAATCGCGTCGTAACGCCGCTCCGTCGTGGGCGCGCCGGCCGACGTCTTCTCTTCGATGCGCAGGAACTGGTGATTGAATACCCATTCGGCGTGCACATCGTGATGCGCCGGGTGGCCCATCACATTGCCTTCCATTTTCCACGAGCCCGCCAGGTGGTCGACCAAATCATCGTGCCAGGGATCCGGCGCCTGCGCCACGGCGACGGCAGGAAACAATAGCGCAGCAGTCAGCGCGATTAAAAATGCAATCCTCATCATGCGCTCGAAAAGTTCACGGCACTGGCCGGTTCAACTGGCGCGGACCCAGCCCCGGAGGGGCGGCATAGGTTAGCCCGGTCCGTAAGGGCCGGGAAAACAATGCAGTCCAGTTTCTTTTCGCGCGGCCTTTTCGCGCGAGNNACACGTCACCGCGTGAGCTGCGCCTAACGATCCGCCCGGACTCGACCGGCACCGAGCCTATTTCGGGTCCGGCACGATGTTTGTCGCCGGCCAATGCATCGGCTGTGCATTCACATTCGGCGCGACGGAAACGGCGCCATCCACTGGCGCTACATCCACATTGAATCCGTCGATCTCGACCAGCGGGGCGTCGCCCTGCAGATCCTTCGTGGCGGTTTCGATCGTTACCGTCACGGATTCTCCGCCGACCAGCGAAATATAATTGTCCGAATAGAAAACCGGCAGGACGCGCTTGCCGGATTGTTTCTGATGCAACTGCAAATGCGTCATCAGCGCAACGTTCTTGGTGTTGTCATGCAGCGTCATGGTGATGACGGTATTTTCGCCGACGACTTGTGCGCTGGCTTCGGCGTCGAGCTTCACCGGCGGCATATCCATCAGGCCTTCAAACTGGTCCTGCGCCACATGCTGCCAGTAAAAATTCTGCGAGAGCAATTTGCCGGCGGCGTCGGTCAACTCCAGCTTCACGAAATAAACCGGCGACACACGCGTGCTCGTCGTTATCTGCCCGGCCTTTACCGTGCTGCTGGCCGGCACGCTGGCCACCGCAAACGTCTCGTGGGTCGCGTGCTCCTCGCCTTCGCTGATAGTGCCGTCGAGATTGTAAACCACGACTTTCACCGACAATCCGCTCAGCGGCTCAGGTTTGTTGTTCACCACTTCGATGCCGAAATTCGCTTCGTTCAGCTGGACGTGCACGGTTTCCGAAGCCTTTTTCGCGCCGTATAGCGCCGCGTTGGGCTCCAGATCGTAGTGATAGAGCTGCCAGACGAAACTGGGCTGGGCCGGATGGCTCATCCAGGTGATCACGCCCGTAGTGTTTTGAAACATTCCGGGATTGCGCCCTTCGTACATGGCGCGAAACGCTTCGTAGGTGGCGAGCTGGCCTTTGCGCGCAAAATCGGCGAGGTTGCGAATGTGCCCGTAACGCACCGCGAGCGAAGTAGGGAACTCGTCGCCGCGCTGCGCGCCCGCGGCCATATCGTGCTGGGCCCAGTCGTCGTTGATCGTCTCCCAATCTTTTTGCGGCATCATGCCTTGAATCGATTCGAGGGTTGGCACCGACACTGAGCCGGTTTCGGTCTTGAACGCTTCGTGCACCGGATAGAAAAATCGCGGCGAGCGCCAATAATAAGGGCCGTGCGACGCGACGCCGCGTCCGGCTGATGAATTCGACTGATACAGCCGCGTCGGATCGAGCTTGTCCATCAGCGCGTGCAGCGTGTCGTCGAGTTGCTTCGGCGGATAGCCTTCGTTGCGCGCGCACCAGATCGCGATCGACGGATGATTGCGGAAGCGCACCACCTTGTCGGTGACGTTCGCGAGGTAGGTGGCAGTGTCGGTCACGTCCGGGCCGTCATTCGGATTCGGCTGGAAAAATTCGTCCCACAACAAAATTCCGTACTTGTCCGCCATGTCGTAGAAATCTGGATTGGTGCTTTGGCCCACCCAGTTGCGGATGATGTTCAGGCTGGCGAGAGCGTGCATGTGAAATTGCGCGTCGAGCCGCTCGCGCGTGACGCGCTTCATGGCTTCGTCGAGCCCCCAATTGCCGCCGCGGGCCATAACTTTCACGCCGTTTACCGAAAGCGTCAGATTGTCGGAGCCGGGAACTTCGTATTCGATTTTGCGGATGCCGAATTGCTGCATGGTGGTGTCGGATGATTTTTTGCCGGAGTCGAAGCCTAGAGTCAGCGTGTAGAGATTCTGCGGGCCATAGCCGTTGGGCCACCACAGCTGCGGGTTCGTGAGGTGCAGTTCCGGCGTGGATTTGCCGTCGAGCGCCATCGCTTGCGCGCTATTCGCCGCGATCGTGAAGTCTTTGTGAAAGGTAATGTCCGGCACAGCCGCGGACGCGCCGCCCGCGGCCGGCGCGTTCTGGAAATGTAGAACGCCAGTCAGCGTGCCGCTCACGGGCTTCGCTGAAATATTTTTCAGCGAAGCGGTAATCGCCAGGTCTGCACTCGCGTCCGACGCGGCCAGATCCGTGGTGATGAACGGATCCTTCACCAGCACGTCGCCGGTCGCTTCCAGCGTCACCGGCAACCAGATTCCGGTGTCGCGATCGCGCACCGCCGGCAGCCAGTCCCAGCCAATCGTTGAAAGAAACGTGGGCCCGTCGATCGCCGTGTCTCCGCCATTCTGCCCCACGCCCAGCGCCACAGTATGTTCGTGCGGAATGCCGGGATGCGGCTGCGGCGCCACCAACACCGCGACCGTCGCGCGCGTCCCCGGCTTCACCATTTCCGAAATATCAAAATCGCCGCGGATAAACGCGCCGCGCATTTCGCCGGCCTGCCGCCCGTTGACCCAAATCTGCGCGGAATAATTTACGCCGCCAAAACGAAGCCAGATGTGCCGCCCTTTGTACGCCGCCGGCACCGCAAACGTGGTGCGATACCAGTAGCTGGTTTTATTCAGGCTCTCCGGGATCGCCCGCATATTCTCGCCATATAAAGGATCAGGATAAACGCCGTTGTTCACCAGCGTAGTCAGCACCGTGCCCGGTACGGTCGCGGCGTACCAATTCTGCGGATGAAACGCGGCGGTGGAAACGACGGCGCCGCCGTCCGGGGCCTTGGCGACGTCCTGCATCGACCAGCCATCGATGGTCCGCACAGCGTTTTGCGCGAACGAAGGTGCGGAGCTTCGCGCCGCAGCCTTCTTCGTCGTCTGCGCCACCACCGTGATCGGCGCGAGAATCACAAACAAAACCAAAACCCGAAAAATCAAAGTGGTCATCATTCCTCTCGAGCGCAGATATCCCCTACGTAATGTAGCTTTCGACGCCGCCCCGTCAACAACCGTTTCCGGCAAGAACTTTTGGAGTGCGGTGGCTTGCCACCGCTTTGCCACCATGGAGCAAATCCCGCAAGGTGCCGGCTCGGACGCCAGAAAATATTCGCGCCGATGGCGGCCGCTTGTGGTGCTGACGCAGCAATCTCAAAAGCGGCAGGAAGCCGCCGTGCTCCAAAAGTTCTCGTCGCAGTGCGCCGTGCATTTTCTCGCTTTTAGAACGCCTTCGCAAATGTCGCCAAGCCCCGCGGCCACGGCGCGTGCTCCTAATCAAACAGCGTCGGTTCTTTCGAAGTGTCGGGCGCGCGCATAGCGCGTGCCGCTTTGGCACGCGAGGGCTTCGCTGGCTCGTCCGCGCCAGCGCCTGCGTCGGCCGGCGGCGGCAGCGGTCGCGGCCTCCCCAACTCCGGCATGCCTTTCGCGTTCCACAACCGCTGAAATTCGCGCACCGTAGTCGGTGCGTGGCCCGCGAAATGATTATTCACATAGACGTACGTGGCCGCGCCGCGGCGCACCGTGGTCGCGCACACATCCACCCAGTGCCAAATTTCCTTGGCGCGCTCGACGATCACCTTGTCCCACACTTTGGTCTGCTTCTCGATGCCTTTGCGGTCACCGAGCAGCCGCACATAAGTGAAATCCGCCGTGACGTAATCGAATTTCATTTGCGTAGGCGTCGGCATCCACGATTGATCCTGCAGCGCCAACGCTACGTTATATTCGCGCAGCGTCTCCGCGAAGCGCGCATCCAGCCATTGTTTATTGCGAATTTCCAGCGCGAATTTATGTTCGCGCGGCAGTCTCTTCAGGAAGGGAATCAGCACCAAATAAAAATCGTCGCAGCTTTTGAAATCGCTTTGATTGAAGTAAGGGAACTGCAGCAACATCGGCCCCAGCTTGGGGCCCAGTATTTCCATCACCGCCACGAACTCGCGAAATTCCGTGTCGCAATCCCGCAAACATTTTTCGTGGGTGACGATCTGCGGCACCTTGGCCGCGAAAATAAAATCGTCCGGCGTCTTCAGCCGCCAGCCTTCCACGGTGCGCGCCGGCGGCGAGTGGTAAAACGTGGAGTCTACCTCGACCGAATCGAACTGCGTCGCGTAGTACGCCAGAAAATCCCGCGGCTGCAGGCCCGCGGGATAGAACGCGCCCGGCCACCCCGCCGCCGTAAACGCGCAGGTACCAATGCGCACTGCGCCGAGTTTTTCGGCGAGTTTGTCGCTCGGCCTGTTGTCGTCCGCAGCCATCGCCAGATTCTACAGCGAATCCGGCCCGCGACGCGTCATCGGGATTCGTTTGGTTCGGGCGGCGAGCCGGCCGCGGGATGGGGAAATTCCGCGTCGTCAAAATGGGCCAGATCCGGCGCGAGAGAACGTATCATGTCGGTGATCGTGGTTCGTTGCTTTGGTTGGGTCCCATCGTGGAATATGACATGGTAGCCGCCGTTACGCACGCCTTCGAACGCCCACGTGCTTGCGTCCATCGTGTAGACTTTTCGACTGCCGGTTTTCTGGTGCTCGGCGGGTGACGTCCACCAAAAATTAGCGCGCTCAACCATTTGCAGGAACTTGGACACATCGTCAGCCGGGACGGCGCGCTGGGTGGTGTGGAAAACGCGCGGATCGCCCGACTGCTCCGCGATGAAGACGGTGCCGGTGCCGTCGGCATTCACCACCAGACGAACAATGGGTTTGTATCCGTGCTGAGCCGACAGCCATTCGAGCCGGTAGGCGTGAACGTTCCTATCGTGTTCGGCCGCCAACAATGACGGCTCGCCCGCGAGTTTCAAATATCCAGCGAAGACGTCCGAAAAGTTGCGGAGCGCGTCCAACGGAAAATAGACGATGTCCACAGGTGCTGAATTCTGTGCGGCGCTTTGGGGTGAATTCAAACCGGGGAAAAGCGGCGTCAGCCCGCCAAACACTGCAAAGCAGGTCAGCCATCGGAGCCCAGAGAGCGGATTTAGCACCGGAGAACTCCTCACTGCAATTTAGGAATTTTCATTCTTAGCGTAATCCCTTCACCACCAAAAGCTGCGACAACGACCGGGCGAATCCGTAGGCGTAGGATTTTCCGCCACGGGTCATGGCCACGTTGAAAATCGTCGTCACTCCCGCCGGNNTTGAAATCGCGCACGTAGATCGAGCGGCCGTCCGCGCCCCATTGTACGAACTTTTCCTTGGCCGCCACGCCCGGCACGCGCCGCGCCGGCCCGCCGCCCAGCGGGAATTGCGCCACGAAATCCTCGGCGTCGTTGCCGATCGCGTTCTGCCCATCGTCGGAAATTCCATCCACCAGCACGCCCTCCGGAGTAATCGGCGCCGGTGTTCCACCGGAAATGTCCACGGCATACGCACGCGGTGCATGGGCCGCTTGCGACCCGTTCAGCCAGATCCGTTTGCCGTCGGGAAAAAATCCCACGTTATTTCCGAACAGCCGCTCGATCCCTGGCGCCGCGACGGTCGTCGGTTCACCCACCGAAAGAGGGATAACCCATATTTTAGCGGATGCGCCGGGGTAAACGCCGTCGCCCACTTTCCATCCGCCGAAAACCGCCCGCCCAGCCCGCTGCCCAGCCGCACCACCTCGGACCCGTCCAGCGCGCGCGTCCCCACCCAAAACGGATCGGTGACCATTGGCGCATCTTCCTCGGCCAGCAGTATTTGTTTTCCATCCCGCGAAATATCTCCCAGGACGGTGACGTCCAGCCACGAAAGATCGCGCTCGCGCTCCATTCCGGCGGTGCGGCCCACGACCGGCAGCCGGTGATTGCGCGCATCAATCAGCACGCGCCCGTCCGGCGCGATGTCTTTCAGCCCGATCAGCGAGGGCAATTCTAGTAGCAGGCGTTCGTGCTTGGCCAGGTCCACGGCGCGCAGATTGTCCCAACTCGCGTTGGCGCCGCCGAACCAGATTTCGTTTCCGGAAGGCGCCCAG
>PMHK01000043.1 GCA_003156635.1 Acidobacteriota bacterium | reverse complement strand
TTCATGGAAGTGCCCGGGGATGAGTTCGAATCGAAAATTTATGTGAAGCAGAATGTTGGACCGCTGGCCGAGCGCGACCTGGCTACCGAGCCGGTGTGGGGTGAGCACATCGCGATTGGCACCGCGACCGATCCTTATCAGCCGGCGGAGCGGGAATTCGGCGCGACTCGCGCGATTTTGCAAAAGATGGCGCAGCGCGAAGGGCTGAGCCTTTCCATTACGACGAAATCAAATCAGGTGGTGCGCGACATCGATCTGCTGCAGCGCATCAGCGAACGATCTTCGCTGACGGTGAACTTGAGCATCACTACCGTGCGTGCGCGGCTGGCGCGTACGCTGGAGCCGCGCGCGCCGCGTCCTGATCTGCGCCTCGGCGCCGTTCGCGAGCTACGCGACGCCGGCATTGCTGCCGGCGTGTTGGCGATGCCGATCGTTCCGGGCATCACCGATGCGCCGGAAGATCTGGAGGCTCTGGCCAAAGGGGCGCACGAGGCCGGAGCGCAATGGTTCGCGGGGAATGTTCTGCATCTTCGTTCTGCGTCGTTGCGGCACTTCATGGAATTTATCGGCGGGCAGTATCCGAAGCTGCTCAAGAAGTATCAGCAATGGTATTTGCGCAACGCGACCGCGCCGGATGAATATCGCCAGGAAATTACGGCGCTGGTGGAAAGCCTCCGGCAGAAATATGGACTGGGTTCGCGTCCGGAGCGCACGTCGCTCTCGAAATCCTGGAAGTCTCCGCAGCTGCAGCTCACTCTGACGCCTGGAGAACACGATGCCCCGAACGAGAACCGGCACGCGCCGTACTGGTAGCAGGAAAAAAACGCAAGCGGCGATCCGTCGCGCGGCGCTGATCGATGTTGCGCCGAAGCGCGGCGTGAAACTGAAGCATTTCTCCAGCTTCATCATGCTTGTGGCGCTGCTGTGTTTGTTTGCATACTTGGCGGGCCGGGTGGATGTGTCGGCCGCTACGTCCGCACCCGCGCAGGAGCGCGGCGCGCAGAGTGCTTCGAAAGCGGTGACCGATGCAAAGGAGGCCAGCATGTTTCTGGGTTTGCGAACGGTGAAGTACGACGTGCAGGATGTGGCCAAGGCAAAGGAATGGTACAGCAAGGTTTTTGGCGTTCAGCCCTATTTCGACGAGCCGGCTTACTACGTGGGCTACAACATTGGTGGTTATGAACTGGGTTTGACGCCAGCGCCGAAAGCGGCGGCGAAGCGCGACGCGGCGGGCGTCGCCTACTGGGGCGTCGAAGATATTCGCGCCTCGTATAAGCGGCTACTCGATCTCGGCGCTACTTCGGTCAGCGACGTTCAGGATGTCGGCGGCGGAATTCTGGTGGCCGAAGTGGCCGATCCGTTTGGCAACGTGTTGGGAATTATCTACAACCCGCATTTCAAGGTGGGCGAGACAAAGTAATTGGTATTTCGGCGATCAGCAAGAAATGTACGAGGGCGGGTCGGGAGCGTCAGGCTCTCGTCCTGTTCCTCTCGCCGATTCCAGGGACTCAGGCCGGCCTCGCGACCGGCTGGAACAGATCGTGATGTGCTTCGAGGGCCTGCACATCGCTCAATATTGAATCGACCACGAATTCGTCTCCGAATTTCGAATTGATCATCATGTTGTAGAGCGGACGATGGGGCCAATCTTTCTTGAAGTAGTGGCGAATGAACTCGCCGCGGTCGCGGTCTACTTCCGTCACCAGTTCCATCGCTTCCTTCTCGGATTTCCCAATGGACCGCAGCCGGCGGATTTTTTCCTCGGTGGGCGCGTAGATGAAAACGTGAAACGCGTCCGGCCGATTGCGCAAGATGTAGGGCGAACCACGTCCGACAATCACGCAATTGCCGCGGGAGGCGATGTCCGTGATGACGGTGTGCAACATCTCCACCATGCAGTCGGTATCAAAATATTTGGATTCAGCGAAGGAGAGAGCGCGTTCGTAACTGCCGCGCGCGTAGGTTTTAAACAGCCGGTAGAGCAGAGTATCGACACGTTCGTCGCAGCGCCGGGTGATTTGCGGATCCACATCGGCCGCGCGCGCGATTTCCGCGGTGATTTCCTGATCCCAGAGTTTCCAGCCCAGCCGGTCGGCGATTTGCTTGGCGATATTGGCGCCGCCGCTTCCGTATTCCCGCTCGAGCGTGATGATGCGCACCGGCATTAGACCCCTCCGGGCGCTCAGTGTACCGCGATTGGGCCTCCAGGTTTAGCCCTCTTCATCAAGAAGACCAGCGGAATCATGCAGGCGACCGCCGTGCCCAGCATCCAAAAATTATCGACGTAAGCCAGCATGGTGGCTTGCTGGTTCAGGGTCTGGGCCATCAAACCTTGGGCCTGCCGCGCGGCTTCGGTCACGCTCGAGCCGTGAGCTTCCAAAGTGCGCATGGCGCCGTTGATCATGGCCTGATACTGGGGGCTTCCCGCCGTCATGTTATGGGTCAGATTGGATTGATGCACCTGGGTGCGCCGGGCCAGCATGGTGATGACCAGGGAAATGCCGACGCTTCCGCCGACGTTGCGCGCCAGATTGATTAAGCCCGAAGCGGCATTATTTTTTCCGGGTGGGAGAAACGCATACGCCGTCGCATTGATCGGAACGAACAGGAAGGCGAGGCCCATGGCCTGAAATACGCGAGCGGTCGCAACCGTGCGAAAGTCGACCG
Organism: Acidobacteriota bacterium; assembly: GCA_003156635.1. Taxonomy (GTDB): domain Bacteria; phylum Acidobacteriota; class Terriglobia; order Acidiferrales; family UBA7541; genus Palsa-295. The sequence goes on along the minus strand of PMHK01000043.1, from coordinate 10,663 downwards.
AGGTATCGAAGTTGGTCATGTGAAATAGAGCGAGCGCCAGCAAGGTGAATCCAAAAAAGAGCAGCCGGCGCGCGTCGGTATGTCCCAACAAATAGCCGACCAGCGGCATGCACAAAATAATCGCGACGCCTCCGGGCATCAGCGCCAGGCCGGCCTGCTGCGCGGTGTAGCCCAATAATTCCTGGACGAATTGGGGAATGAGCACGGTGCTGGAGAGCAGCGCGAAACCGACCATGAACATCATCAGGTTTCCGACGGCGAACGAACGGTCCTTGAATAGATGTAGATCAATGATGGGATTTTCGTGGAACCATTCCCAGAAGCAGACCGCGATCAACGAAACCGCGGAGATCACCGTCATGATCACGATGAAATGGGATCCAAACCAGTCGTCCCGCTGCCCTTTGTCCAGCACCACCTGAAGAGTGCCTAGCCCGAGCGCGAGCAGTCCCAGCCCAATGAAATCGACCCGGAAGGTTTTATTCTTTTTTTGCTTCATGTACGGGGGATCGCTGATCAACAAATTGGTCAGCAGCAGGGAAACGATTCCCACCGGAATATTGATAAAGAAAATCCAGCGCCAGTTGAAATTGTCGGTGATCCATCCGCCGAGCGTAGGACCGATGGCCGGAGCCAGCACCACGGCCATGCCGTACACCGCGAAAGCCATGCCGCGCCTGCGAGGTTCGAAGGTGTCAGCGAGGATGGCTTGTTCGCTGGGCTGCAAACCGCCGCCGCCGGCGCCCTGCAAAATCCGGCAGATGATCAACGTAGTGAGATTCGGCGCCAGTCCGCACAGGAACGAACTAATCGTAAAGATGGCGACGCAAGCCATGTAAAAGCGCTTGCGCCCAATCAATTCGGAAAACCATCCGCTCATGGGCAGAACAATGGCGTTGGAAACCAGGTAGGAGGTCAGCACCCAGGTGCTTTCATCTTGTCCGGCGGACAATCCGCCGGCGATATGCGGCAGCGCGACGTTGGCGACGCTGGTATCGAGGACTTCCATGAACGTCGCGAGCGTGACGACCAGCGCGATGATCCAGGGGTTGACCGCTGGCCGCCACGTCGAATCCGCCGGAATAGCTGCGGCCGCGCTCATTTACTTGACGATGACTTTGGGCTCGACCGACATTCCGAGTCTCAGTTGGTGGTCGGAATCCTGGTTGGGGTCCAGAATAATTTTCACCGGCACGCGTTGAACCACTTTTACGTAATTGCCGGTGGCATTTTCCGGCGGCAACAAACTGGTGCGCGCGCCGCTCGATCCGGCGATGCTGTCGACCTTTCCATTGTAGGTGCGGCCATTGGCGTCCACCGTGATTTTCACGGGCTGTCCCTGCCGCATGTGCTTCAACTGTGTTTCTTTGAAGTTGGCCGTGACCCAGACATCATTCAGCGGAAAAATCGTGAACAATTGCTGGCCGGGAGTGACGTTCATCCCGACTTCGGCGTTCTTGCTGACGATGCCGTCGACCGGCGCCATGATTTTCGTATATTGCAAATTCAGTTCGGCCTGCTCCACCGCGGCTTCTCTTTGTTGCACGGTCGCGTCGGAGGAAATCGCGCGCGCTTTGGTGGAGGCCACCTGTTTCGGGCCCGTTTGCGCGTTTTGCAAATTAGCCTGGGATTGAGCCAGCTTGCTCTTCGCCTGGGTCACCTGCTGCGCCGCGGCGGTGGCGGTCGCATGCGCGGACGCCACGGTAGCGCTGCTCGCTTGGGCCGCCGCTACCGCTTGATCGAATTGCTGCTGCGATATTTCCTGCTTGTCGACCAGCTGCTTGTAACGAATCAGATCGTTTTGGGCTTTCACGTCGTTGGCCTGCGCCTGGGCCACCTGGGCCTTGGCCGCTTCCAGTTGGTCTTCCGCGACTGCGATTCCAGCGCGGGAATTTTCGACGTCCGCTTCGGAAACCGAGATCTGGCTGGAGGAATTGACCGAGGCAATCGGAACGTTGATGTTCAAAGCCTGAGCGCTGGCTTCGGCATCCGCCAGTTGTGCTTTGGCCTGATCCAGCGCAACTTGATAATCCTTTGGATCGATTTCGGCGAGCACCGTTCCGGCTTTCACTTCCTGGTTGTCGTCCACGTTGACGTTAATCACGTAACCGGAAATGCGCGCGCTGAGCGGCATCAGGTGTCCATCCACTTGGGCGTCGTCGGTCGATTCGTAGGTCTGGAAATATTCGTAGGCGAAAAAACCGCCGACGAGCAATACCAGCGCAACTACGATCGCGATGATTCTCGCGTGCGGCCGGCTCGCCAGGGAATTGCCGGAACGCGCGGCGGGCGGCTCCGAGGCGGAATGAGTTTCCTGCGGGACAGAACGGTTCTCCGCGGGCTTTACAGAAGTTTCCACTTCAGTGGGCTGAGCCATGGCTTATTTTCCTTTGAAGTATTCGCGCACGCTCTGTTCACCCAGGCCCAGCGAACGGGCCAGCGAGATCTTCGCGTAGTTAAAACTGTATAAGGCAGAAATGTAGCTGTCGTTGGCGTTGGCAACTTGTTCCTGGGCCTGGACGACTTCGACCGTGTCAGCGACGCCGGCGACGAAACGGTCGCGCGATTGATCGAGAGTTTGTTGCGCCAGATCGATGTTGCTCTTAGCGACTTCGACCTGCTCGGCTGACGATTCCAAATTAAAAAATGCGGTGCGGACATCCGAATCGACCTGGGCACGCAGATTTTCGAGGCGCTGGCGGCTTTGCTCCAGTTGCGCATTCGCTTCGAGCACATCGCCGTGAACTTTGCCGCCCTGAAAAATCGGAATGTTCAATGTTCCGCGAGCGTCGAACACGCCGTGGGTCCCGAGCGTGGCGTACTCGCCGGCAAGTCCGTAGTCTCCGGTGAAAGAAATGGTCGGCAGATATTCGGCCTTGGCTGCTTTAGCGGAAAACTCGTAGGAATGTACCGTCGCGCTGGCGGCTTTGAAGTCCGAGCGCGAATCGTAGGCCAACTGCAGCGCTTCATCGAGCTTCATGCCGGCGAACGGTTCGTAGGGAGATTTGTCGGTGAGTTGAAATTCCTGTCCGGGCGCCAGGCCAATCACGCGCGCCAGGGCGAGTTTCTGGATGGCCAGATTATTTTTGGCCTGAATCAATTCCTGCTGGCGCGTTTTCAATTCCACCTGGGCGCGGAGTCCGTCGATAGCCGGCGAGGTTCCGGCTTGCACCTGATCCGCGGCCTGGTTGTACAGCGCTTGCGCGGTATTCACCTGCGCGGAGACGCTTTCGATGCGGGAGATATCCGCGATGGCCAGCAGATAGTTGTAGCCGACGGCGAGGACCACCAGGTCGCGCGCATCTTTCGCGGTGTATTGCGTCGCTTTCAAATCCTGAGAGGAAGCGCGCGTTTTGTTCAGGGCATGCAAGTCCAGGATCGACTGGGTCACGTAGGCGCGCGAGTCGAAATAACCGAACGGCCCGACAATCGTGGGAATGGTCACGCCGGGAAACTTGAAGGCAAAACCGAATTCGGCGAGGTCCACCTGCGATCCGGCGACGTAGCTGCTGGTGGTGACGTTCGGGAGCAGCGCGCTCAACTGTTTCCAGCGCTCGCCGCGCGCCGATTGCACATCCTGGCTCGAAAGCAAAAGACCCAGATTGGTTTTCAAGCCGCGATTGATTGCGTCCTGCAAAGAAATCGGAATCACTCCGGGTTCCAGCTTGCCGGGAACGCTACCTTGATAAGGGCTAGTGCTCTGGCTGGGGGCGGCGGGAGAACTGCTCGTGGACGATTGAGTTGCATCGGACGAACTGGAGGTCACCGGGCCAGCCGGAATTTGCGCGAATGCCGGCGTGGCCGCCGCGGCTAAGACGAACAACAGCCAAATACCTTTATGAAGATGAAGAGGAAAACGGCGTATCAATGAGGCTCCTCCGTTGTACTTATGGATGAAAAAACGCACTAAAAGACTCAGCTAAGTTTCGGCTTGGTGCGCCGTGAATGTTTACGCCGCGTAACATTGTTTGGTCCGCCGGTCGTTTTTCGTGATGCTCGCGCCACGGGTTTGAGAGTCGGGCAAATCAGCTGCCACACATCATTCGAAGCTTTGCGCAGGGTCGACTCGGGATTTAGTGCCCAGCTCATCGTCAGACCCATGAAAATCGTTTGGGTCATGGACGCTAGAGCGGACGCGGGGATATCGCTGCGAATTTCTCCGCGTCGCTGTCCGATTTGGAACATTTCCGCGAGCATGCGGCGCGAAACATGCTTTCTTTTTTGCAGTTCGGCCCGCACTGGCGCGCAGGAGGCATGGGCCGCGAATATCGCGCGAATCAACGCTGCGTTCAGGCTCGATTGTCCGGCGGAATCCATGGCCAGCTCGCCAATCACCTCTAACACTGAGCCCTCGGTCGATCGGGCATTTTCGAGCGCGCGTTCGACTGCGGCCATGCGCTCGCCGCCGAATTCGGCCAGGATGTGTTCCTTGGTGGGGAAATAGTTGAAGAAGGTCCCCTTACCTACATCGGCTGATTCGGTGATGTCCTCCACCGTGGTTTCCAGGAAGCCGCGTTCGGCGAAAAGGTCGAGGGCCGCGCGGTACAGACGATCGCGGGTTTGGGCGCGATGGCGCTCCCGGCGATTGCCGGCGGGTACACGGGCGGACCTGGGCTGGATGCTTAGCGGATGAGCCATGATCGAATCAATATCTCTAACTATGACTGTAGGGCATAGTCGACCGAAAGTCAACTTTGGCCAGGGACCTCCGTGAGTCACGCCAGAAACTGGTTGGCCATGAGTTGAAATCAGCGAATTGCCGGGCGGTGAAAAACAAAAAGCNNAGGTTCTTCGGGCTGTGCTTGTTCAATACGGAAAGCAGTTGCCTGGCGTCCGCGGTCGGCGCGACAGCTCCGCCGAGCACGATTGATTTTGCGGGAATTTTCTTGCCGTAAATTCGTTCGTTGGCATCGTTATCCGGACGAACCGTCGAGCCCGACAACGAAATGCCGGCAAAAGCTCCGCGCGAGCGCGAGTAGCTGAGAATTTCAGCGCGCAGGGCCACGTCGGTTTCGGCGGAGGNNGTGGCCTGGCCGCCGATCTGGAATCCGACGCTGGCGCCTTCCAAAGCCATCATGCTCGGCGCGCCCCAGCGTCCGCGGAAATTCGGGCCGCGGCGGCAGGTCATTACACCGCGGCCGTAGCTGGCGCCGACGATGAACGCCGCTTTCAGCACCGAGGGGTAAACGATTACGCAGTCCGCTTTGTCGATCACGTCCTGCGGGATATCGTCGGGAATATCCATAATTTCCTGCAGCACTTGTCCGGCGTTCTTGATGCGGTCCTGATCCGTGGTGGTGTCATCCGCGAGCACCTTCGCCGGGACAAATAAAGTGGGCAATCCTACGAGCGCGACGACCAACAACGCCGACAAAACTTTCTTCATGGGCTTCCCCTCCTATTAGGGTGGCCGTATCATATGGGCTTCGCAGCCTAATCGCAAACTTATCTGATCGCGCACCCCGTCCGGTGCTGCGCAGCGCTCTGTCATATACTGGTGCATTCTTTTTCGAGGCGCGGGTATCACGATTCGAATGCCAAAATATTTTCGCGCGAACGGACGAAGGCTGGCCTGGTACCTACTTTTTGTTGCTCTGGCGCTCAGCGGTCTCCCCGGCCGGGCGTTGGCCCAATCCGCTCCGGCAGCTTCGCGGGGCAAAACCGGGCCGGGGGGCTCCACGCCGGCAAAAAATCGAAAAGATGTGGCGCGATTTGCGTCTCGGGTGCAGGCGGCGCTGGATGAATCGCACGCGCAGAAAGCCTATTGGGGAATTCTAGTGGTGGATCGCGACTCCGGTGAAACACTTTACGAGCTGAATGCGGATCGTTTTTTCACGCCGGCCTCGAACGCCAAGATCTTTACCACCTCTCTGGCACTCGCTACGCTCGGGCCGAATTTTCATTTTCGCACCACGCTTGAAACCGACGGAAAAATTGGGGCGGATGGCCATCTGATTGGAGACGTGACTCTGGTGGGACGCGGCGATCCAGATTTATCGAATCGAAAATTTCCGTATGCTGGAAAAGTCGAGCGCGATGGGCCGGTGGAAAAAATATTGGCCGAAATGGCCGACGAAGCCGGCGCGAGGGGCTTGAAAGAAATTGAGGGCGACATCGTCGCGGACGACAGCTACTACCCTTACGATCCGTATCCAGCGGGATGGAGCATCGGCGACATTTTTTTCACGTTCGGCTCGCCGATCAGCGCGATCGCGTTGAACGACAATTGCATTGCGGTCAGCATCGTGCCCGGCGCTAAGGTGGGCGATGCGGCCAGCATTCTGGTGGAGCCTGCGGCTGCGTCGGAGACCTTCGCGCGCAGCATCACGACGAGTGACGCGCTGGCCAAACCCGAAATCGGCGTAGTGCGGCAACCTGGTCCGGAATTCCTGCTGTTACACGGGTCGATTCCGGTCGCCCATGCTCCGATTAAACTTGAGCTGGCCATGCCCGATCCGACGGAGACCGCCGGGCTGGCGTTGAAACAAATTTTCGAATCGCGCGGCATCCGCGTCAGCGGAACAGTTCGGGTGCATCACGCGCCCGCTCCTGAAATTTATCCCGATGCGCCGGTGGTGCTGGGGCCTTTGCCCGCTGCCGCGGATCCGAACAGGACTGTTCTGGCGGAACATCTTTCTCTGCCGCTGATCGAATCGGTGAGGCTGACCAACAAAGTCAGCCAAAACCTGCACGCCGAATTGCTTTTGCGCGCGGTGGCCTACGAGAAGAAAGGTTTTGGCGTCACCGACGCCGGTCTGTGGATTGAACAGGATTTTCTGAAATCTATCGGCGTCGCCGACGGCGACGTCGTGCTCTCCGATGGTTCGGGCCTGGCGCGCGATGATCTGGTGACTCCACGCGCGATCGTGCAGCTTTTGCGCTTCGACGAGCAGCAGCCCTGGGGATCGGATTACATTTCCACTTTTCCGGTGGCAGGCGTGGACGGAACGCTCGACAGCCGCATGCTGGGTACGGCCGCGGCCGGCCGCATTTTTGCGAAGACGGGCGGCCTGGATCACGTCCGCGCGTTGTCCGGTTTCGCGACCACCACTGGCGGCGAGCATCTGGTTTTTTCCATGATCGGCAATAACAACCCGCAGCGAGCTCGCGATTCGGCGGCCGTGATCGACGCGATCGCCGTGGCGATGATTGAAACTCTGGGAGCCAAGCCCACGCCACCCGCACCGCGCAAAAAGAAAAAATAACCTCGCGGCTTCCACTCGCCCCCGTGTTCTTCCACAGGACTGCCTTCGAAACTCAAAACAGCTACAATAGATTGTCCTACTTTTGCTGAGGCCACCGTGTCCCGCACCGCCCAACAAGTCCTGGAATTCGACCGGCTGAAGGAAATTCTCGCCGGATACTCGACCTGCGCGCCGGGCCATCGCGCGATCGACGCGCTGATACCGGGACAGGATGTGCCGGCGCTCGGGCGCGAGTTCGCGTTGATCAGCGAAGCCGTTGCTTACTTGCGCCCTGGCGCGGAATTGGGCTTTGGCTCACTGACCGATCCGGAAACCTGGCTTGAGCGGCTCGCGGTGCCGGCGTCGGTTCTAGCCGTGGAAGAGTTTCTGGCGGCGACGACCCTGATGGATTCGGTCCAGTCGGTCCGCGACACATTTAAACCCGATGGTCCGAATCATCCGCAACTGACGGCGAAGGCCGCTGCGCTGGCCGATTTTCGCCATCTGGCAACGGCCATTCGCCGCGCGATTCTGCCCAACGGCGAAATCAGCGATGACGCCTCGCCACAATTGCGCCGCGTTCGGGTAAATATTGGGCAGGGGCGGGACAAAATTCGCCGCTCACTGGAAAGTATTCTCGCGCGGGGCGGTTCGACCGCGGAAGACTACGTCACGTTGCGAGGCGATCGATTCGTTATTCCGGTGCGCGCGTCGGACCGGCGCGCGGTTCCCGGCGTGGTGCATGGAGCCAGCGCCACGGGGCAGACGGTGTTTGTCGAGCCGCTCGAAGCCATCGATCTGAATAACCGCCTAGTCCAACTCTCCGAAGAAGAGCTGGTCGAGATTTCGCGGATTCTCGCGGAGCTGACCGCGCGCCTGCGCGGCGATCGTGGACCGCTCGCATTCGCGGCGCAAGAGATCGCCCATCTCGATTCGATTTTTGCGCGCGCCCGGTTTGCGCGCGCGCTCGATTGCGTGATGCCCTCGTTCAGCAGCGGGAATTTTCTGCGTCTCGACTCCGCCCGTAATCCGGTGCTGGAAGCGAAGCTGCGGCCGCTGGGACGCAAAGCGATTCCGTTATCGCTGACGCTCGGCGGCGACGAAACCGTGATGGTAATTAGCGGGCCGAACACCGGGGGCAAGACCGTGGCGTTGAAATCCGTCGGCCTGGCTGCGTTTTCGGCGCAATCCGGAATTCCAGTCGCCGCCGATCGCGCCGAGATGCCGGTGTTCGATCATGTGCTCGCCGACATCGGCGACGAGCAATCCATCGCCGCCGACCTCTCCACTTTTTCGGCGCACGTGGTGAATCTGAAATCGATGCTGGAGACCGCGACGAATCGGTCGCTGATTCTAGTCGATGAGATGGGCACCGGCACGGCGCCGGAAGAAGGCGCGGCGCTGGCCGTGGCGCTGCTCGAAGAATTTCGCAAGCTGCAGGCGTTGACCATCGCCACCACGCATCACGACCGCCTGAAATCCTACGCTTCGACCACGCCCGGCATCGTCAATGCTGCGATGGAATTCGATCAGGAAAATCTGCGGCCCACGTACCGCCTGCTGGTCGGAGTTCCCGGAACATCCAGTGGAATTGAAATCGCCCGCCGGCTAGGCCTTCCGGAGCGCGTGGTGGAATATGCGCAGGCCAGCCTCTCGCCGGAATCGCGCGAAGCGCGCGATTTGATTGCGTATCTGCATCGCAGCCGCGATGAGATGGAAGAAATCAAACGCCAATCGCGGGAAGAATTGGCGCAACTGGAATCCGAGCGCCGTGCGCTGCGGGGCGAATGGGTCGACCGCCAGAAAAAACGCATCGCAGAACTGGAGCGAAATTTTCAGGAAACGGTAAAGCGCCTGGAAGGAGAAGTCGCGCGGGTCACGGCTGAGGTTCACGACCGGGTGCTGCAAGCTCAGCTCGAAAAACAATCCGGCAAGCGCGTGACGAAATTCGCGGCGGACGCGCGAGCCGATACCAACGCCGCGGTGGTCGAGACCCTGGCGTCGTCGCAAACCGACTTAGGCGTTTCAGCCGCGGCTCAGCCAAAACCCATCGAGGCGGATCAGCTTGCTACCGGCATGCGCATCAACGTGAAAAATTTCAAGCAGCCGATTGTCTTCCGGCGGCAGGACGGCCGGATGGCGGAAGTGGAAGCGGGGCCGCTGCGCATGCGCATCCCCCTAAGCGATATCATCGGCATATCGGAAGAAAAACCTAAGGCTTCGAAGCCGGAACAAGGCGCCGCCACCCGCACGCCGGGCGTAACCGTGCAGTCGCGCCCGACGGAAGAATCGAAAGCAACAGAAATTAATGTCATAGGTAACACGGTCGAAGAAGCTAGTGAACGTGTGGATAAATTCCTGGACGTAGCGGTCCTCGCCGGCCGACCTTCGGTGCGCATCATCCACGGTCACGGAACGGGCGCCCTGCGGCGTGGCCTCGCGCAATTTTTGTCCGTCCATCCGCTGGTGGAGAGCATTCACCACGAAGCCGAAGATCACGGGGGCACAGCCATCACCATCGCGGAGTTGAAGACGTAATCGGAAAATGGAAAAGCGAAAATGGAAACTGGAAAGGCGCGCGTGGGCAAAACCGTTAAGCAAGCGCCGGACTTCACCGACCTGGAGACCTGGCGGCTGGCGCGCGAGCTGCGACGGTTGGTATACCGNNGCAGCATCGCCGAAGGATTTGGCCGTTACTCGAACCTGGAAAACATTCAGTTTTGGCGCCAAAGTCGCAGCTCGATCTACGAAACCCGCGACCATTTGACGACCGCCCTGGACGCTAGCTACATTTCGAAAGGCGAATTCGAAAACGCCGATGCCTTAGCCGTAAGTGTGATCCGGATCGTAAACGGATATATTAGGTCCACGCGGAATGCGGAGAAGGCCAGCGACGGGGATTGAACGGGAATAGCGAACCTTCCGTGGCGGAGCACGATTTTCCATTTTCAAATTTCCAACTTTTTCATGGCTGAAGCTGGATCATTCGCGGATCGGGTCAAGCAGCAGGCGGACATCGTCCGCGTNNTGCCCGTTCCACCAGGAAAAAACTCCTTCGTTCAGCGTTAGCCCGGTGAAGCAGATGTATTACTGCTTCGGCTGCGGCAAAGGCGGCGACGTTTTTCAGTTTGTGATGGAACTGGAAAAATCGCCGTTCCCCGAAGCGGTGCGCACCGTAGCGGAAAAATGCGGTATCGCGATTCCGAAGCCGCGCGAACGTTCGCCGGNNCGCCGGAAGAGCGCCGCGAAAATCAGCAACGCAGCGCGCTGGTGGAAATGCATCGGGAGGCTGCGGCATTTTTCGCCAAGCATTTGCTGCAGAGTCCTGAAGGCAAAGCCGCGCTGGGCTACTTGGAAGATCGCGGGCTGGATCATGAATCGATTACCCGATTCGGCTTGGGCTTTGCCCCTTCCGGCGGCGACGCGCTGGTCCGCGCTTTAAAATCGAAATTCGCGGAAAAGGATCTCGAAGTTTCGGG
>PMHK01000258.1:357-4166 GCA_003156635.1 Acidobacteriota bacterium | reverse complement strand
TCGATCAGGTTGCGCCCTTTGATCTCCATGGTCAGCGGCTTGTCCAGCGGGTACGCTGAGCCGAGATCGATTTTGATCTGCTCCGCCGTGCGCTCGCCCACCAGCAAATTGTATTTGCGCTTCAAATAATGCATCACCGCTTCGTCCATTTCGTTTCCGGCCACCCGCACCGACCGCGAATAAACGATCCCGCTCATCGAAATCACCGCGATGTCCGTGGTCCCGCCGCCGATATCGACGACCATGTTTCCCGACGGCTCTTCGATCGGCAGCCCCGCGCCAATCGCCGCGGCCATGGCCTGCTCCACCAGATACACTTCGCTCGCCCGCGCGCGATACGCCGAATCCTGCACCGCTCGCTTTTCCACTGGTGTGATTTCGCTCGGCACGCCGATCACAATCCGGGGATGCACCAGCACCCGCCGGTTATGCGCCTTCTGAATAAAATACGTCAGCATCTTTTCGGTGACTTTGAAATCCGCAATCACGCCATCTTTCATCGGCTTGATCGCCACCACGTTGCCCGGCGTGCGCCCTAGCATGTCTTTTGCTTCGCGCCCCACCGCCACCACGTCCCCGCTGTTTTTGTTGATCGCTACGATCGAGGGTTCGTTCACCACGATCCCTTTGCCCCGCGCGAACACCAGCGTGTTCGCCGTCCCCAAATCGATGGCCAGGTCGGATGAAAACAAACTGAACACCGACCGCATGTTGTAGCCGTTTTTCGTCACGTCGTGCGTCCCCCAGATTCCATTTCAACGCCGCTGCGGGCGGCGCAAAAATTAAAATTGCCCTTCAATATTATTATCTTACGGAATGACTACTTCCACTCGCTTCGTCGCCGTGCCGCCCCGCCGGTTCTGCCCCGTAATTATAATTTCGTGGCTCCCTTTCGTCATCGCCGGCAGAAAATGACGGAAGTGCCCGTCGCCCTGAATGCTCGCCACCTGCTCGCCATTGATAATCAACGCCGCGCCCGGTTCGGTGCGCCCCACCACTTCCACTAAATTTCCCTGCAGCTCGGTCGAATCGATCTCCAGCAGCATTTCCAGTTCTTTGCCGTGCACCACCAGCGAAAACTTGAACGAATCGCTCACGTCGCTGGTCTTGCCGTCCGCGTCTATCGCCCGCACCCGCCAGTAATAATCTCCGGGGTCCAGTCCCACCACGTCCACGCTTTCCGTCGGGGTCTTTTTATCCTGCACCAGATGGCTGAAGGCCGCCGTCGTGCTCGTCTGAAATTGATACATCTTCGCCGTCGCTACCGGGTTCCACGAAAAATGCACCGGATCGCGTTTCGGATCTCCCACGATGATCGGCTGCAGATTCAGCGGCGTCACCAGCTGCGGCGGCGCCAGCACCTGCGATTTCGTAATCGCTCCGCCTGTGGGGAACGTTACGCGTTCCCACTGCCCGATGTCCAGATGCTCCGCGCCGCGCGCCAATTGCGCGCTGCCCGAAGCCACCGTAAATTCCTGCTGCTTCGTTTCGGGGTTGCTGCTCACCGCCGCGCGGCTGTTCGCCTGCAACGACGCTACCGCATTTTCAAACGATACTTCCGCCTTCGATCCCGCCACTTCCCACGTTCCGGTCGCCAGGTCCACTTGCCCCGAAGTGATGTGCACGCCCACCGACGACGCGTGATCCTGCTCCACCAAATTTTCTTCCACCGTCACCAGCGTATCGCCTTTCGCCGTATATGTCGTCCCGTCGGCGAAAGCCATGCGCGCCACCCCTTCCGACCCGGTCTGGATCAAGTCGCCCTTGTCCAGCGTCATCTGGTAGTCCGCGTTTTCCCACGTCACCGAATTTACTTTTTTCACCTGAACTTTCCCGTCCAGGTTCACGAACCGCGCCTGCCGCGCGTTGATCGTCGCCACCCCCGTATCTTTCGGCGTCATCGACTCTGAAAGCTTTTTCGCAATCGCGCTGGTCGCCTGCGGAAACACAAAATAAGTCAGCGAGAAAAAGATCCCCAAAATCAAAAGCCCATACAAAATCACCGTCTTGTAGGTGACCGTATGCCAATACACCTCCACCCGCGAAATCTTGGGCTTAGCCGGCACCGCGCTTTTCATCTCAGTCATAGGGGTCTTTTGAGGCTTATTCAAGAATTTAGCACCACGAGCGAAGCCGCGCCAACCCCGCGCTACCCAAGTTGCCCAATCGCTACCCCCTGTGCCTCCAATCAGTTAACACGGTACTAGAACGACCATCGCGGCGGGTGGTGCTTCTCCCTGCACTTGCTTTTCGGCTGACGTACCGGCATTCGTTAAGGTGCGCCATTCACCTTTGCAGCTGACTTTCCGGGTGCGCCCCATCCTTCGCGTTTTGCCTTTGCTTTTGCCTTTGCCTCGGTTTAAGTTGTCATCCCGAGCGAGGCGCGGCCGCCTCTGCCGTGCCGACGAGGGACCTCTCTTCGATTTCTCCTCACCCAGCCGCCGCCCGCGCGTTCATCTCACGCGCACCAACCAGCACCCACCTTCGCCGAACAAAAAACCAGACGCCGCAGGCGCGGCATAAGTTAGCCCGNNGCCCGGGAACAAAACGAAAACGAGACCCAAGCACCGGAGGCGCGGCACGCCACGTCGTGACCGCGCCAGCCACCACGTCACACCCCAGCGCACTATGGGCTCGCATCAAATCTCGCCTTTACATATTTCCTTTCACTTCCACAATTGATATACATACCCCCGCAACCCACAGGGTGACCATGCGACGCTCGACCGGCATTACCGTAACCGCCGTCCTGGCTTTCGTTGGCGGTGGCTTTACTGTTCTCGTGGCGCTCGGTACCGCCTTGATGTCCGTGCTCATGTCCAACTCCAGGGCATCTTACGCCCTGCCGAGGTCCTTCCTTTTGCTTGCCGTGGTCTACTATTCGGGCGCAGCTTTCTGGGCTATTGCGACCGGCGTCGGCCTGCTAAGGCTCCGTGAGTGGTCCAGAATCTCTCAACTTATTTTCTCCACGCTGCTCGTGCTGGGCGCCATCGGAACCGTATCGGTAATGTTTTTCATCCATTTTCCCGCTCCGCCAACCGACGCCAACCCTGCATTCACCGCCCAGATCATGTCGGGCGTCAAAGTTGCCACGGTCATCTTCTACGGCATGCTGGGGGCGCTCGGTGCTTGGTGGCTCTATTACTTCAACACTAGTTCGATCCGTGCCCAATTTCGCGTGCCTCGATTCATCCCTGCCCCTGCATTTTCCGCAGCAACGACGCCCGCGTTCAACGTTCCGCCCGGGACGCCGGCGGATTCCTTCATCCTTCCACCACCAGCAACTACCTCCACACGGCCTGTAAGTATCAGTGTCATCGCGGTTCTATTGCTCGTTGGCTCGGCGATGATGCCTTTGAGCCTGCTCTATCGCGCGCCTGTGTTGCTTTTCGGATTTCTTGTTTCTGGATGGCGGGCTTATGTGATCGTCGCGTTACTCGGTCTCGCCAACCTCGCCGCTGGCGTCGCACTGTTGAAACTGAAACCCTGGGCCCGAATTCTCGCTATTTGCATCGTGACTTTCTCGTTGCTCAATATCCTGCTCACGGTTTTCCTTCCCGGGAGCCAATCGCGTTGGGACCAGGCCATGCAAGTGATGATCAACAAATGGCGTATGCCTGCGCCCATCACCATGCCCCATTTACCCGTGTGGCTGATGCTGCTCTCCGCTGTCCCCATCGCCCTTGCCGAACTATATTTCCTCATAACTCAAAAGCCGGCTTTCTCGACCCAGCCCCAAAATCATCTTTCTGCACAGTGACACGAATTCCACGAAGAAAAACCAGCGCCGGAGGCGCGGCATAAGTTAG
>PMHK01000258.1:0-349 GCA_003156635.1 Acidobacteriota bacterium | reverse complement strand
CCGTGACCTTGATCGGCCTGCCCCCCGCGTGTGTACTTGCATCCTAACTATACTCATGTGTTATCATGCATCGCCCCCATGTCCGGATACACCAAAATTCCCGGTGGAGGAGCGAACACATGTTGCGCGCGGCCGAATGTCCCCGATCGCCACGTCCAATGGACCAAATCCTCCCAGGCCCCGCCACACCTCAATTTCTAATCGTCGCGCTTGCGATTAAAATTCCCCGTAACTTCATGAAAACAAATTCCAGCCATGAATTCTAATCGTCATTTTAAGGGCTGTTTTCGCCCGACTCCTACCCTACGTCTCGCCGCGGCGAGAGCCTCTAATCGACAGTTCGCGCGAT
>PMHK01000119.1:31210-54702 GCA_003156635.1 Acidobacteriota bacterium | reverse complement strand
ACTGATCGAAGCTCAGGTGGCCATGATTCTGGATAGTGCCGTCCTTCATCTTCAGTCCGCCGAAAATCAGGCCGCCCATTTCCGACCCTTCATCGTTAATGAAGATCATGCCCGCGGCTTCGCGGCGGTCCGGGCGCGGGTATTCCTTGCCGCGCATGTACGCGCCAGGGAACGATTCGCGGTTCGAAATGATCAGCCGCGGAGTGCCGTCGGGCTCGACAAAATTGATGCGATGCACGGTAAGTACGTCGAAGGACTGATTGCGCGACGCCGCAAAGCCACAAAGCAGGGTTACGGCAAACGCCGCCGTGACCACCGCGGAATAAATGACCAGGAAACGAGGGTTCGAGAATATTTTCATGTTATGGCTACGCCTCCGCGATGATTTCCGTTCGTTGACGCCGTTGCGCCCGGTGGCGTATCGTCCTCGCCGGGCTTTTCGGGGCGATATTAAACGAATTTCGCGCGTGAAATTCGGAAAAAGTAGAGGAGGTTCGATGAAGGTATCTCCGGTTGCACTGGCGACCCTCGCGGCTGCGGCTCTGACCATCCCTCTCGCGCTGACGGTTCGCCCGGCGCGCGCGCAGCAAGCCGCATCGTCCAAAACTTCTGAGGAGGCTGTAGTGGCGCCCAACGAAAATTTGGTGGTGGAGGGAATTCCTCCGGTTCCGGCCGCGGTGGCGGAGAAAGCGGATCGTTATACCAATTTTCGTTCCGCGCTCTTTACCAGCTGGAATCCGGCGCGGCGCGAAATGCTGATCGCCACGCGCTTCGCGGATACGTTCCAGATTCACGAAGTGAAGTCGCCGGGGGCCGCACGGACCCAGCTCACGTTTTACAAGGATGACGTGCGCAGCGCGCAATACCCGCCCAAAGGGGACGGCGCTTTTTTTATTTTCAGCAAAGACGTAGGCGGCGGGGAATTCTATCAGCTCTATCGTTACGACCACGCCACCGCCGCGGTCACGCTGCTCACCGACGGGAAATCGCGCAACACCGACGAACACTGGTCCAGCAGCGGAAAATTCATCGCCTACAGCTCGACGCGACGCACCGGCAACGACACCGACATCTGGCTGGCGGAGCCCGCGCATCGCGAGAACCCCCAAACTAATCATATGCTCGCGCGACTCGATGGTGGCGGCTGGGCCGTGGCCGATTGGTCGCCGGACGATTCGCAGCTGGTGGTGCAGGAATATGTATCGGCGAACGAAAGCTATTTGTGGCTGATGAGCGCCAGCAGCGGCGAGAAAATTCTGCTGACCACCAAAGGTGGCGCCGAGAAAATTGCGTACGGCTCCGCGAAATTCAGCAAAGACGGGAAGGGAATTTACGTCACCACCGACCTGGATTCCGAATTTCAGCGCCTGGCTTACCTCGACCTGGCCACCCAAAAATATACCTACCTGACCAGCCGCATCCACTGGGACGTGGAAAGTTTTGACGTCTCGCCGGACGGCCAGACGATCGCCTTCACCACCAATGAAGACGGGCAGGGCGTGCTGCATCTGCTGGACACGAAAACGGGAAAAGAAAAACCCGCGCCGTCATTTCCTCCCGGGCAAGTTTTCGGAATCAGCTGGCACCCGAACGGGCGCGAGCTGGCCTTTGGCCTGACCCAATCGCGCGACGCGACCGACGCCTATTCGCTGGACGTGACCACCGGAAAAGTCGAGCGCTGGACCAACAGCGAAACCGGCGGCGTGAATCCCGCGAATTTTCCCGAGGCCCAGTTGATTCATTGGCCCTCGTTCGATGGCAAATCGATCAGCGGATTTTATTTCAAGCCGCCGGCGAAATTCACGGGCAAGCGCCCGGTGATCATCGATATTCACGGCGGTCCCGAAGGCCAGTTCCGACCCGGTTTCATGGGGCGTTACAACTATTTCCCGGCGGAAATGGGCGTGGCCATGATTTTTCCCAACGTGCGCGGGTCCACGGGTTACGGAAAAACTTTCGTCACGCTCGATAATGGATTTTTGCGCGAGGATTCCTATAAGGACATCAATTCGCTGCTGGATTGGATTGCCCAGCAGCCGGATCTGGATGCGAGCCGGGTGATGGTCACCGGCGGGAGCTACGGCGGATTCATGACGCTGGCGGTGGCGACGAACTATAACGACCGCATTCGCTGCTCACTGGATATTGTAGGCCCGTCGAACCTGGTAACGTTCCTGGAAAATACTTCAGGCTACCGCCAGGATTTGCGCCGCGTGGAGTACGGTGACGAGCGCGACCCGAAAATGCGCGCGTTCCTGGAAAAAATCGCTCCGGCCAATAACGCCGCGAACATCACCAAGCCGCTTTTTGTGGTGCAGGGCAAAAACGATCCGCGCGTCCCCTGGACCGAAGCGCAGCAAATGGTCGCGGTGGTGCGCAAAAACGGCACGCCGGTGTGGTTCCTGATGGCTAATGACGAAGGCCACGGTTTCAGCAAAAAGAAAAACGTGGATTACCAGTTCTACGCGACCATTTTGTTCATCGAGAAGTTTCTGCTGAACTGAAGGTGAATGACCGCTTCACGCTGATTTGAAGGGTTACTGGCGTTTACGCCATATTTTTGCGCGCAATACGACGATCCAACAGATCGCCAAGGAAAGGATCATGATCGGCCAAATCGCCCAGGGCCCTCGGACTAAATAAACAACTCCGAAACAGCCTAGGGTGAGGAAGCAGCAGACGAAAATAGCGAGCCCTCGCGAAATACCCGTAATCTCCATAATTTAAGGTTAGACGAGTACCTTTACGATTGCCAGAAACTGCATCCTCGCTCCGATTTTAACCATTTGTCGCGTTTTCTTTTCGAAGGCGATGGTCCCGCCGTAACCGCATAGCGAGCCGAAATGAAGTGTAAAAACAGCCAGCGCGTGGTTCGGGTCGAATGCTATTTCAATTTAACGCCGCGCCTGGCGGCGCAGCGTGTAGAATCCGCAGGCACGTTGATCGAGGCGATTGTCCCCAGGAATGACCGAACCGTCTAAAGCAAATCGTAACGTATATATCTACGCCGGTGTTGCGGCGCTGCTGCTCGTGATGTGGGTCCAACTCGCGCTTTCCGTTCATGGCGAATCGATCAGCTGGGACGAAGGCGATCATCTTTTCGCCGGCTACATGTCGGTGAAGACCGGCGACTTGGGCCTTAACCCGGAGCATCCGCCCCTCGTGAAAATGGTGGCGGCGCTGCCGCTGCTGGCCATGCACGACCTGCGCGTGCCGCCGCTACAAAATCGCAACTTCAAAGTGGAAGCGTTCCTGGACGGTCGGGAATTCAACGCCTGGAACTGGCAGAAGGGTCACCTCTATCGCGCACGCCTGGCGGTAACGATTTTCCCGATGCTTCTCGCTCTCTTGGTTTTTGCCGCCGCGCGCGAAATGTTCGGAACCACGGCCGGCTTCATCGCGCTGGCGCTCGTCGCCTTCGACCCCAATTTTCTGGCGCATGGCGCGCTGGTGACTACCGACACCGCCGCGTCGTGTTTTATTTTCGCTGCGATCTATGCTTTCNNGCTTTGTACCGTTA
Organism: Acidobacteriota bacterium; assembly: GCA_003156635.1. GTDB lineage: Bacteria > Acidobacteriota > Terriglobia > Acidiferrales > UBA7541 > Palsa-295. The sequence goes on along the minus strand of PMHK01000119.1, from coordinate 51,182 downwards.
CGTGAAGGTGCCGAGCCCCGGGCGCGCCGCGCTTCTCGGCCTCGCCACCGGCCTGGCCTTTGTGTCCAAGCACACCGGCGTGCTGATTGTGCCGATGCTGATCGCGCTGGCCATCTGCGAAATTATTCGCCACCCGCGGCGGGCCACCGGAGAAACGCGAGATTGCCGCAAGACTCTCACCGGGCAGATGCTCGGCGCGCTCGCACTAGCCGCCGTCATTTCGCTCGCCGTTCTTTGGGCGTTTTATGGTTTCCGTTACAAGGCGCGTCCCGCGCCGCTCGCGTTGAATCCGCCGCTCGCTGAATCGCTGAGTACGATTTCGAAACCGTGGGAAGGGAAGCTGCTCGGCACGATCGCACGCGCCAAAGCGCTGCCCGAATCTTACCTGTACGGCATGGCCGACATTCAGGCGGTCGACGATTCCTACACCGCCTATTACTTCGGTGAGATCTATCCGCACGGGATCCACCGGTATTTTGCCGGCGTCATCGCCATCAAATCCACGCTGCCGTTTCTGATTCTGATGCTCATCGCCGCGTTGGCCATCATCACGCGCCGGTTCCGCGCCACGCGCGAAATCTGGTTCCTCCTCATCCCGCCCGCCATCTATCTCGCGGTCGCGATGTCGTCGCAGATGAATATCGGCGCACGCCACATTTTGCCGATCTATCCTTTTCTGTATGTGCTGGCCGCGGGCGCGCTCGTCAGACTATTTTCAAGCAGCAAATTCTGGATCTACGCCGCGGCCCTGCTGCTCATCTGGCAAGCGGCGTCCGCGCTGCGCACGTATCCGGCGTACATGGCTTACGGCAATGAGTTGTGGGGCGGCCCCGCGAACGTGCACAAATATTTGGCCGATTCGAATGACGATTGGGCCCAGCAGCTGATCGCCACCCAAAAATATCTCGACGCACGCGGAATTAAAGATTGCTGGTTCGTGTATTTTGCCGCGGGCGTCACCGACACCGAATCTTACGGCGTTCCGTGCAAGCTGCTGCCGATCACCGAGACCTGGCCGGTACCGCCCAAGTCAGNNCGGTCATCGACGGCACGGTTCTGGTCAGCGCCGGCGACCTCACCGGTTTCGAATTTGGCCCGGCGCCGCTGAATCCTTACGAAATATTTAAATCGGCCAAGCCGGTCGACGTGATCCAGCACGGAATTTACGTCTACCAGGGACGATTCGAAATTCCGCTGGCCGCAGGGCTCAGCCACGCGCAGAAGGCGCAAAACTTTCTCGCCGCCAATAATTCCGCCGCCGCGCTCGACGAAGCCCAGCAAGCCGTCCAACTCGCGCCCGACTCGGTACCCACAAATCAAGCGATGGGCGACGCGCTCGCTGCACAAAACCGCCGGGACGNNGGGACGAAGCTCGCCCCTACTACGAAAAGGCCCTGCACCTGGCCCAAACCGTCCAACCCGAATTCCAAGTCGGCTCCATTCCAGACCTGCAGAAGAAACTCGCCGCGAAATAAGAACACACGCAACCGTAACGGATCGCACCATTTTGGCTCTAGCTCGCGCGGCGAACCTTGGGCACGATGACGCATCATGGAAATTCGAATTCGCGAGGCGGGCATCGAAGATGTGCGGCACCTGGTGCATCACCGGCGGGCGATGTTTGAAGATATGAAGCAAGGCACCGCGGCGGAACTGGATCGCGCAGACGAAAGGGCGCGCGAATATTTCGAATCGGCGCTGGGCGCGGGGAATTACAAAGGCTGGCTCGCCGACGATGTGAACGACGTAGACGAAGCGGCGAAGGCGCGNNCGAATCGGCGCTGCGCGCCGGGACCTACAAAGGCTGGCTGGCCGAAGATCAAGACGAGCTAGACGATGCGCGGAACGCGCGGGTAGTCGCCGGCGGCGGGATGGTGATTGTGCCGTGGGCCGGCTATCCCGGCGAAAAACACGCCGCACGAGTCTGGATCGTGAATATGTATACCGAACCGCACGCGCGGCGCCGCGGCCTGGCCAAAAAATTCGTCAGCATCATGACCGAATGGTGCCGCGCCGAAGGATTCGCCTCGGTGTCACTCCATGCCAGCGACGCCGGCCGGCTGGTCTACGAACCCCTAGGTTTCCAGCCGAGCAACGAGATGAAACTCTCGTTGCGTTGAAGCGCAGCACGGCGATGCTACTTTTTGGCGCGCGCAACGCCACATCGAGAACTGCATGCTCCGTGCGACTTCTGATTCGCAAAGCCCACCCCGCTACGAAGATGGCCTTCCTGGAAGACTTTGGATTTGCTTGTTCCATTGACGGCGATGCTACTTGACTCGGCGCAACAGGCGCAAGGGCGCAGAATTTCCGGGAACTTTTTCGCCGCTGGCGGGGAACTATGGGTGCAGGCCGGGTTAAGTCCGGGGCGGACGCGTATCGTAGGCATCGCCAGCGGCGATTCCCCAGCGCGCGGCGCGACAGTTTCCGGCTCGCGGCCTGACAACGTGACACCGCATCCACAGGAGAAATTTCACCATGAAGAAGACAGCTCTGTTACTGGCCCTGACCTGCGCCCTGCTCGCCGCGCCGGCTATGTTTGCGCAGGCTCCCGCGGCGGACGCGCCGCCGGAAAACGTCGCGGCGCACGGCCAGCGGATGATCCAGCATCGCGTAGCGTTCATGACCACGGTGCTTTCGCTGACCACGGCGCAGCAGGCCCAGGTTAAAAGTGTGTTGACCGCGGCGGTGGCCAATGGTTCCACCACCCACGGCAGCATGAAGACCGCGCATGACAACCTGAAGACCGCGATTCATGCCAATGACGCAGCCGGCATGGAACAGGCCGCCACTACCATCGGCAACTTGATGGCCCAGGAAGAATTGTCGCGGGCCAAGACCCAAGCGGCGATTTACCAGTTGCTTACTCCAGAGCAGCAGACCAAGATGGCCGCGCTCGAAAGCGAAGGGCGTCGCGGCGGACGGGGACGCGGTCCCGGCGGCCCCGGCGGTCCTGGCCTCTAAACGCTGCGGCCTTCCGGTCAAGGTGACGCAAAAGTCAGGCGAAGCCGGGCCAACGTAGTCCACTCGCAGGGAACAGTAATCGTTGGACCACGGGTTGACTTAATTAGGTGACGCAGCATCAAACAATATGCTCAAATTTTGGGCGCGGCGTTCCTGGCCGCGCCTGAACTTTTTGCAATCATTCCGCGCCCAGCGTGGAGTCCATCGCAGAATTTTTCGGCCCAGTTAGCACAAACCTATCGATCTCTCGGGGAGACGCATGCGCTCGAAACCATTCGCTGTCCTGATATCCGCACTGGCGCTGCTTACTTTGTTCCTGATCGCCCAGCGCAGCATGGGCCAATCTAATCAAGCCCGCCTGATTACCCAACCCATCGACGATTCGAAGATGGTTGTGCTGCGCGGAAATGTGTATCCCCTGGCGCGCGCGGCATTTGACCGTGGCCCGGTGCCGGCCAGCATGTCGATGGGGCGCATGTTCCTGGTGCTGAAGCGCAGCCCGGCGCAGGAAACCGCGATGGAAACGTTTTTGGCGCAGCAGCTGGATAAAGCATCAGCGAATTATCACAACTGGCTGACGCCGGAGCAATTTGGCGAACGTTATGGAACGCCGCAGGCCGATATCGACCAGGTTACCAACTGGCTCGAGTCCCACGGTTTTCAAGTGACCGGCGCTTCGCACGGTCATGGCATCATCGAATTTTCCGGAAATGCCGGACAAGTGGAGCAGACCTTTCACACCGCCATCCATAATTACCAGGTAAACGGCCAGGAGCATTTCGCTAACGCGACCGATCCTTCGATCCCGGCGGCGTTGGTGCCGGCGGTGAACGGCGTGCTGTCGATGCACAATTTTCCGCGCCAGCGCATGAGCCGGTTTGCCGGCAATTTTCGCAAGTCGTTGAATAGCGCCAAGTCGACGCGCGTCAATCCGCAGTTCACCTTTCCCGGCGGCTGCTTCGGAAACGGCACGAACTGCTTCGCCGTCGGGCCCGGCGATTTCGCGACCATCTACAACTTGACGCCTTTGTATAATGCTGGAATCACCGGCGCCGGCGTGAAGATCGCCATCGTCAACGACAGCAACATCACGGTTTCAGACGTAAATACCTTCCGCAGCCTGTTTGGCTTGCCGGCGAATGCTCCGACCGTCACGGTGGTGGGTACGAACCCCGGAGTACAAAGCTGCAACGACAACGGCGACGAGTGTGAAGCCGTGATCGACGCCGAATGGTCCGGAGCGGTAGCGAAAGGCGCGTCCATTGACCTGGTAATTTCCACGTCCTCGGGCTCCACGTTTGGCGGCGATGCCTCGGCCGAAAACATCATCGACAACAATTTGGCGCCGATCATGAGCGAAAGCTTCGGAGTATGCGAACTCGGGCTGGGCACCGGCACGGCCACCGAGCCCAGCACCAACGCCTTTTACAATTCCTTGTGGGCCCAGGGAGCCTCCGAAGGAATCACGATCATCGTTTCTTCCGGCGACAATGCCTCGGCCGCTTGCGATTTCGACCAGCAGCCCGCGGCGGGACAGGCTGCCGTGGCCCAGCCGGTACAGTTCGGCTTGGCGGTGAACGGCGTAGCCTCTACGCCTTTCAACGTCGCGGTGGGTGGCACCGATTTCAACCAGTTGACCACCGACCCCACCACTTTTTGGAATACGAGCAATGTTTCTGGAACCCAGGTTTCGGCCAAGGGCTACATTCCGGAAACGACCTGGAACGATTCCTGCACCAACGTCATTTTTGAAACCGTCGACTTGCCGACTCCCGAAGCCAATTGCAACGACACCTTGAATCTGGCCGCCTTCATCGGCCCGATCGGCGGCAGCGGTGGGGCTAGCACCTGCACTATGTCGAACAGCCAGACTCCCTCCAGCTGCAGCGGCGGATATGCGAAACCTTCGTGGCAGACCGGCACAGGGGTCCCCAATGATGGCAAGCGCGATCTGCCGGACGTCTCTTTGTTCTCCGGCGATGGTTTTGCCGGAAGCTTTTATGTGGTTTGCGAAGCGGACCTTGATACCAACAACGCGCCATGTAGTTTGACTACTGCCGACCCCAACACCGACACCGGTTTCGAGTTCCAGGCCTTTGGCGGAACTTCCATTTCGGCCCAGGCGTTTGCCGGCGTCATGGCGCTGGTGAATCAGAAGTCCGGCCGGCAGGGAAATGTAAATCCGATGCTCTACGCGCTGGCAGCCAAACAGAACCCGGCGTCCTGCAATTCCAGCGCGCCGGCGGCTAGCTGCGTTTTCAACGACATTACCCAAGGCACCAATGCCGCGCCATGCGAGTTCGGGGTCAGCCCCGATTGCAATCGCACGGTTTCCACCGACCCGATCGGCATTCTCAGCGGCTTTAACGCCGGCACGGGCTACGACCAGACCACCGGTCTGGGCTCGATGAATGTGGCCAACCTGGTGAACGCGATCGCCGGCGGCGTGGCGCCCACGGGCAGCTTCACGGTCGGACCCGCCAGCGGTTCGGCCACGGTTACGGCCCCGGGAGCTACCGGCACCTATCAGGTGACGGTCACCGGCACGAACGGCTTTGCTGGCACCGTGGATTTCACTTGCTCCGGTCTACCCGCTGATTCGTCCTGCAGCGGACCACCGGCGACGCTAAGTGCCACAACGACCACTGCGTCTTCCACGCTCATGATTACCACGACGGCGGCAACTACCGGGCAGCTGGTGCCGCGAGCGCCGGGCGGCAACGGAATTTCCAAACCGCACGCGCCGTGGTTCGCCGGAACTTCGCAGCGTCTGCTGGCTGCGTTGTTTGCCGTCACCCTCGTGCTGTGCGCCGGCCTGTTTTTCTTCGCGCCACGGAATCGCCTGCGCCAATCCACGACCATTTTCGCGCTAATGATTTTTGGCCTGCTCTTCGTCGCGAGTTGCGGCGGGGGTGGGGGTGGCGGCGGTGGTGGCGGCGGGACCACCGGCACGCCTACCGGAACTTCCACGGTGACGGTCACCGCTTCCGGCGGTGGCGTCAGCTCGACCACAACGTTTACGCTGACAGTCCAGTAAAACTGGCGGCACCGATTCAAGCTGCATCGGTCCTGCTTCAGTTCGAGAGGGGCGGGNNGAGCCACAACGCGGTCGGCATAGCGAGAACCTTTGGAGTGCGGCGCCCTGCCGCCGCTTTTGAGACCGAGTGAGTTGCGCCCAGCGTTTCCGCGTGCTAGCAACGCCGCGGCTCGGCCTACGAAAAAGCCATGCACCGCTGCCTCGGACAGAAGTGCGCATATGGTGACTAGCGAGGACCCTAGCAAATGTGATATTCCTTCCCTCGCAAATTCCCCAGGAGTGAAACCATGCGACGCCCAGCAGCATTGGTTTTTGGTTTAGCCTTGGCCGTATGGCCGACGAAGACAATCCAGGCGCAGGAAGCTGCGCCAGCCACAAATCCGGTGGCGCCGTCCGCCGCTCCGGCTCCGCCGTCCACTACCACGCCTGCCATCCCGAACACGGCGCCAGCCGTCACCAAGTCTCCGACAGCCGTAACCGTCCCGGTGCAGGGCACCATCTCGAAGGCCGATCGCGAACGCGCCCTGGGCATGTTGGACGCGGTGATGAAAGGCATTGAGGAAAATTATTACGATCCGAAGTTAAAAGGGCTCGATTGGGATTCGATCCACGAGAAAGCTAAAGCGAAAATCGAAGAATCCAACTCATTAAATGGCGCGCTGGCGCAGATCGCGGCTGCCGTCGGAACGCTGAACGACGGGCACACCCGCTTCGTGCCGCCGTACAAACCGTACAAACTTGATTTTGGCCTGAAGTATCAAATGGTCTGGAGCCGTTGCTTCGTTACCCGGGTGCGGCCGGGATCGGATGCGGCCGCTAAGAACGTGCGACCTGGCGCCGAAGTGTTGCACATCGACGGCATCGCGCCGAGCCGCCAAAATGTTTTCGACATCGATTACCTGGTCCGAACGCTGGATCCCCGGGAGGACATGACGCTGGAGCTGCAGTATCCCTCGGGCGAAAAGCAGAGCGTGGTGGTGAAAGCGAAGGTCAGCCAGCAGTCGGCGCTGACCGCGCGTTTTGGGGGCGGGGTGCGGAACGACATGCGCCGGAGAAATGAAAACGAGTGGCACCGGCTGCGCATCCAGGTGCAGCAATACGGAGATGTATCGATCGTAAAATTTCCGGAATTCATTTACGACGCGAGCGATCTGTACGAACTGCACAAGAAGATACGCAACAGCAGCACCACGATTATCGACCTGCGCGGTAATCCGGGCGGCGCCGTGGACACCTTTAAGCTTTTTACCGGCATGTTTTTCGACACGGACATCAAGGCGGACGATACGGTGGGACGCAAAAAAACGGTCGCCGAGATGGTCAAAGCCCAGCACCACATGAGCTATTCGGGGAAAGTGATCGTCCTGATTGACAGCAATTCCGCTTCGGCCGCGGAGATGTTTGCGCGAGTCATGCAACTGGAGAAGCGCGGTACGGTGATCGGCGATTTGAGCTCGGGCTACGTAATGGAAAACACTTGGTTTCCATTTTTTAGTTCGGGCGTGGATTACGGAGCCGCAATCACCATAGCCAACTTGATCATGAAAGACGGTAAGAGTATTGAACACCATGGAGTGAAGCCGGATGACGTTCAATTCCCGCAACCCACCGACATCGAAGCGGGCCGCGATCCGGTTCTGGCTCACGCCGCCGAGGTGGCCGGCGCGAAGCTCACCCCGGAAGAGGCTGGAAAATTGTTCCCGTACGAATGGCCGCCGTATGACTAGATGCGGCGGTGCGGCTGGGCGGGGTTCTTAAGCCGCCCAATTGACGCGCGGGGGGCAGGCGAGTAAGCTTGCCTGCGGTACTTCCTCACGCAGTGATTCTTAAGTTCCGGCGGGACGCGCGGGTTCCGCACTGAGGCGCAGTCTGTAATGAGCCGGACGAAGCAGCTCGCATTCCTGAATTTTGGCGTGTCCGCGTGCGCGCGCGCGATGACGCTGTTGGTCATGGTGCTGTGCGTTGTGAGTTGTTTGCTGTTCGCTAGTGCCACGCTGGCGCAAGACGGCCCGGCGCAGAATCCTCCGCCGCAGAATCCGCCCGCGCAAAACGCGAACCCGCCATCCGCGACGCCTCCACCGGCGCAGAAAAGCGATCCGTCTTCGTCGGCCACCGCACCAGACAACTACCGGCCTTCACTGCTGAAAAAAGATCAGCCCGCGACGCCGCCGAAAAACGTTCCAGCGCCCAACGCGCCGCCTGCGAATTCGCCATCGGCGGCAACGCCGCCGTCTGGTGCTTCGCCGCAAGCTGCGCCGTCGGCCGCCACGCCGCCGGCCCCTGCGCCAAGCGCGAATGCGGCGCCAGCGGCTTCAGCTGCCAGCGCAACCTCTACCGCCGCGACCGCTGCGACGACCAGCGCCGCGACGAATTCCGCTCCCGCGAATGCCGGCACGGTCACCTCATCCGCCGCGTCCGGCGGCAACGCGCCTTCTGCATCTTCTGCACCGGGCACATCGGGCGCGCCGTCCGCCGCCACGGATTCGTCGTCAGCGGTGTTACCGACTCCCGCGGGCATGCCCGCCGCAGCGNNCCGCCGAGCCAATGGCCGAAATGACCACGCGCACCGTGCAGGTGCCGCTGGAATCGCACGTCAACCTGGTTCCGGTGCGGGTCATCGTCCACGATTCACACGGCAACGCCGTGGGCGACCTGCGCGAAGCCGATTTCGAAATTCGCCAGGACGGCAAGCCGCAAGTGATCTCGCACTTCTCGGTGGAAACCCCAGCGTCGCTGGCCGCCAAAGTAGCGCACGGCACCGCCGCCGAGGGAAGTTTGCTGTCCGCCAGCGGAGCGCCGGCCGCGCCGATGACTTTGCCCTCTCGTTTCGTGGCGCTGGTCATGGACGACGCCAACCTGAACCTGCAGGACCTGATGCGCATGAAACTGGCCGCGATTCGCTACATGAATACCGCGGTGAAGCCCAACGAACGCGTCGCGCTGTTCACCGTTTCCGGGCAGAATCAGGTGGACTTCACCGACGACCACGCGAAAATCGTGGACCAGTTGAAAGTCCTGATATCGCGGCCCATCGACGGATATGACCCGGCGACCCAGCATGACTGCCTGGTGATGACTTACTATCAGGCTGACCAGATTCAGAATCATCAGGATCCCGAAGCGATTGCGGTGGCTCAGGCTGACGCGTTGCAGTGCGCTGCGGCTGAGGGCGTCCCGGCGCAGGCCCAGCAATCGGTGGCCAATTCGATGTACGAGTCTGCGGTGGCCCAGATGGTGCGGTCGGGAGAGGTCAGCACCCAATTCACCGTACGGCGGCTGGACGAAATCGTGCGCCGCATTTCGGCCATGCCTGGGCAGCGCAGCATGGTTTTTCTCTCACCCGGATTTATCACCTCGACCTACGAATACGACGTGTTGCGCATCGTGGATCGGGCGGCGCGCGAGAATGTTTTCATCAATACGCTGGACGCCCGCGGTCTCTACACGGTCGATCCGATCGGCGATATTTCGCAGCCGGCTCCGCTCCACGCCAACTCCCAAACCGCCGGGCTCTCGTTGCAATTCCGGCTGACCGAGCAGCGCATCCAATCCGAGGTCCTGGAAGACCTGGCCGACAGCACCGGCGGATTTTATTTTCGCAATAACAACGACCTGGACGCCGGGTTGCGCCAGACCGCCGCGGAGCCGGCGGTCTCGTATTTGCTCGCGTTCGTTCCGGCGGACCTGAAGAACGACGGAAAATTTCATACGGTCAACATCAAGATGCTGACCAAAGAAAAATACACGGTGCAGGCCCGTCGCGGATTTTTTGCGCCGAAGCACGGCAAGACTCCCGACGAGCTGGCCAAGCAGGACATCGAAGACGCGGTTTTTTCGCAGGAAGAGCAGCAGGGGCTGCCGGTGCAGTTGAATCTGCAATACTTCAAAGTGGATGACGTCAACGCCAAACTGGCCGTGTTGACGCACGTGGACCTGAATCAGATTCGCTTCGACCGCGCCGACGACCGCAACTCCGACAATTTGACCATCGTCGCCGCATTGTTCGATCGCAACGGCAATTTCATCAAGGCCGACCAGAAAACGCTGGAAATGCATTTGAAGGATGCCACGCTGGAGAAACTGCATCGCAGCGGGCTGACCGTAAAAACCAATTTCGACGTGAAGCCGGGCGGGTATATGGTCCGGCTGGTGGTGCGCGATTCCAAGGATGCGCAAATCGCTTCGCGCAATGGCGTGGTGGATATTCCGTAGGCCTTTCCGTTCAGCGGGCAGCAGGGAATTGGATTTTGCAAGGAAGGTGGACCATGAAATTCCGGCGTATCGCATGCCTTTCCGTTCTGATGCTCTTGCTCGGCGTCGCGGCAACGCTCGGCTGGCGCTCGTTAGCGGTGGTGCCCGTGGTGCATGCTCAGCAAGGTTCTTCCCCGGCTGCGCCCGCCACTCCGCCGCCGAGCCAAGGGGCGCAGCAACCTGCGCCCGCCGCGCAGCCCGCTCCCGCCCCATCGCAGCAACAGACGCCAGCGCCGGCCGCGGCGAGCACGTCGCAGCAACAGGCGCCGCCGGCCGATAACACCCACGCGATCAAGGCCGAGACCAATGAAGTCCGCGTGGACGTGGTGGTCACCGACAAGAAAGGCAACTACATCACCGACCTGACCCAGAAAGATTTCAAGGTCTACGAAGACAACAAGGAGCAGCCGGTCAACACTTTTTCTTTTGGCGGCGATCCCGCCGCGCCGGTGAAAAACCAGCGGCACTACTTGGTTTTGTTTTTCGACACCACTTCCATGGACGCGAGCGATCAACCGCGGGCCCGCGACGCAGCCGCGAAATTCATCGCCGCCCACGCCGGCCCGGATCAAGTGATGTCGGTGATGAATTTCGGTGGCAGCCTGCAAATCGTGCAAAATTTTACGACCGACGCCGATCGCTTGCGCCAAGCCGTTTCCGGTATTTCGAATGCCAATATTACCAGTGTGGAGAATTCCTCCGCCGCTGCCGACCTGCAGCAATATCCGGGCATGGCAAATTTCGGGAAAGCCGAAGCTCAGTTTGGCACCTATTCGCTGCTGATTTCGATTCGCAATTTGGCCAAAAATCTCTCGCCGATTCCGGGTCGAAAAAGTCTGATTCTTTTCACCGCCGGATTTCCGCTGGATGGCGAAGTCTCCAGCGAGCTGACCGCTACCATCGACGCCTGCAACAAGGCCAACGTCGCGGTGTATCCGCTCGACGTGCGCGGGCTGATAGCGCCGGTGCCCACTTTGGGTGGCCAGCTCTTCGAAAACACCGCGCCAGGCGCCAACGAGGCGGTTACCAACGCGCAGGCCGCGAGTCATTCGACGGATTCCAGGAAGGCCCAATTCACTTACGCAACGTTTCATCCGGGCGCGGCCTCGTCGTCATTCGCGTATGCCAATGCGCCATCCGACCTTGACGGCGCAAACGCCAGCCTACAAATCGCAACCTTACAGACCAGCGCCTTATTTCTTTCGGCCGCGTTTCAGCACGGTGGTGGTGGGAGTGGTGGAGGCCACGGCGGCGGCACCGGCGGTGGAACAGGCGGCGGCACGGGTGGCAAAGGCGGGACCGGGGGCACCGGAACCGGAGGTACCGGCGGCAAAGGCGGCGTTGGTGGCACGCCAGTGGCTGNNGTCCCCATGTAATTAGTCCGTTCAATAATCCCAACAACATCGTCCCTTCCTTTCCACCGACGGCCAGCACCAACCAGCAAGTGCTGTATGAACTGGCCAGCGGCACCGGCGGCTTTCCGATTCTCAACACCAACGATCTGCTGCCGGGGCTGGAGAAAATCTCCCGCGAGCAGAATCAATATTATTTGTTGGGTTACGCGCCGGGAGAATCCAAGGAAGGCAGCTGCCACACGCTGAAAGTGAAAGTCGAACGCAGCGGCACCAATGTCCGGGCGCGCAGCGGTTTCTGCAATGTTCCGTCCACGAACCCGTTGCAGGGCAAGCCGGTCGAAAAAGATTTGGAAATGCGCGCGGCGGCGGCCGCGGCACCGGCCAAGGCCGCTGCGACTGGCGCGGCTGGTGCGACTGCGACGGCCGCAACCGCGCCGATGGCCGGTTCGATCCAGGCGCCATATTTCTACACCGCGGCGAATGAAGCGCAGGTCCACATCGCCATGGAAGTTCCGCCCTCGACCGTAAATTTCGAGAAGGTCAAAGGAAAATATCACGCGGACATCAACGTCCTGGGCATCGCCTACAAACCCGACGGCTCGGTGGCCTCGCGCTTCAGCGACGAACTCACTTTCGACCTGGAAAAACCGGAGTGGGAAGCGTTTATGAAGCAGCCGATGCACTACGAAAATCAATTCGCCATCGTGCCCGGAACCTACAAACTCAGCGTGGCGCTGGGCGGCGGCGCGGAAAAATTCGGGACTTACCAGACGCCGCTGGTGGTCGATCCCTACGACGGCAAAAAACTTAGCGTCAGCAGCATGTTTATCAGCAAACAAATCACGCCCACCACCGACGACGGCGGCATCATGGAAGCCGACCTGCTCGCCGATCGCACGCCCTTCATCGTGCATCACGTGCAGCTGACGCCTTCCGGCGGCGACCATTTCAAGAAGACTGACAAATTTATTCTGTACGCTCAGGTCTACGCGCCGCAACTGGTCGAGGCCAACCCGCCGAAAGTATTAGTGTCCTTCGTAGTTGTCGACCCCAAGACGGGCAAGGGCGTCACCGGTGCGACCAAGCTCGATATGGCCAGCTTCATCCAGAAAGGCAGCCCGGTGATTCCTGTTGCGCTGAAGGTACCGCTGGATGGGATGCAGCCGGGCGAATATAAATTGCAGTTCCAGGCCAACCTCGAAGGCGGCGGATTCTCCCAAATCCGCACCCTGCCTTTCGTGCTGGAAGAAAAATAGCGCAATCACCGAGTCGCTCGAAGTCTCTGAAAGGTGACGAGCACGCGCAGCGCACTCCGCGGCATCATCCCGCGTTGCCGCCAAAGCGTCGTCATCCCGAGCGTAGCGAAGGATCTCAACCAGTACGCCGTCGCGCGGACCGTTCCGCGCAGTGCCGCCAGATTTGCGCCCACACACTACACGTTGAGATCCTTCGTCGCTGCGCTCCTCCGGATGACGTCAAACGCGAGTCGACGATGTACTGAGATTGTCACTGGACCTTTGTCGCTTCAATAAATCCACGTATTTCATCACCAAAAAATAAATTGGCGCAGGCCCGAAATTTCGTGGGCCTGCGTCAATTTTCCTTGGGAGGAACTTGCCTTTATATTTGGATGCCTACGCCCGCGCAGCTTTTGATTTGGACGTCCGCGCCGGCGCCTCATCTTCTTCCTCATCTCCGGAATCGCTCACCACTTGAATCTGGTCCGCGAGATTGGAAAGTTTCACGTCCGTATCTTTTTCTTCCTGCAGCGTTTGGCTCAGCAGGTCCATCGCTTCGTTTTCGCCGAGCTGTTCGGCCATGGCCCGCACCGTGCCGTACGCCGCGATCTCGTAGTGTTCGACGCGTTGCGCCGCGCCGATCAGTGCGGCGTCCTTCGCGTCATCCTCGTAGTCTTCGCCGGCCGCTTCGCCGCCTTCTTTGATTAGGCCTTCCATCCCCATACATTTCTTGCCGGTGGGTTTTTCTTCGAGCGCCTGAAATATTTGTTCCAGCCGCGCCACGTGGCCCTTGGTCTGTTCCAAATGCTCTTCAAAACCGCTGCGAAGTTCCTCGGACGCGGCCGCCTTGGCCATCTTCGGCAGAGCCTTCACCAACTGCGTTTCCGCGCTATAAATGTCCTTGAGTTCGTCGATATAAAGGTCCTTCAAATCTGATTGCTGCACGCTGCACCTCCGGAGAGTTTTTGCTGCTGAACCAACTTTAGTTGCGAGCTGTAGCAGCAGCCATCCGGCGAATCGTGTAAGCAGCCGGTGCCAACGCGGTATCCCCGCGGGCCTGCCGCGGAACCACCCACTCTATTTCGGTGTCTAAGGTTTTAATGCGCCGCGTTCTTTCCATTCTAGTTCGCCGCGCCGTCTACACCGCACTGAGCCTGGCCGTCGCGCTTCTTCTGCTCTTCGCGTTCGTACAATTAAACTTCTCGCCGCATATGTTCAAACTGCCGCCAAAGCATCGCCGCGATGCAAATCAGAAACGCCAAAAAACCGAGCTTGGTCATTGGCTCCTCCGCCGATCCTCAGGCCGCGCGTGCCTCTTCCAAAATGCATACCACGTCCCGCCAGTTGTTGGCGCGCAACTTTGCCGGGCGATTCACGTTGTGCGGGGCGGTAAACAAGATGCCGGTGCCGCGGAAATGTTCGAAGTGGCGCGGGCGGTCGTCGACCAGAAAATCCGCGTTGAGGATGCTTTTGTCGCCGCAGAAAATGTAATGGCTCTGCGGGATGAACGGAAAATACTGCTTCAGCCATTGGTATTTCGCGTCGAACGACGACGGCACGTCCATCGCCGCGCTGGCGATGAAAATCTCGAAATCCTTTGATAATGCGCGCAGCGCTTCCTGCGCGCCTTCCATCAATTCCAGGTCGCCAAAAAAACTGCGGTCGTGCGGCAGCTCGTCCAGTTCGATTTTTAATTCGGGGGTCAGGAATTCCGGGGCGAACATGACGCCGATGCCTTCGCGCGCGATCTGTTCCTTGGTCACGTTCCGCCCGGTGCGCTCGTTGTAGGCCCGCAACATTTTGCCGAACGCGTCGGCAATCACTTCGTCCATATCGACGGCCACGCGCAGTTTGCGCGGAGCAGCGGCAGGCGCAGCTGGCGCTGCGGCGCTGACCTCGGGGCCAACCACACTTGGCCCGCGTTCGATGTAGCGCGCCGAAACCGGCTCGCGCTGCGCTGCTGCATTCGGTTGCGACGCCGCAGCCACGCTGAAACTTTCGTCGCGGTGCGTCGTCGTCCCCGCCGCTGCCGCCACCACCGCCGCGCTTCGCGCCGCTGTTGTCTGCGCCGCTTCAGCCGCAATCGCGGCGCGGCGATTCGGATGGGTCACCTTCAACCCAATCGCCAACGCCACCAGCACTGCCGAAGCCGCGTTGGCCCAAATAATTGCCGGCGCGTGCAAGATCAACCCGTAGAAAAACCAGAGCAGCACGCCCGACAAATAAATGAACAGCATGTAGAACGATAAATCCGCGCCGCCCTGCTTCCGTATTTTCGCAATTTGCGGGACGAACGACAGCGTGGTGCACGCTGCCGCAAACAATCCGATCCAGTTCAGCAATAACATTCGCGCCCCTTCGAAGTCTTACGTTCTTGGTTTCATTTAGTGTACAACGCGCGGCGCCGCAAAATGTGGAACGCGCGCGTACCCGGCGCCGACCCGCAATGTACAGCCATGGCCCGATGGCGTTTCGCGTGGCCCGCATCGATAATTGGCCGGTATTAAGGACGCCGAACCCGACCCCGGGCCGGAGTTGGCGGCCTCTGCGTAAGTATCAGATATATCAGGTGTTACGTAGTAAAAAGACTGAGAAACTTCGCAACTTTTTGGCTCGAAACGGGTTACATAGAGCAGAACGGGACGCTATAATTAGAAGCGGTCGCGTATTCGCGCCGCACGCAATTCCACGGAGGAACGTACGTGCTGGGCGAATACCAAACGAATTTTGCCGAAGTATTTTTATGCCGCGGTCGCCGAGTCCCGATGTCGCCGCCGACCCCGCTGCGCTGCCGGATCCTCACCACGTCGCTAGCCGCCTCCTTTCTCCTGCTTTCCTTTTTGCTGGCCGCGCCGCGCGTTTCCGCTGACGCCGGAATCGTGCTGAACGAATCGCTGGACACCAGCGTCGCGCGCATCACCGGCTCCGGCCACAGTGCCATTTATCTCTCGCGCATCTGCCCGGATAATTCGCCCACCAAAATGCGTCTGTGCCGCCCCGGCGAGCAGGGTTCGGTGTTGAGCAACTACACCACCCTGGGCGAAGACCGGCCTTATGAATGGAATCTGGTTCCGCTGAGCGTTTATTTGTACGGCGTGGAAGATCCGCGCAACCGTCCGCTGGTGAGTTCCAAGGAAATCAAAGCGGCTCTCGAAGAGCGCTATCGCCAGAATTATCTGTCGGCAATCTGCACCGGCAAAGAATGCCTGACCAGCAACGGCGCGGAGTGGCGCGAAATGGTTGGCGCCACGCTCGAACGCAGCATGTACATGTTCATCGTGAAAACTTCGGTCGTGCAGGACGAAGCGCTGATCGCCGAATTTAATGCGGAGCCCAACGTAAATCATTTCAATGGCATGCTCCGCAACTGCGCCGACTTCACGCGCCGGGTCATGAATTTTTACTACCCGCACGCGGTCAGCCCGGACTACATCAACGATTTCCTGATGACCACGCCGAAAGCGGTGGCGCATTCGCTGACGCGCTACGCTTCGCACCATCCGGAACTGGATTTGCGCGTCCTGCATTTCGCCCAGGTTCCCGGCACCATCAAGCGCAGCTACGAATGTCGCAGCGGCACCGAAGAAATTTACCACTCGAAAAAATTTCTGATTCCACTGGGCGTTTTCGCTTGGCAGGGAATTCCCGCGGCGTTTTCCACTTACGCGCTGACCGGCCGTTTTAATCCGGAGCACCAATTCGAAGCCCACGCCTCCATTGACGCGGTCGGCCCGGACGATGCCGCGGATTCGGGCAATTCCTCGGACGATGAAGTGACGCCCGATGAAGTGCGGGCCATGGCCGCGCGCACCACGACCATTTCCAGTGTCGGCATCACGGACGAGGATAACGGCGCGTTTCCGTCGGACGCTCCGTCGGCAGACACCACGCTGCATTCCGAAGCGGTCGCGCGCGTGGGCTATACCGTCAGCGTGCAGCAGCTCGCGCTCGAGCAGCAAAACGAGCAGCGCGAAGTTGTGGGTACCAAAGACCAGTGGACCGAATATCAAAAACAATTTCCGGCCGTCGTGGATCAGGCCATCCGCGAGGAAATTATTCCGGATCGCGGCTACTTGAACCGTGTATTCAAGCGCCTGGGCCAGTCCACCACGCTGCACGTCGATCCCGACGGCGCGTTGTGGATGAGCTTACCCAATCAGGAAAGCAACGAGAAAGTCGGCATCAGCGCCAGCAATATTTTCGCTGCCGGCTCGGACAGCATGTTCGCCTACCAAATTATTCTGGCGCGCATGGAATACGAACTGAAAAGCCCGAAACACAGCCGCGAAACCATGATCTCCTTCCAATACGATTGGAACCTGATGACCAACGCCCATGCCAAAAGCCGCGCTTTCGCCGCCGCGCAACGCCACAACGGCGCCCCGCTTTCCGCGGCCGCGTCGAAGACCAATCCTGCAGCAGCGAAGACCAACAATTCGTCCGCGGTAACTCTCGCGACCGCGGCATCCGCCGTGAACTAGATCCTGCCTCCGCAACTTCCACGGATCCCTCGTCGGGCCAAACTGCGGCCCTCGCTCGGGATGACAACGAAANNCTGCAGGATCATCCCGCTGCCGCTGCCGGATTCCACCTGCGGCAACTGGCCGTTCCACTTCTCGATCAGCATCTGCGAATTTTCGATGCGGCGCAGCTCCAGCAGCTGCGGCGTCAGCGAAGTTTGGCGGATGCGGTTCGCGTCCGACTCGCCCTGCGCGCGGGTGACCATCGATTTAGCATCGCCTTCGGCTTCCGCAATTTTCTTCGCGGCCTCCGCTTGCGTGGTGGCCAGTTCGTTGCGCGCGCGTTCGGCCTGCTGAATGGCCTGCGCTTTCGCGGTGATCGCCGCCGCGATCACATCCGGCACGCGCGGCGCGCCGATGAATCCGAATTGCTGTACGCTCACGCCTACCGGCGCGACTTTCTGCTCGATCATGGCCTGCACTTTGTTCAGGAAATCCGCTTTGCGTTCGCCGTAAATATCTTCCACGGTGAACGTGGATGCGACTTCGTTCAGCGAATTGCGCACGATATCCCGGAGAATCCCGTGCGTGAACATGTCCAGATCGCTGACGCGATACTTCACGTAAAAATCCGGCGCCATGCGCGGGTCGATCGCGTACGACAGCGAAACGTCGACGCGAATATCCATCCCTTCTTTCGAGTTGAAATCCATTTCCTCATCCGCTGGATGGCCTTCGGTCACGTCCCGCGTCCACTTCACGGTTTGGACGTAGGTCGGGAACTCGATGATCTGGGTGCGCAGCGGGCTGTACACCACCCAGCCGGTGCGCACCGGAATTTCCGAGGCGCCGCGCTGGCTGCCGGCCAAATTAATTTCGACGCCGACGTGCCCGGCTTCGATCCGGGTGACCCGCACGAAGAACGTCAGGAACAAAATCAACAGCAACAACGCGCCCAAGCCGTAAATGATCGGCTTGTAAAACTCGAAATTCTTGCGCGGGACAAATTCCACGTCGCGATTCCGGTCTCCGGGATTCTTGTCGAAAATAGTCATTTGACCTGCTCTCTGCGGATAGGGGCGAGCCCGCGGACCGCGCCACGCGCGCGCTTCTACCCGAAGCGCTGCGCGCCGAAGTTCAAAAGTGTATTCGGATGGTTACGATACTAACATTTACCGGTTAAGAAGAAATAAGCGACCCGTAAGGAATTCGTAAGGGCGCCGGAAGTCCGGTGCGACGTGCAGCGGCCGCGCGAATCGCTCGAGAAAGGCGACGGACGCCCCATAGTCGGAACAGCATGGTACTGGATGAGATCCTTCGCTGCGCGCAGGATGACGAAGAGGCCGCTCAGGTTGTTTTTGTCCTTAGCTTTTCGTTATCATCTCGCCAGAGGCGCGGTCGTTTTTGCCGCTCCGACGAGGGATCGCTCTTCGACGGAATGTCGCGGCCGGTAAGAACGGGTGTGGTGCGCGGGGCAGCGCCTAATTTTCGCCGAAGGGTTTCAGGGATCCGGTGGAGCGATCCACGCGCAACCGCGAAATGTCCGCGGATTGAAAATGGCCGACCGAAATTGCGGAGCCGTCGGAATCGACCGCGACGCTCCACGGTTTCGCGCCAACCGCAAAAGGCGAGAAGGGAACCGCGCCCAGCGCTCCCGATTTCCAGTCGATCGCAAAAACCGAAATGCTTTCCGAGGTGTGATTCACTACGAATAAATATTTTGCGGCGGAATCGACCGCGAGCCACGCCGGCCCGCGCTCCGGAGCCACCGAAATCTCGTGCTCGCTCGCGCTGTCTGCGACCGCACCAGAGCCTGGGCCTCCGGGCGAAATCGTGATCGAATCGCGCATCGCATTCGCCGCGAAGGTCAGCCGCTGCCCGGTGCGCAGATTCGTCACCTGCAGCACACGCGAATCCCCCTGCGCCGCGCTGACCACCGCCGCCGCTGCGGTTACGGTCAACACCATCGTGTTGCTATTGCCATGATAGCTGCCCTTGATAGTCGCCGTTCCGGGCCCCACTCCAGTCGCCACGCCCATGTGGTTGATGGTCGCCACTGTGGCGGTGTCCGAAAACCACGCGGAGTCGCTCGGAGAGATGTGATCGGTCGTGCCGTCGACGTAGGTCACGCTTAGCAGAAATTGTTGCGTCGCGCCGGTGGCGATCGTCGGATTCGCCGGGGTCAGGTCAACATGGCTGATCAGCAGATCGCTGACCGCCGAACCGAAGCAACCCGCCAGGCCAAGAATCGAAAGCAAGGGGAGTGCCTGCAGGGCGCGTTTGAGACTGATCATCGAAGGGATCTCCGTAAATTGGTCGCGCGCGAAAGCTCGAACCTGAATGGAGATCAACTCGGCATCAGTGCTGCGCAAGTTGCCGACGATTCAGTGCCACGATTGTACTGCGGGCAGACCTGGACAAAAATCGCAAACGACCAGATTCGAGCGGAATGTTTCCAGCGGGGAGATACCGCGCCGAACGTGACTATTCGTGTTTCTCGCTGATGCTGAAATCCACCACGACCGGCTGACCGCCCTTCACCTCTACTTTTTTCGTCCAGGTCACCGGCGTGCTGTACAGCGGACGTTTCACTTCCACCTGCGCCCCCACGTCCAGCACTTTGGCTTCGGAGAGAATTTGCCAGCCTTCGTGCCAGGCCACGATTTC
>PMHK01000119.1:0-31176 GCA_003156635.1 Acidobacteriota bacterium | reverse complement strand
TCCACACGTGCCCGGCGTTGCATTTCAATTCCACCACGCCGTTGCGCGGCAAGGCGACCGGGATGAACTGATTCTGAAATGGAAACGGAATATTGTTGGTGGCCGAGCCGAACATCTGCACCGTGTGCAGCACTGGATCGCTGCTCTTGATTTTCAGCGTTCCGCCCTGCGGCACCAGCAAAATGTGGGGGATGTAACGGCAAGTGTGCTGGTCCAGCGTTTGCCGCGCTTCCGGCAAATCCATGGGCTTGCCGCGAGTCACGCCGCGCAGAAAAACCACGGTGTTGGCCACGCCGTTGCCGTCGGAATTTATTTCCAGCCGCTCCAGGTCGCGCGTCTTCTGCAGCTGCGGATCGCACACATCCACATTTTTGGTGATTGGCAGCCGGGGAATTTTTGGCGCTGGTCCGGTCCACTTCACGTTGCCGGTGATCGTGCCGCCATTTTCCACCGTGATCGGGGTGTAATCCGCCTGGGCGGCGGCCCGCCCGGCAAAAAATAGCGCCACGGCAGAGAAGCCCGCGGCGATCAGCAGCCTGCGGCAAATCTTAACGTTCAGCATTTATTCCTCGTAAAAACTTTACATTTCTTAAGGAATCGCGGGGCCCCACAGTCGAAGATACGCCTCAAGGCGGGGAATGCACGAAAGCTAGCGGTGGATTGCCGTAAAAGTACACCGATTCGGGGACGCGAAAAATGGCTAGGAATGGCCGNNAAACGCTCAACGGTCAGCGAGCGGACTTTCGTCAGGTGATGCCGCACGCCCTGCGGATCTTCATACCAAATTTCCGACGTTCCGGGATTCTCATCGTAGGGCCCTTCCTGCGAGCTATGCACGTTCAGCACTCCGCCGCAGGCAATATACGTGTGCCCGTCCGCCTGAATGACTTTCGGTCCCGCGTCCGTCCTGCGGCATCCGGCCAGCAGCAGTGAAAATGAGAATGCCGGCACGAACGCGAGGGAAAAGTAATTCAATCGCCGCATCGCGACGGAAAGTTTACAGCAATTCAGCGCAGCGCAGTTCGCCCGATCTGCAGGCGGCGTTTCTCGACCTGAACTTCCTGCGTTTCTGCTCGCTCGACCAGTTTCCCGTAGTCCAATCCCTGCAAACGCTCGTCGTTGGCAGCGGCCTCGCCCAGCACGACCCACAGCAACCGTTTCCCGCGAATGCCCAGTTCCAAGAATTCCAGCGCTTCGAACGTTCCGAACCCGTTTGCGCTATCGTTCAATTTGATGCGGCTCATTTTCTCGCTGACCCACGCGCCCATTTCCTTCACCTTGCTCGAACCCGCGCCGATACGTTCGGCCAGTCCGCGCAGCACGTTCCGGTCGGCATCGATCTCACCGTGCAATTCCGCCGCAAACTGCCCCAGCGGCTCGTTTGCGTGCCGCTCGCCAATATTTTGCAGAGTCTCCAGCGCGTGTTCGGCGCCGGCCAGATGGTCGTGCAAGTACGTAGCGAGAGTATCAGTCATTTGATCCTCCGGCGAACCCGCGGCGAGCGGCCTGCACTGCACGGATTCTGAATTACTTTTCTTCTTCGCGCTCCCAGAAACGGCCGGTTTTTCCAGCCACGATGAAATTCTTCACGCCGCCTTTGCCGGTCAAATCCATAATTCCCGGTTCTTCGATCACGCCTACCTTTTTGGCCAGCAGCGGAATTCCCGAAAAACCCACGGCCTTGCAATGCCGGCGCGCGTCCGTCAGAAATGCCTGCGCGTTGGGATCCGCCGCAAGCTTCTTGTCGCCTTCGGGCCCAGCGAGAATCACCACGGCATCGAACAGCACCGACGGCGCAGCGCGCAGCGCCATATCGGCAGCATGGAGCTTTCCGTCCGCGTCCATTTCGCCCTGAATCTTCTCCGTGATCATCGCGACCTTCGCGCCTTCGCTTTCAATCTGCGTAGCCAGCTCGCGTTTCAGTTGATCGTCGAATCCGCTGCCTAGCAGTATTCCCACTTTGCGGCCTTCGAGCGTTGGCTTGGTCTTCCCGTAGAGACGCAGCGCGGGGCTCGATTCGAGGTCCACCGGAGCCTTGGCCGGCGTAATCTGCTCGGCCTTGCCCTCCACTCCCAGGTGTTCGCTCACGGTGTCCGCCAGTTCGCGATCAATCAGCTGCAGATGGCCGAGCATCCGTAGCCGGATCGCTTCGGTTTCCAATTTGCCAAGCTCAAAGGTCAAGGCGTTGGCTAGATGTTTCTGCTCCGGAGCGGTGATCGATTTATAAAACAGCCGGGCCTGGGAGTAGTGATCGTTAAAGGATTCGGATCGCACGCGAACCGTCGCGCCAGACACGGGCCGAGTGGCACTCTGAAATCCGTGGTCCAGCGATTCGCGCGGCGCTTCCGCGTCCAGCGAATTCGGCTCGTAACTCACCCGCCCTTTCTGCAGGCTCATCTGATGAATTCCGTCGCGTTGCAAATTGTGAAACGGGCACTTCGGCGCGTTCACTGGCAGCTGATGAAAATTCGGTCCGCCCAGCCGGCTCAATTGCGTATCGAGGTATGAAAACAGCCGCCCCTGCAGTAATGGGTCTTCCGAAAAGTCCAGGCCCGGCACCAAATGGCTGGGGCAGAATGCCACCTGTTCGGTCTCCGCGAAAAAATTATCCGGATTTCGATCCAGAACCATTTTGCCCACCATCTGCAGCGGAACAAATTCTTCGGGGATTATCTTGGTCGCGTCTAGCACGTCGAATTCGAACCTATCAGCCGTTTCCTGGTCGAAGATCTGCAGGCCGAGTTCCCACTCGGGGAAATCGCCCCCGTCAATCGCTTCCCATAAATCCTTGCGGTGAAAATCGGAGTCGGCGCCATTAATTTTGACGGCTTCGTCCCACAGCACTGAACTGTTGCCCAGCTTCGGGCGCCAGTGCCATTTCACAAAATGCGTTTTGCCCGCCTCATTCACCAGCCGGAAAGTGTGAATGCCGAACCCTTCCATCATGCGCAGCGAACGGGGAATCGCGCGGTCGGACATCACCCACATGATCATGTGCATCGATTCCGGCATCAGCGAAATGAAATCCCAAAAAGTATCGTGCGCCGAAGCCGCCTGCGGAAATCCGCGGTCTGGCTCGATCTTCACCGAATGGATCAGGTCGGGGAACTTGATCGCATCCTGAATGAAGAACACCGGAATGTTGTTGCCCACCAGGTCGAAATTGCCTTCGGAGGTGTAGAACTTCACCGCGAAACCGCGCACGTCGCGCGCCAGGTCCGCCGAGCCGCGTTCGCCGGCCACCGTGGAAAAGCGCGCGAATACCGGCGTCTTCACCTTGGGGTCATTCAGGAACGCCGCCTTCGTATACTTTTTCAGCGAACCGTAGGCCTGAAAGTATCCGTGCGCCGCCGAACCGCGCGCGTGCACGATGCGTTCCGGAATGCGTTCGTGGTCGAAATGTGTGATTTTCTCGCGGACGATGAAGTCTTCGAGCAGCGTGGGTCCGCGCTCGCCGGCCTTCAGCGAATTCTGATTGTCCGCAATTTGAAGCCCCTGATTCGTAGTGATCGGCAACTGCGAAGGCTCGGCTTGCTGATGCGTCTCTCCACCCTTCGTCTTCCGAACTTCAAAATTCGCTGATCTATTGGACGTTTTTGATCGCTTTGCCGCAGGCTTCGACGCCTTTTCATGCTTCATCGGAAGTTTCCTCGATCGAAATTTATGAGTTCAGGGACGAAAGTGTTTCAAAGCCAATTGTTCCAGCCGCGTTTGAACCGTACTAGGCGCAACTACACCACGCCATACCCTCTATGCTGTAAATAAATACGGTTTAGCGGTAAGGTGAAAATTTACGAGACGGATTGCAGTGCCACGCTGCCGCGGGGTTCGGCTTGCTTCGCGGCGGCGCGGAGTTTTTGCAGCAGGGTTTCGCGGGAGAAAGGTTTTTGCAATTGTTCGGCCCCGGCGAAGAACGGCTCTTCGGATTCGTGTTCCAGGTAGCCCGACATATACACAATTTTCAACGCGGGATGCGCACGCTTCAATCTCTGCGCCAGCTCGGGGCCGCGCATACGCGGCATCACCACGTCGGTGACCAGAATATCGATCGGCGCAGTATGCTGTTCGGCCAATTCCAGCGCGTCTAGCCCATCCTTTCCGACAATCACATGGTATCCGCTCGAGCGCAGAAATTCACAGGCCAGTTCGCGCACCGCTTCCTCATCTTCTGCCAATAAAACGGTGCCCACGCCGCGATCCGCCACCGACGGCGTATCTTCCTTGCACGGCAGCGGCACGGTCTCGGTGCTTTGCGGCAGAAAAACTTCGAAGCGCGTGCCTTGTCCCGGCGCACTATCCACCCAGATGTAGCCGCCGCTCTGCTTCACGATGCCATACACCGTGGAAAGTCCCAGGCCGGTGCCTTTGCCCAGTTCCTTGGTGCTGAAAAACGGCTCAAAAATCTTGGCGCGAACTTTTTCGTCCATGCCTTCGCCGGTATCGGCGACGACCAGCAGCACGTAGTTTCCGGCGACGGTGGGCGCGTGAGCCCGCGCATAGTCCTCGTCAAGCACCACGTTCTGGGTCTTGATGGTCAACTTGCCGCTGTTTTTCATCGCGTCGCGCGCGTTCACCGCCAGATTCATCACGACTTGCTCGATCTGCGATGGGTCGGCCTTCACCCGCGCCAACGATTCGCCGGCGATAAATTTGTATTCGATTTCCTCGCCGATCAGCATGGGCAGCATTTTATTCAGGTCGGCGATCAGCAGGTTCAAATCCAGCACCCGGGGCTGTAGAACTTGCATGCGGCTGAAAGCCAACAACTGCCGGGTCAACGCGGTCGCACGGTCGGCTGCCTTCTTCATTTCGGCGATGCTGTTCTGCACGGGACTCATCGTGCCCAGTTTCAATTCGAGCAAATCGCCGTGGCCTTTGATCACCGTCAGCAAATTGTTGAAATCGTGCGCCACGCCTCCAGCCAGGCGCCCCACCGCTTCCATTTTCTGCGCTTGCCGCAGCTGGTCTCCCAGCATTTGTTTTTGTTCTTCGTTCGTTTGCAGTGTCGAACGTAGCCGGGCAAACGCCTCAGTTACTTCCGAAACCTCGTCACCGGTATCCGGCGCCAGCGGATACTCGAAATTTCCTTTTTCCAAAGCGTGCACGCCGGCGCAGAGCTGTTCCAGCGGCTTGGTGAATGTGCTCGAAATGAAAAATACCAACATGCCGCCGACAAAAACTGCCAGACCTCCCAGCAGCGCCAGCGTGTTGTCCAAATGGGTGAGGAACGCGAGCGCCTCGTCGGCCGGCTTCAATACGGTAAGCGTCAAGGTCGGCGAACTTCCCGGCGTCAAATCGACCGAGCTGACCAGGTACCGTTTGCCATCGATTTCCATTTCGCCGGAAGGATGTGCGCCGCGCAGTTGATTGGTGACCATGCGCTCGTCCACCGCCGCCGAAAACGAACTGACCACCGGAACTTCACCGTAACGAAAGGCAATTTCGCAGAGCGCCAGGCGTCCCACCTCGCGCGCCACGCTGGCGTCAATCTCGCGACCCACCACCACCGAGCCCAGATTTAGTTGCGACGATGCTCCGATCTCAATCGGATGCGCTGCGACCTGATACAAATGGCCCTGCCCGAACCACCAGGCGCCTTGCGCACCGGTCCCGCGCGCGTGCTCCACCATATCCGTGGCGGCGCTTACCGGAAACCCGGGCGTCTTGCTGTGCAACGCGACGATTTTTCCGGTCCAATCGGCCAGCGCGAAAAGCTCGGTGTCACTCGAACGCCACGCTTCTTCGGACGCTTCTTGAATCGTTACCGGCGATTCGTCCGCCATGATTGATTTGATGGAGGGAAGTGTGGCCAGAATTTCGGCGTCGCGGTTCAGTTCGATCTGGCGCTCGGCGCGCACATTTTGAAAGGTGCCCACCGAATTGCGGGTGTCCTGCTCCAGTGCTTTTTGCACCTGCTCCTGGGCGGCGTGGCCCACGATCAGCAGCGTGGAGAACGTCAGTCCGGCGATGATCAATACCAGCGACAGCAGGAATTTGGTGCGCAAGCGCATGTTGACCGAAACGCGCTCGCGATTCGCCAGCCAGCGCAGCTGCGGTTGGAGCGCGCCTTCGATGCGGCGCACGTGTACCGGATTGATCCACTCCTTCACCGTTTTCATGCCTGAGCAAAGTTAGCAACCCGCAGTGACAGGCGAAATGGACCGTCAGTACCACCTGTTCTAGGCTGCCAGGATTGTTCGCTTTTTGTTTGCGTTGGATCGTCGGTCAAGCTCGGCGCGCGCATCGGCCGGGCACCGCAGCCTGCCGCGCGTTGTCATCCTGAGGATCTCAGCGACGAAGGATCACAACCAGTAAACCGCACGCGACTGGCGACGACGAAGGCGGCCTGCACGTCGCGTAACGCTGTGCGTGCGCCGGCTGGTTTAGATTCTTCGCTGCGCTCAGAANNATGACGGCTCGCGTCAGCACGGCGCGTGCCGCACCTACCGCAAATTTCGCCACTGGGTACAGCATCCGGTGTATGGCTGAAATTTGCGCCTTGCCCGACTATGAATGTGCGGGAGAAACAAGAGGCAACCGGGAATCCTTATTACAAAATACTAAGGGCTGGGCCCGGTTGTTTGCTTCTTCTCCCGCATTTTTTTGCCTGCCCGGCCTGCCATTTAAAACCTCACTTCGGGTTACCCAAGGAGACTAACCACCATGCTCAAGCCATTCGCCGCCACTCTTGCGCTCTTTTGCGTTGTTGGCCTCACTCGCTGTTCCTCCACTCCGAAATCGCCGGATGTGGCGGGCTCCATTCGCCAGGCGCTGGACCAGTCCGGTTTCAAAGACGTTTCGGTCACGCAGGATCGCGATCGGGGCGTCGTCACCCTGGGCGGCCACGTGGCTGCCGATGCCGATAAGGCCAACGCCGAATCAATCGCCAAGGGCTTTGCCGGCGCGCAAGTGGTCGCCGACCAAATCATGGTTCTGCCTCCTGGCAACGAAAGCCCGACCAAAGAAGTAAACAAAGATCTCGACGAGGGCATCGAGAAAAATCTCGCCGCGGTGTACATCCAGGATAATTTCACGAACGACGTGAAATATGAGGTAAAGAACGGTGTGGTCACCCTGACCGGCACGGTCTCATCGCCAGCCCGCCGCGCCGCCGCCGAAAAAATTGCCAGCGGCGTGCCCAACGTGGTCCAAGTCGTGAACGAGCTGGAAGTAAAAGGCCAGAAGGCCACGTCCACCGCGGTGCGCTAAACGGCGGTCCGTTAATCTCGGCGCGTAGAACGCGAAACGTTTGGAAAGTGGCGGCTTTCACCCTGGGAAACAACGGGCCACCGCTTGGCCTCGGCGCCGCCCGCGAATCACCACGACAAAGAGCCTTGGCCTTCGCGTGTCGCCTAACGCCGAGAACGACCGCACTGGGTGAGTTTCTTCGCTGCGCTCACAATGACCAACAAAAACCGCGACGTCTCAAGGTTTTACCCGATAGTAGCGGCAATGGACTTCGGTTGTACTTATAAATAGTATGGATGCTCGTGATTCAGAATTCCTGGCATGAATCACCGCACTAAGACGCAACGCCGTAAAAGGAGATTCAAGATGCGCAAATTTTTTACCACCGGCGCGCTGTTCCTGGCGGTCAGCCTGATTCCCGCGGCCCTTCCGACGCACGCCCAAAGCACGCCCGACGCCCAAAGCCCGCCGCCCGCGCAAGATAACGGCGCGATGATGGCGGCCAAGACGCCGCCGACCACCGTCACCGGCTGCATCGCGGCCGGCAAAAAAGACGGCACCTTCAAATTGACCGCCGATGACGGCACGGTTTACATGCTCCGCAGCCGCAACACCAATTTCGCCGAACACGTCGGGCACACCGTCACCGTCACCGGCCGCGTCCTCACGGGGCAAGGCGGCGCGAACGGTGCGGCTCCTTCGAACTCGGGAGACTCCAGCGCGTCCGGCGACGCCAATCAAAACGCGCCCGCGGGAGGCTCCGGTGCAGCCACGAAACACGCCGGCATGACCCACCTGATGGTCCGCTCCATGACCATGGTCAGCGAAACCTGCAAAGCGAAATAACCAGAGGTAGAAATAAATTCAGGGCGTACGCGATTCCATCGCGTGCGAAAGGGGCGCGGGATTCATCCCGCGTCTCTTTCCTTTTGCGGCCGATAGAACCTTATGGTGAAGTCAGGTTTCGAAGGACCTTTCTTCGATCTCGGCCTTCACGCGGGGCCCGTCTTATGTATTAGCAACATGAACCAATCCGTGCCCAATTTTTCGGGTGCATATCACCACTGATTCTGAAAAACTGCACAGGCGTGAAGCAATCTTTCTTCGGACGGACCATGAATCGTCGCGATTTTCTTCGATCAGCCGGTACCGTGTCGGCCGGCCTCGCACTTTCGGCTTCGGAAATGGAAACCTCCCGCGCCAATCCGCTGGGCAATGACGACCCGGCCATGCTTGAAGATCTCCGCCGCGCCATCGTCGATTATTTCCTGAAAGAAACGAACGCCCAGACCGGACTGGTCGCCGACCGCACCCAGCCCGGCTCGCCCTCGAGCATCGCGGCCGTCGGCATGGGCCCCAGCGTCTACGTCGTCGCCGTCGAGCGCGGCATTCTCCCGCGCTCCGACGCCATTCAAAGAACGCTGAAGCTCCTGCGGTTTTTTAAATCCAGCCCGCAAGGTCCCGAAGCCGACGCCACCGGCTACAAAGGTTTCTACTACCACTTTCTGGACATGCAGACCGGCCGCCGCGCCGTGCAATGCGAAGTGTCCACCGTGGACACGGCGATTCTCCTTGCTGGCGTTTTAACCGCCGCGAACTATTTCACCGCCACCGATAGCAAAGACGAAAAAGAAATCCGCGACACCGCTGAATTTCTCTACCGCCGCGTCGATTGGAAATGGGCGCTCGACGGCGCTGCCACGCTCAGCCACGGCTGGCAGCCCGAATCCGGTTTTCTTCCGTATCGCTGGGACACCGGTTACAGCGAAGCGCTGATGCTCTACGCCATGGCTCTCGGCTCGCCCACTTTTCCCATCGAACCGCAGGGCTACCACGACTGGCTGAAAACTTTCGAATGGAAGAAAATTTACGACCTCGAATATCTCTATGCCGGCCCGCTCTTCATTCACCAGATGTCGCATCTCTGGATCGATTTCCGCGGTATCCGCGACGACTTCAACCGCAAAGTCGGCATCGATTATTTCGAGAACAGCCGCCGCGCCACGCAGGTGCATCGCCAGTACGCCATCGCCAATCCGCACGGCTTCGAACGTTACGGAGAATTTGTCTGGGGACTCACCGCCAGCGACGGACCCGGCGACGTGACCCTGGAAGTGAACGGCGTGAAGCGCACGTTTTTCGATTACATCGCGCGCGGCGCGCCATTCGGTCCCGACGACGGCACCGTTTCACCCTGGGCCGTGGCTACGTCGATTCCGTTCGCGCCGGAAATTTGCATCCCCACCGTCCGCCACGCCATCGACGTGCTGCAACTCAAAGCGCACAATCCCTACGGATTCGTGGCCAGTTTCAATCCCACTTTTCCGCAAAAGGCTCCGCACCTGAATGCCTGGATGTCGCCCTGGGTCTTCGGCCTAAACGAAGGCCCGATTCTGATGATGATAGAAAATTACCAGTCCGAGCTGCTCTGGAATATTTTCCGCCGCTGCCCCTACATCGTGAAAGGCTTGCAACGCGCGGGCTTCCGCGGCGGCTGGCTCGATCGCTAATCTCGCTGGGCAGAAGCTGTCGACGATTTCCGCCCACCGGTCCCACGCGCAAACCCGTCGGGAATTTCGATCCACCGATCGCAAAGCCGATTTTCCCGGCGCCCCATCCTTTGCGTTTCTCAGCAAAGGGTGGGGAACGTAAAGCTCAACGCTCACGCATCCGAAGTAACAAGCATCGCCGTGATCAATGAACTCACTGGACGCGGCGGACCTAAGTTTCAAAATAAAAATGATGATGGTTCCGGCACCCAGGATTGAAACCCGTGCCGCACTTCGGGCAGTGCGATTCACACTTCATGTACTCCGCGATGCTCAACTCCGCGCCGCACCCGCCGCACAGAATCGCTTTCTGCTCCGCCCACTCACGACGCGGCCACACTTCGATCGCGTGCCCGGCTAGCGCATCATGGCAATCCTTGCATGCATAAAATTCCCCGCAACATTTCATCTTGATCGCGATGATGTCCGTCAGCCCATTATAGTGCGCGCAACGGCTCTGGCCGTCGAGCTCCACGCCGCGCACTCCTGAAGTATATGCACTCATTCGACTTATCCGGGGAATAGCCTACCGCAACGCGGCCTCGAATCTGTATCCTTATACAAGCCCGTGAATCTAAAGCACAGAGGGCATGGGGCCCTTGCGGCATCAGCGACGAAATTATGCTGATCTACCTACTCGCGTTTGTCGGCGGCGTGCTCACTATTCTCAGCCCGTGCATTCTTCCGGTGCTGCCGTTCGTGTTTGCGCGCGCCGACCAGCCCTTCCGCCGGTCCGGCCTGCCGCTGCTCGCGGGCATGGCGCTGACGTTTTCCCTGGTCGCCACCGCCGCCGCGTTCGGCGGGCACTGGGTGGTGCGGCTGAATCAAGGCGGACGTTACGCCGCGATGGCGATTTTTCTGGTGCTGGGCATCACTCTGATTTTTCCGTCGCTGGCCGAAAAGCTTACGCATCCGCTGGTGCAGGCGGGGAGCAAATTGCAAGGCGGCCCGGGCGGGGAACAAGCCAGTCCCGGCAAATCATTTCTGCTCGGCATTTCCACTGGTTTGTTGTGGGCGCCCTGCGCCGGACCGATCCTAGGCCTGATTTTGACCGGCGCCGCGATTCAAGGTCCGGGCGCGCGCTCCACATTTTTGTTACTGGCCTACGCGCTCGGCGCCGCCGTTTCGCTGGCCATCGCCCTGCTTGCCGGAAAAAAGGTGCTCTCGACTATGAAGCGTTCGCTCGCGTTCGACGTTTGGATTCGCCGCGGCCTGGGCATCGCCGTGATCGCGGGAGTCGTCGCCATCGCGCTCGGCTGGGACACCAATCTGCTCGCCAAGTTTTCGTTCGTGAATACCGCGAACGCAGAAACGCGCCTGATTCAGAAGCTCGGCCCGGCGAAATCCGCGCGGCTGGCTCTGGCTCACAATCCGAGCACGACGCCCGTCAGCGCCGCCCAAACACAAGTAAAGCTCGACGACGAAGGGCCGATGCCGTCGCTCGACGGCGCAGTCGCCTGGATCAATTCGCCGCCGCTGACCACACAATCGCTGCGCGGCAAAGTAGTGCTGATCGATTTTTGGACCTACTCCTGCATCAACTGCCTGCGCGCGTTGCCCTACGTCGAGGCCTGGTCCCAGAAATATAAAGACGCCGGCCTGGTGGTCATCGGGGTTCACACGCCAGAATTCGCGTTCGAAAAAGATCGCGCCAACGTGGAAAAAGCAGTGCGCGATTTGCACATCACGTATCCGGTGGCGATCGACAGCAACTATCAAATCTGGCAGGCGTTCGACAACGAATACTGGCCCGCGCATTATTTTAGCGACGGCAAAGGCCGGGTGCGCTATCACCACTTCGGCGAAGGCGAATACGACCAGTCCGAGCACGTGATTCAAGAGTTGCTGAAGGCAAATGGCGCGCAATCGCTCGCCGCGGGCGTGGTCGACGTTTCCGCGACCGGCGTCGAAGCGAAGCCGGACAACGGCAACGTGGCCTCGCCCGAAACTTATATCGGCTACAAACGCGCCGAGCATTTCGCTTCCGAAGAACCGATCAACCGCGATGTGCGCAGTGTTTACGCCCCGCACCCGCGGCTCTCGCAGAATCAATGGGCGCTGGCCGGAGCCTGGACCGTTAGCTCCGAAGACGCGGTTTCGCAAGCTCCGCACGCCAAAATTCTGTTCCGCTTCCACGCGCGCGATTTGCATCTGGTGCTGGGCCCCGCGAAAAACGGCAAGCCGGTGCGCTTCATCGTGAAAATTGACGGCACTGCACCCGGCGACGATCACGGCAGCGATACCGACGCCCACGGCGAGGGCACCGTGAAAGTACACCGCCTATATCAGCTGATCCGCCAGAAGGGAGCCGTGGAGGATCGCACTTTTGAGATTGAATTTCTCGACCCGGGCGTGCAGGCCTTCGCCTTCACCTTCGGATGAAATTGGAACCCTAATACAGATAATAATTACGGGAGGGATGCCATGAAATTTCTGCCAGATGCGAAAGACCAGATGCCGCGGCCGATTGGCCGCCGCACCTTTTTGCTCGGCGTAGGCGCGGGTTCCATCGCGCTGATGTACGCCTACGTCAATAAAAACCAGCCGGTGCACGCCGCCGACGAAATCGCCAACCTGCCCAAGTCCGTAAAGATCGTCGAATTCACTGACGCCGGCCAGCGCAAAGACGTCGTCACCCTGGCCACCGTGATTAAAACCGAAGACGAGTGGCGCAAACAGCTTTCGTCCGAATCGTTCGCAGTCACGCGCCACGCCGGAACCGAGCGCCCCTACACCAACGAAAATCCCAACAACCACGCCAAAGGCGTTTTTCGCTGCATCTGTTGCGACACCGCGCTGTTCGACGCCAATACCAAATTCGATTCCGGCACCGGCTGGCCCAGTTTTTACCAGCCCATCGCCAAAGAAAATGTCAACGAGACGAGCGACGTCAGCTTCGGCATGGAACGCACCGCCGTCGCCTGCCGCCTCTGCGACGCGCATCTCGGCCACGTCTTCGACGACGGCCCCCAACCCACCGGCCTGCGCTACTGTATGAATTCCGTATCCTTGCGCTTCGCCAAATCGCCCACGGCCTAAGGTATGCAACACCGAGCGGCGCTTTGCGCCGCTCGGTCATCTAAAGGGCCAAAACTTTTGGGAGCGCGGCGGCTCTGCCGCCGCTTTGCCTCGGCGCCCGAAAATCCCCCAGCCGCAGCCTCGTCAAACGCGAAAGTACTTGAGCCTGTAGCGGCTGGCTTCAGCCGGGCAGCCGTTGCCGTAGCTGCCTGTCGCATCGCTTTTTAGTTGTCATTCCGATAGAGGCGCGGCCGCACTTGCCGCGCCGACGAGGGATCACTCTTCGATCTCAGCCATCGTCGCTCGTCACTCGTCGAGCGCCGCCTCCGGCCTTCACCGCAAACTCGCTTCCTCAAAAACCACTTTGACCAGATGCGCCGACGCCTCATCGAACGCATCTCCCAAATCCTTATCATCGCCAATAAACCGCGCGCGAAACGCCGTCAAGTCCACACTACCTTTCACGTCGTCCAAAGTCTGAAACATCGCCGGGCTGGTTTGCCCCAGCTTGACGTTCATCTGCTCCACCGCGCTCTGCAGAAAATCGCGAATCAAATACATCTGCGCCTTGTCGTGCATCACCGGCCCGTGGCCCGGCACAATCGTATCGGCGTCGAGTTGCGCCAGATTCTGCAGCGTCTGTGCCCATTCGGTAGGGTAGCCGTCGTAAATATAGGGAATCGGCGCCACCACCAGGTCGCCGGTGATCACGATTTGTTCCCTCGGCAGATACACCACCGCGTCGCCGCCGGTGTTTCCACGCCCCAGAAATTTCACCTGCACCTCGCGGTGGCCCAGGTCGATCATGAAATCGTGATCGAAAGTCAGCGTCGCGCTCTGGAATGTCACCGCCTTTAATTCTTCAGACCGCGCCAGCACCCGCGGAATGGCCTTCTTCAATTGCGCGCGGTCGTCGTCGGTCAAAGCCGAGCCATCCGGCGCCTTGCCGCTATCGAGCATCTTCTGGTAATCGATCGCGCTTTGCTCCTCGCGCCGCGCCGAGCCGGGACCGAAAAGGTCCATCTCCTTTTTCGTTTCCACATGGGCGATCACCGTCACCGCCGGAAAAGCGTCCATGTAAATCCGGTTGCCGAAATTGTGGTCGTTGTGAAAATGCGTGTTCAATACGAAACTGACCGGTTTGTCGGTCCATTGGCGAATCTGCGCGATATCCTCGCGCGCGGCCGACGGCAGAAAACAGGTGTCCACCACGAAAACCTGCCGGTCGCCGATGATCACGGTGGTGTTGCCGTTGGGCTCATGCCGGATTTCGTACACGCCGTCGGCCAGCTTGGTGACGGTGCGTTCGGCTTGCGCGCGCTGCGACAACACGGCGGCCAGGAAAACAAAGAGCGCCGTAAGCCATATCCGGCACGAACCACCGATGATTCGCATGAGCGTCTCCTCGAAAGAAACGGAATGGCACTTCGGAAAGGGAGGTGCCGGTTCACTTCTGCAAATCGTCCAGGCTTCGCGCCTTGCTTCACGCCTTCCGCGATGTACAAAACTTTTCACCGACGCTGCGCGAAAATCCACTCGATCAACGCCGGTTCGGTATACGCCCATTCCCACACGTTGTGACCGACCCCGGCGTATTCCGTGTACAAAGGATGCGCTCCAGCTTTGCGCAGCACCGCAATGCGTTCGCGCGAAGTCGCGACCGGCACGGTATCGTCGGCATCGCCTTGAAATGCCCACACCGGCGTATCCGCCGAGAGCGTCACGTCGTCCGCGCCGGCGCTGCCGCAGCAGGGAATTGCCGCCGCGAAGAATTTCTGGCGATAGGCAGTGAGGTTCCACACGCCCACGCCGCCCATCGATTGTCCCGTGACGTAAATCCGCCGGTCGTCGATCGGAAATTCGCGGCGCAGCGCGTCGATCACCCGTAGCGCCATCTTGGAGCCGTCTCCCAGTTGGGCCAGGGGTCTCGCCGGCCGTTGCGAAAAATCGTAGCTCGCCCAACCGCGGTCGGTCTGCGGCGCCAGCACGTAGCACGGAAAACGCTTCTGGTTTTCCGGCAGCGCAAACACCCGCGTGCCGAAAATATTTCCCAGCCCCATCTGTTTTTCGTTGTCATCGCCGAGCCCGCCGCTGCCGTGCAGATAAATCACCAGCGGCAATTTCCCGCCGGCGCCTGCCCCCGCTTCTGGCTTGAAGAGGCGATAGGGCATATCCCCGTCGCCCTTGAAGGTGCGCGCCTCGAATTTCTCCGGGATCCCCACGGATTTTTCCTTGAACGCCTCGATCAGCGCCTCGCGCTGCGCGGACATCGGCGCGCCGGGTGCCAGCGCCGGTACAGCGTCATCCTTAGCTGCGCTCCGCGAGGTCGCCGGCTCAGCCGCTGAAACGGACGAGAGGAATTTCGCCGCCGAGCCGCGCACCGTATTCAAAAACGCCAGCGCCGACGCCGAACTCAAGACGCAAACCGCTTCCCGTCGCGTGATCATCTGCATTGATCCTTCAATCCGCGTAGTCGATCTTCAAATTGGAAAAATACGCATCGGTGGCCACAAAAGCCCACAACCCAACCTGCCCGCGCGAATCGCCCAGCCGCAAATCGTTCACGAGAAGGCAAGGCTGCTCCGCGCCGTTCACATAAAGCTTCGCCTTGACGCCGGCCACTTCGATTTTCATCCGGGTCCAAGCCCCGGCTTCCAGGTCGGCGTACGATTCGTATACGCCGGGCTGCTCCTGCCGCAACCGGTGCCACGGAAAATCCGGAAGCGATTCGTATTGCACCGAATGATTGCGCCGCAGTTGATCGTCCGCGCGTCCATTCGAAGGCCGCAGATAAATATCTTCGGCTTTTGCGCTGTGGTCGTGCGCTCGGAACTGCACGCCGATAAATCCGCGCGCGGTCGAATCCATGGTCAGCATCGGATTGCCCGCCACCTCCACTTCGATCGTGCCATCGTGAAAATCCGAACCGGCGACCAGCGCAATCATCGACCCATTGTCGGCTCCGTGATTTTTCTCCGGAGACAGATGCAAGGCCCTTCGCCCGCGATAGTCCACGATCCGCGCGTTGGTGTCGAACAATTCCAGCCCATCGGTCGAATCCAAACGATAGGTCGCTGTCCGAATTTTCGTAGTCTGTCCGCTGGTTGCGATAACGAACAGTACGAACCCCAACCCGCAAATTGTTGCAAGAAAACCGTGCATGAACCCCACCCCGGTGAACGTCTACCGCGCTTAGACGAGGCGATAACGGATTTGTTTCGTGAATTTCTGCGAAGAATGCGGCGGGCTGCTGCGCGCGGACGCGGACGGTACTCAGATCAAATATTTGCGCGGGACGATTGCCGTTTTGGCGGTGTGTTCCCCGGCGAGGATGCGAACTTCGCAAGAAGAGCCGTCACTCTGGACGTCCAGCACTTTCACTTGCGTGCCGGTTTGCACCATCAACACTTTGCCGTCCGCAAAGAGCAGCGACAATCCCAGATCGTCGTTCGCCGCTTCCAGCTTCTGCTGTTCCTTCTGTGTCGTCTCGTCGATGGGCAGCGAAACAAATTTGCCGGCCGCGGAATCGCTGCGCAGCGCGAACACTTTGCCCACCAGATCGGCGGCCGGTTTGGTCGCGCGTTCGGTCGCCGCCTTCGCCGCCATCTTCGATGGAGGTTTTGCGGCCGGCGCCGCCGGCTCGCGTCGCGCGGCCTCGTCCGCACTTTCCACCACCGCCGTCGCGAAACGATAGCCCCGCCGGCGCAGGGTCTCGATGAATCGCGGCTTTTCCGGGTCGTCGTTCAGCGCCAGGCGCAGCTTCTTGATCGCGGTGTTCAGGCTGTGCTCGAAATCCACGAAAGTGTCTTCCGACCACAGCCTCTCGCGCAGTTCTTCGCGCGTGACCACTTCTCCGGGGCGTTCTAGCAGCATGGCCAGAATCTGGACCGGCTGTTCCTGAATTTTTATCTTCTTGCCGTTCTTGAAAAGTTCGCCGGCGCGCAGGTCCAGCGCGTACGCGTCGAACTTCAAAACCGTCGAGGTGGATGGTGGCTGCGCCATGTCCGTTTCGATTCCAATATACACCACCGCTATCGCCGCCTCCTCGATTCGCGCAACTCCAGGCCGCCGCTGCTTTCCGTCCTGCCCGGTGCGGCCCGCGCAACTCCTTATGCCCTCGTAACCTGGCAGTTCACCTGCGGTTCACCGTTAAGTCGCCTCCCGTGCATTGTCGCGCGACCCGATTAGCGCGAAAGTGGGCGCAGCTCGAGCGACAACCCGGAATCAAAAAGGGCCGCCGAGCGAATTTAGAAAAAGGAGAACTACAATGAAGAAGCAAGTCCTCGCAGTCGCAGCATTGGCCGTAGTAGCCGCATTCGCGCCCACCACCAGCCACGCCCAAACCACCACCAAAGCCGAAGTTCCGTTCGCGTTTCAGGCCGGCGATAGGACGATGGCGCCAGGTAAATATGAAATTCGCCGTTTGCAAATCGGCAACGGAAACGAACAACTGATCCAGGAATCCGGCACGACCAACCGAATGTATCTCAGCGCCAAATTCGCGGAGCAGGACCTCAGCGGCGGCGAAGCCCGGCTGGTCTTCCATTGCTACAACCACGATTGTTTCCTCGCCCAGGTTTGGAACGGATACGGACTGGGTTGGACGCTTTTCGAATCAAGCCGTGAGAAGGAACTGGCCCAGAACAGCGCAAATATCCAACTGGCGGTGGTGACTGTGCCGCTGACTCGGAAGGCGTAAGGACACTTAGGTGAGCGATCGCGACGAGTTCCTGGCGCCCAACGATTCGCACCAATCGACATCCACCCCAACCAGAAACAAACGGGAGGCTGCGGTCAAGTTTCAGCCTCCCGTTTGAATCTGAAAATAAATTGAAAAACATATTCAGGAGAGGAACGAGGGTAATCATATGGCATCGACACTTTTACTGAACGAATTGGGAAATCCGGAAATCGAACAGCCTTTGCGTAATGCGATCGACGAGTTTCTGAAGCAGCTCCCCGGCGATTGGCAGGTCAGCATCATTGGCTCGCACGAAACTTCGGCCTGGGAGATGCGCGTCTCCGCCGCGGACGGCGACAACGCCCGCGCCAAATTGCTCCCCGCCAAAGACGGCGGCCACCGCATCGAAAAAGTTGTCGACGAAGTTCGCCGCATGGCCGAACTCGTCGCGCAAAGCACCGTCGGTGCTAACCCTGGTTCGGGCACCGGCGCCAGCGCCGCCAACGCCTGAAACCTGTAAATAAAATCGAGGGCGTCCGTCGTCCTGAGCGCAGCGAAGGATGACGGCGCGGAACAGTCTTCGACGCGGCACGAAGGAAGCAGAATTTTTGGAGCGCGGTGGGTTGCCACCGCTTCGCCTCCACGTCGAAAAACACTCAGCCGTAGCATCGTCAGCCCAAAAGTATTTGCGTCTGTTGCGGCCAGCTTTAGCTGGGCAGCCCTCGTTTTTGTTTTCTCGCCGCCAAGCCGACCTCACGTCGCTCGTCTCTCATTCCACATCCCGCTATAATGTGCATATGGCCGATTCGCCCGCGCAGCACATGACCTGCATGGAAGTTTGGGGCGGCAGCCAGCTCACCTCGAACGGCGTCGAACTGAGCGGCCTCGATGTGTGGGTTTACAGCAAGCCCTATGGCGAAGCGCAGCGCGGCGGCGACGTCTACTACGTTTCGAGCTGCGCCACCGGCCGCATCAGCCGCGTCCTGCTCGCCGACGTTTCCGGCCACGGCACGTCGGTCGCGGCCACCGCTGCGGATCTCCGCTCCTTGATGCGCCGCTTCGTGAATCGCCTGGACCACAAAGAATTTGTCCAACTCCTCAACGATCAATTCACCGAACTTTCGAGTCACGGCCGTTTCGCCACCGCGGTGGTCACGACTTTTTTTGCGCCGACTCGCCGCCTTTCGCTGTGCAACGCCGGACATCCGCGCCCGCTGCTCTATCGCGCTGCCGACCGCAAGTGGACGCTGCTGGGCCACGACGAACAGCCCGGTACCGCCCCGAAGGGCCTCAGCAATATTCCGTTTGGGATGTTTCAGGTGGCGGACTACGAGCAGCTCGACGTGGAGCTCGATCCCGGCGATTGCGTCATCAACTACACCGACGCGCTGATCGAATCCTGCGACGCCGACGGCGAGATGCTCGGGGAAGCGGGCTTGCTGCGCGTGGTCAATCTGCTCGGCGACGTGCCGGCGGACAAACTTATTCCGGCGCTGCTCAAAGAAATTGGCGAGCGTTTCCCGGAAAATCTTTCGGCGGACGACGTGACGCTGCTGGTGGTCCGCGCCAATGGCAACACGGTGAAATATAGCTTCAGCGAAAAACTCGGCGCGGTCGGCAGATTCCTGAAGACGCTTTTCCACGTCGGGTCGTCCAGCGCCGAACACGCCCCATTTCCCGACGCCAACCTGGCCAATGTCGGCGGCGCGATTTTCCCCGCGCTCGGCCGCCGCTGGCGCGCCCCCCGCAAATCTCCCAAATAATCCGGAAAGGAACTTTCTCAGTTCGCCGGGAAAATAGCTTTTCCTTCTTTGTTGGTCTGGAGCACCCGTTCTCGCGCATATTGGCCGCGGTGTTCTGAAACACGCTGCCCTGGGGGGAAGAGAGCCCGGCGATTTCAGGCGTAGGCTTTCCAGTCTTTTTCGATGGCTCTGGCCATTTCTTTTCCGGCCTTGCGCAGCCATTTCTTGTTGCGGCCGCGCAAATCGCGCAGGACGTTTTGGATTTGGCGCTTCGATCCCAAATGGACGTTGGCGACTTCCTTGCCCATGGCGTGCAACAGGGTGTATTCGTCGCGCTGCTTGGGCAGCGCGTCCACTTCGATGGGACTGGAATCCGGCGAGAGCCGGCGCACCACCCATCCCTTCACGATGCGATGAAACGGGTCGGGTGAGCGCACCGCGCCGGCGATGGTGGGATCGTAATACTTTTCGCCACGCCCGCTTTGGCCTTCTTTCCAGACCATCGCCGACGGCACCGCCGCTTTCACTTCGCGTGCCATATAACCGCCTTGGTATTCGGCAATCGCGGCGAAACGCGGTTGACCCAGGCTGCCCATGCCGGCCTGGCGCCGCGCGATTTTGTACTTTGTTTTTGACGGAAACATTTTCCGCAGAGCTGCTCGCGCATCCGTTGGAACTTCGCGGTCTGGCACCGCCGGAACTTCCGCGAGCTTGTCCCAAAAATTCTCGGCCGGCTCGATCGCTCCGACGCCCAGGCGCTCCATGTTCTGGGTTCGTTCGGCGAGAACAAACGGGCAGCCGCCCTGCTTCAACGATTCCGCGTAGCCTTCCAGAATCGCGTCGCACCCCTGTCGATATTTGATGGTCAACGTTTCCGAGTCGGTGACCATTTTCACGCTGGCGGCGAGACGCACCAGGTCGTTGGTGTAGGGCAGGGGATAGGCGTCATCGAAATCGTCGACGCCCCAGCACAATCGCCCTTCCGCGTCACGCCAGGTTCCGAAACTTCCCACGTGGAGATCGCCGCCGCACAAAACTTGTGGCGCATGGGTCAGGTCTTTGCAGATTTCCGGAAATAATTGCGTCCAGCGGTAATAGGTGCCGCGAAAAAAATAAAATAGATCGCCGCGCATCTGGGCGTGTTTGGTTTTCAGGGCCGCTTCCACCACCGTGGTGCAGCCGCGCAGCCAGGTTTCGTAGCTGGCCGTGGCTTGCCGTATATCCATTTTCATTTTCGTATGCCCGGTCCTGGCTCCCGACTGGTACCTCCGTAGCGCCTGCCAAGCATGGCGGTCCACAATTGTGCAGGTCGAACGCCGCGGTTTTTATCCCCGAAACACTTGAGGAACTCGGCGAAATGCCTGTAATCGAATGGCAACCTGCCACTCACTATCCATTTATAATGGCGGCGCAGGGAAACCTGCGGGAGGGAGTCCGCGTGCTGGGGCAGTTGCTGATTCGATTTCTGGTGGGCGGCTTGTTCGTTTCGGCCTTCGCCGTTTTTGGCACGGTGCTGAAGCCGAGAAGTTTTGCCGGATTATTTGGCGCTGCGCCTTCGGTGGGCCTGGCCACGCTCGCGCTGACCATCGCCACCGAGGGCAAGGCCTACGCCGCGATGGAAGCGCGTTCGATGCTGGGCGGCGCCGCGGCGTTTTTGGTCTACGCCTGGTGCGCCATGGTGCTGCTCTACCGTTACAAACCTCCCGCCAAAATCTTCACGTCGCTGCTGCTGTTCTTGTGGTTGGCGGTGGCGCTGACGCTGTGGTTTTACTTTTTCAAGGCAGGCGTGTGATGTACGTGAAGCTCAATCTGGCGGCGCTGGCGCAGACCAAACCGCGCGAATACGCGATCCGTTTTCTTTTTGGTGG
This sequence comes from Acidobacteriota bacterium, assembly GCA_003156635.1. Lineage (GTDB taxonomy): Bacteria > Acidobacteriota > Terriglobia > Acidiferrales > UBA7541 > Palsa-295. Next base: position 10,130 of record PMHK01000119.1, on the reverse strand, counting down.
CGTGGTTACCGTGGTCACTGGATTAATCGCCGATAAATTCGGCCCCGCGGTCGGCGGATTATTTCTGGCGTTTCCGGCGATTTTTCCGGCGACGGCCACGCTGGTGGCCGCGCACGAGCGCGAAAAAAAGTACGCCGCCGGCATTGACGGCACGGCCCGCGGCCGCGATGCCGCCGCGCTCGAGGCCCGTGGCGCAGCGTTTGGCGCCATCGGACTCGCAGCCTTCGCCGCGATCGTCTGGCGACTACTCCCCGATCATCCCGCGCCCGCGGTGCTGATTGCTGCCGCGGTAGCCTGGCTGGCAGTTTCGATCCTGCTCTGGCGCCTGCGCCAGATTTTACGGTGAGCGATGGCGCAAACCTTTTTATCGTTCACCCTAAAGTTTTTGCGTCTGTAGCGGCCAGCTTTAGCTNNGCTGGGCAGCCGTTGCCGTTGCGTTGACACATCGCGCCACCAACGACCCCGAAACACCCCGCCGCGTGACGCCCTTGCTGCCCCACCTCATCCCGCGATAACCTGCAGGAAGAATTTCTTAGCGAAACTATGAAGCGTCATGTCCTCATCTACGGGCTGATCGGCGGAATCCTGATCGCGGTGCTGAAGTGGACCGAGTACCGCTTCCTGGTCATTGACCACTCCATCGAAATTTACGGCGGCCTCACCGCCGCGATTTTCGCGGTGCTGGGCATTTGGCTGGGCCTGAAGCTGACCAAAACACGCGAGACGATTGTGGTGAAGGAAGTTCCGGTACCTGCGGCGGTCTCCGCGCCCGGCGCCGCCAGTGGCGAACCGTTCGTTGCCGACGCAAAAAAACGCGAAAGCCTGGGCATCACGCCGCGCGAGCTGGNNGCCTGAGCAACCGCGAGATCGCGGCCAAACTTTTTGTCAGCGAAAACACGGTGAAAACTCATTCGAGCCGCGTCTTCGACAAACTCGGCGCCAAGCGCCGCACCCAAGCGGTGCAGCTGGGCAAAGAATCGGGCCTGCTGGCCTGATCCGCCGCCGATTTTCTCCCTCGAACGTATGATTTTCCTTCCGGCCAGCTAAAATCATCCGAAAGTATGACGACAAACACTCCGCCTGATGCGCTAAAGTGCAGCCGGATCGTGAAAAACAAATTCCAAGGGGACAAAATGAAACGCACTTTTCAGATTTTGGGATTTCTCGCCGTCGCCGCCTGCCTGGCTGGGCCGTTCGGCAAACTTTCTATGCCGGCCACCGCCTACGCGCAGGAAAAACCCCCAACTTTGCCTACTCCCGAGATGCAGCGGCTGGCGAAACTCTACGTCGGCACCTGGGATTACACCGAAACGTATCCCAAGTCGGCGTTCGCGCCGGCCGGCGGGCAANNGGACCGGTGGGCGATTTCGAAGGAATGTTGGTGATGACCTGGGACGCGAGGGAGAAAGCCTACAAGTCGTACATTTTCGGAAATGATTTTCCCGGCGCGCTGGTCGAAAACGGCCAGTGGGAAGGCGATGCGTTGGTCTACCGCGGCGATTTCTCGGAAGGCGCCATGAAATATGCGCTGCGCAACATTACGAAACTTACGGGCCCGGGAAAGCTGATGAGCCAGGAATATTCCAGCGCGAATGGTGCAGCAGAAGTGCTATTGGTGACGGTCGAGGCCACCAAGCGGCCTTAGCGAGCGATAGACGGGCGCCAGAGATGAATGGTTGAGATCCTTCGTCGCTNNGATTTCAACCACGATGCATTACCCAGGCCATTCGGGGTGCGACGATATGGTGACACCGGACGAGCATGACGAATTTCGCTGCGCGGAGGAATTGAAATGAAAAAAACTGTACTGGTCTTTGGACTGATTTCCGGCGTGACTTCCGCGGGGATGATGCTGGTGACCATGCCATTCACCGAGCACATCGGCTACGACCGCGCCCTGGTAGTGGGTTACACCAACATTGTGCTGTCGTTTTTGCTGGTGTACTTCGGGATCCGGTCGTATCGTGACAACCTCGGCGGCGGGGAGATCAATTTCGCCAGGGCGTTCGGCGTCGGCATCCTGATCACTTTGATTTCGTGCGCAATCTATGTGGTCAGCTGGGAGATTGTGTACTTCGGCTTCAAGCATGTGTCGATGGACCACTATTACGCGCACATGATCGATAAGGTGCGGGCGTCAGGCGCGAGCGACGCAGTGATTGCGGCGAAGGTGCAGGAGATCAACCATACCCGCCGAATGTACGAAAATCCGCTGATCAATTCGCTGATGACGTTCATCGAACCGTTCCCGGTCGGCCTGGTGATTACCCTTCTCTCCGCGGCGATTCTCCGCAAAAAGAAGCCAGAGCGGCAAACCGTGCATTCTTCCGTCGCGGCGGCGTAGCTTTCGAATTTTTGGGTGGCCCATCCCTGCGTTTTTTGCAGGGGTGGGANNTGTCGCCTGAATGAAACGAAACCGCAAAAGTCTTGCGCTGGCCTTCGTGTGCGCCCTCACCGCGTTCAACTGCATTGTGTTGTTCGCCGCCCCGCGCGCGGCGGCCCAAACGCCGCAAGAATTAAATCCGGCGTCGCTGAAAAAATCCGCGCCGCCGCTCGACGATCACCAGCTTTCCTCCGCGCTCTGTTCCATCGTGTATCAAGTCGATCGCGATCCGGGGCCGCGGGGTTATCACTATCTTTTCTACGGCAACGGTTTCTTCATCAATAGCGACGGCTATTTGATCACCGCCGCGCACGTCCTCAGCCAGTTGCATGGCGGCCAGGCGTATCTGCTTCTCCGCGTGCGGTCCGCGGCGCCGCGTTTTGTGGCCGCCCAGGTCGTCGCGATCGATAGCGATCACGACGTGGCCATCTTGCGCGCCACGCCCAATCCATTCGCCGGAGACTTTTCTGTTTCGTTCCTGAATATCGATCACGCCGATCCTGCGGCAGGGGAAAGAGTTCTCGCCGCGGCGCTGCGCCCGTTCAAGCCGCGCGATTCTTACACGCTGGAAGCAGCGCTCGAGGAGCGTTCGGCGGGCGAAGTCCTGAATTTCCAATTTTCAAAACTCGATCAGAGCGGCGCAGTCGATACCGAAATATTTTTATTCGCGCACAAAATTCAGCCGGGGCAGAGCGGCGCGCCGGTGCTTTCGCTGGATTCGCACGAAGTGGTGGGTTTCGTGGAAGGACAGTGGCTGCGCGCGAAAGTAAGCGGAGTGGGGCCAGCGCCGAAAGAGCCCGCGCCCGGGCAACCCACAAACGGGCCGTCGCTTCCGCCGCCCGCCGCCGCGACGATCACGGCCGCGCCGGGCGCAGTGATTCCGATGCACTACGCGATCGCGCTGCTGCAGGCCAACCATGTTCGCTGGCACACGGCCGACGAGCCTGCGCCGGATGACGCCGGCGCCGCCGAAAAAAATGAAAGAAACGACGCGTCGCTGCCCGTACCGTATTCTCTGGTTCCCGCGCCTTATCCGCAGGAATCGTTGGCCGGAGGCGAAGTTCTGCTCGACGCGCTGGTCGCGCGAACCGGAACCATTTCCGATATTCGAGTGGTGAGCGGCCAGGCGCCATTTCTCGCCGCGGCGCTCGGCGCTGTGCATAGCTGGACTTTTATTCCGGCACATTTCGCCGGCCACGCTACCGAAGCCCGCGTGGCGATCGTTTTCCAGTTTCCGAATCCGTACATTCCACCGCGCACTGCGACGACGCATTATTATAAGGATGCTGGCGTAGGAAAATCGCCGGCGGCCACGGACGCGGTTGCGCCGCGAAACGACGAGTTGCGCGCCGCGCGCGCGACCGAAACCATGTCGCCGCAGTATCCAGCTGCCGCGAATTCCATGGGCGGCAGCGTCATCCTGCGCGAATCCGTCGACGCCTCCGGCCGCGTCGCCGCTGTGGATACGGTGCTAAACGACGGGCCGCTGACCGCCTCGGTCGAGGCCGCCGCGCAGAAATGGATTTTTGCGCCCGCGCAAAAATCAGGCTCCGCGATCGATTCCACCGCCATCATCTCCGTAACATTTCGCGAACCGCTCATTATCAGCGCGCCAAGCCATTAGTCCGCTGCCCGCCCCCGCATCCTGAGCGCAGCGAAGGATCCCGCCCACTACACGAAACCCGGGCCAGGCGGCGTGCGAGCGCTTGGTAACGCCGGTCATTTCCGGTTGAAAATCGCTCCTTGCGCTGAGCTGACGCCGGTGGGAATATTCACTCCGCACAAGCTGAACCGGGGGGCTCCGATGGATTGCACGATTTCCAAATCGCTTTTTCTTGCCGCCATCCTGCTGTTCGCCATCCATTTTCCGGCCGCGGCACAGGGAAATTCGGCCGCCACAAAATTGATCCCGCGCAGCGTTTTGTTCGGGAACCCGGAACGCACCGACCCGCAAATATCTCCCGACGGCACGCATCTCGGTTATCTGGCGCCGGTGGATGGCGTGCTCAACGTGTGGATTCGCACCCTGGGGAAGACCGACGATCGCGCGGTGACCGCGGACACCAAGCGCGGCATTCGCAACTTCACTTGGAATTACGACAACAAAAGCATTCTGTACACGCAGGATCTGGGCGGCGACGAAAACTGGCGCCTCTACCAGACTGACATCGCCACCAAACAAACTAAGGACTTCACCGCCTTTGACAAAGTGCGCGTCGACATCGCGGCCTATGACTGGAAAACGCCGGACACCATCCTGGTGCAGATGAACAAGCGCGATCCGCAACTGTTCGACGTCTACAGCCTGAACCTGAAAACCGGACAGCTGGAGATGAACACCCAAAATCCCGGCGACGTGATGAGTTGGCAGGCGGACAACGCGCTGCAGATTCGCGCCGCGCAAGTGCAGACTCCCGATGGCGGCACCATCGTGCGGGTGCGCGATGACGTGAAGTCGCCGTGGCGCGACCTGATTCACTGGGGACCCGACGAGACTTTCGGCGTCGTCGCCGGTTTTGCTCCGGACAATAAAAAACTGCGCATCATCACCAGCCTGGACGTTAACTCCGCGCGGCTGATCGAAATTGACCTGGCCACCGGCACCCAAAAAGTTCTGGCCGCCGATCCGCAGTTCGATGTGCAGGGCGTCGTTACCAACCCGAAGAGCAACGCGCTGGAAGTGGTGACCTTCGTGAAGCAGCGCGTGGAATACGACTTCATCGATCCCCAAATAAAAGCGGACTACGAATTCCTGCAGAAATTTCACCCGGGCGACATCAGCGACCTGTCGCGCGCGCTCGACGACAATTTGTGGGTGGTCACGTTTGAAAGCGACGACGCGCCGCCGGGATATTACCTCTACGATCGCGCGGCGAAGAAGGCGACGTTCCTGTTCAGCAGCCGCCCGGACCTCGACTCCTACAAATTGGCCACGATGAAACCGATCGAGTACTCCGCCGGCGATGGCATGAAAATCTACGGCTATCTCACCATTCCGCCGGGCGAAGCGGCGCATAACTTGCCGATGGTCGTGTTCGTTCACGGCGGACCGTGGAGCCGCGACACCTGGGGCTTCAATCGTTACGCGCAGTGGCTGGCCAATCGCGGGTACGCCGTGCTGCAGATTAATTTTCGCGGGTCGACCGGGTATGGCAAAAAATATTTGAATGCCGGCGATTTGCAGTGGGCCGGCGCTATGCACACCGATTTGCTCGACGGAAAAGATTGGGCGGTGAAGCAGGGCATCGCCGACCCGCACAAAGTCTGCATCATGGGCGGCAGTTACGGCGGCTACGCCACGCTCGCCAGCGTCGCCTTTTCGCCCGATGCGTTTACCTGCGGCGTCGACATCGTCGGCCCCTCGAATCTGAACACGCTGCTGAAATCGATTCCGCCGTATTGGTCCACCTTTCTCGCCACTCTCCACAAACGCATGGGCGACACCGAAGCGGTGCTCGCCGCGCAGTCGCCGCTGTTCAAGGCCGACCAAATCAAGGTTCCACTGCTGGTCGGGCAGGGCGCCAACGATCCGCGTGTAAACAAAGCGGAAAGCGACCAGATTGTCGCGGCCATGCGCAAAAATAAATTGAATGTGGAATATTATGTGTTCCCGGACGAGGGTCACGGATTCGCGCAGCCCAACAACAACATGGCCTTCAACGCGGCCACCGAAGAGTTTCTGGCGAAATATCTGGGCGGCCGCGCCGAGCCACCGTCGTTGGCGGAAACCAAGCTGCTCGCCAGCGTCAAGCAATAATTCGCAGCGGATGCAACCACCGCCGTTGTCGCGCGGCCGCCGGCTTTGCCTCTACGCCGTCATCCTGAGCGCGCACTACACACTGCCTGGGCCATCCCGATACCTCTCGACTCGAATTCCTCGCCAACGTTCGCGCCCCGCAGTATCATTTGCCACGTCGTCTCACTTCCTACATCGGAGGGAAAAATCGTGCTGCCAATCGAATGCCTGCCGAACCGCCGCGCCATCTTGAAAGGTGGCGTTGGTTTCGTCGCCGGACTTTCCGCGTTGTCGACTCTCTCCGCGCTTTCCGCGCCGCCGGCCGCCGCTGCGGAAAATGCGTGGATCATCGGCCCGCAACCAGGCTACTCGCCCGAAGTGGGCACGCTCACTTCGATGCTGGCCTTCACTCGCGACCAGGTCGTGCACAACGTGCAGGGTTTGTCGCAGGCCGATCTGGATTTCCTGCTCGACGCGAAAGCCAATACCATCGGCGCGCTGCTGCTGCATCTGGCCGCCACCGAAACTTATTATGGGATGACGACTTTCGGCGGCATCAAGTGGGACGCGATTCCGGCCGAAGTGAAGAAAAAGTGGGACGTGCCCATGAATCTGGGCGAGCCGGCGCGCGTCGCGATCAAAGGCCATGCGCTTGATTATTATCTGGATGCGCTGCATGAATCGCGCGAACACACCCTGGCCGAATTCAAAAAAGTGGACGACAAGTGGCTCACCGCGGTCGAGACCGACGGCGATTTCAGGGTCAATAATTACGCCAAGTGGTTTCACGTGGCCGAACACGAATCGAATCACGACGGCCAAATCAAATTCTTGAAAAGCCGCGTCCCCGGCGCGAAACCCGCGAAGGAATAGATCATAAGCAGCGTCGCGATTTCCAAGATCGCGCGCGAAAAACCTGCGACGTTTGGGCGCGTACGCAATCCAACTCGATAGCTTACGTGATGTCGGGGAGGAAAGACGGATGGAGACGCACCGCACTACGATGAATCTCGGATGTTTTGGGAGCCTGCTGTCGTTCTCCGCAAGTTTTGATCCTGGTGTGCGTACTGTTCACCGCGCCGCAGGCATTCGCGCAAGGCAAGGAGCCGGGCATGCTGCAACAAAACACCGCATATCGAAGCGTGCAGGTCGATGGTCCTTCGATTTTTTACCGCGAAGCGGGGCCGAAGGACGCGCCGCCGATTCTGCTGCTGCACGGATTGCCGTCGTCTTCGCGCATGTTCGAGCCGCTCTTCGCTCGGCTCTCCGATCGATTCCACCTGATCGCGCCGGACTACCCCGGCTTCGGCCACAGTGACGCGCCGGACCCGAAGCAGTTTGCCTACACTTTCGATCACATCGCGACGATCATGGAGCGCTTCACCGAAAAAATCGGCCTGACGCATTACACCCTGTACATGCAGGATTACGGCGGCCCGGTGGGATTCCGCATGATTCTGGCGCATCCCGAACGCGTCGACGCGCTGATCGTGCAGGACGCGGTGGCGCACGACACCGGCCTGGGCGCGAACTGGAAAACGCGCCGCGCCTACTGGGCCGACCGCGCCGCGAATGAAGCCGCACTGCGCAAAAACCTGTTGTCGCTCGAAACCACGCGCTCGCGCCACGTCGGCGACGATCCGAACCTCGAGCGCCACGATCCCGATTTGTGGTACGACGAATTCGCGTTTCTCAACCGTCCCGGCGAAATCGATATTCAAAGCGATCTTTTTTACGATTACCGCACCAACGTCACCGCCTATCCCAGCTGGCAAGCCTGGATGCAGAAAAATAGCCGCGCCTGCTGGTCATCTGGGGAAAATACGAATCGTCCTTCGATCCCTCCGAGCCCGAATCGTATCGCCGCGACGTGCCCCAGGCGGAAGTACACATCGTCGACGGCCCACATTTCGCCATTGACACCGCCGCCAATGAAATCGCCACGCTCGTGGCGAATTTCATGAGCACGCTGACTCCGCGCAGCGCAAGCGCATCGCCGTAACCGGCGCGCGACGAACGGCTACGCAACGGCAACATCTGCCCGGCTGCAGCCGGCCGCCGCAAGTGCAAGTATTTGGCACGGGGGTTGGAGGGCTCGGCGTGATTGTTGGGTGACTGCGAAATTCGACGACGGAATTATTTGCTGCTGAGCAGGTACAGGTCGGTGTGGGAGCTGGGTTGGGCGTAGACCACCGTGCCGAGGTCGTGGGAAAAATCGTAGGCGTTGCCGGCGGCGGAGAGGGGGAAGGTGAAGGGAATTTTCAGGCCGACCTGGACGGGGCCGGTGATTTTTCCGTTGGACCAGGGTTGGCGAAAAACGGTGGCGTCGTGCTGGCCGGGGACCATGTAGAGGATGGATTTGTTGTCGGGCGCGAAGGCGGGGTTGAAGGTGGCCACGCCGGGGGCAATCGTGGTGCATTGCTTATCGACGGTCGAATACTGGTGAATACCGGTGCGTTCACCGGCCCAGATTGCGCTGACCAGATATTTCTGGTCGTTGGAAACGTCCAGCATCTGGCCGCAATCGGAAACGACCTTTTCCAGGTTGGAGCCGTCGGGATTCATTTTCCAGAGGACCGGGGTGGATGAGTTGGGTTCGAAGCCGGTGAGGTACAAAGTCTTCTGATCGCGGCTGGGAAAAATCGTGAAGATGGTTCCAGTCGCCCACGGGATCTGGCGCAAGCCGCTGCCATCGGGAGCCACCCCGTACATTTTGTCGGTTTTGCCGGTTTCGGAATCGACGAAGTAGAATCGCGAGCTATCCGGCGCCCAGCTGGTGGTGGCTAGGCTTTCGCCGGTAGCGATTTTTACTCTGCCGTTGCCATCGAGGTTCGAAATCCATAATTCATTGCGGTCGCGCGCTGGGCTGAGGATGTAAGCGACCTTCTTCACATCGGGCGAGATGGAAGGCTGCGAGGCATTTCCGGCGATTTCAACGGACTGTTTGGAACGGGCGTTGTAGGTAGATAAAGTTCCGGCGGACTTGCCGTTCACGAAATAAATTCNNTATCGTCCAGGTTGTAGCGCCAGATGTTGGTGAGCCCGTTGACCGTGCGGCTGAACAGGACCGTCTTGCCGTTTTCGTCCCACACGACTTCGACGCCCTGGGCGGCGAACTCGCCCAAATCCTCGGCGGTGCGCTGGGTGAGATCGATTTTGTAGGCGTGGGAGTTGGGGAGCAANNGCCACCGGATCGGCTGCGAGCCCCAACAAATGATTGCCGTCGGCGTAGGTCAGAATGGCGCGCAGGTGGAGTTTCGACGCGTCCAGGGAAAAGACCTGCTGCTCATTGAGCGAGGATTTATCGCCGCGGAAAATTCCGTTGCTGTAGCCCTTCAGATAAAAAACCGAATTGCCATCGACCGCGGGAATCGTGTCGAAGCCGGCGTCGATGCGGGTGGGCGTGCCGCCCAGAGTGGGAATGGCCCAGCCTTCATCGCTGCCGAGAAGGCGGTTGTAATAAATCTGGGTGCCGTCGGCGGAGAAGCTNNCTGACCAATTTGTCGCCAGCGTCGCTGGTGAGTTGCAGCGGTTCGCCGCCGGAAGTGAGCATGACGAAAAGTTGCGAGACGCCGGCGACCTGCGAGGCGAACGCCACGGTGTGGCCGTCGGGCGAAAGGCGCGGGCGGCGCATGGGTTTATCCCAGTGGCTGATCTGCGTGATATGTGCAGGACCAGCGGGGGTGCGCGAGGCGCCCAGGAAATGGTAGGCGGCCAGGCCGGCGGCCGCGAGAAGGATGAGGGTGGCCACGACGGCGAGCCAGAGTTTGCTGCCAGTGGCCGCTGCGGCGGTTGCAGTTGAAGAGCCGGAAATTTGCGCGGCGTTGTTTGCGGCGGAGGAACCCGCGGAATTCGTCGCGGCGGAATTCATGGCGCCGGTGGAATCGGACGCGCTGGAGCTTCCCGGCGCGCCGGTGCCGGACGCGGTGAGCGGACCAGAATTGTGAAGCTGCTGCTGCGTCGAGGAGGTGATGCGGCTCGAATCGGTGTCGCGGCGCAGGCGTTTCAGGT
>PMHK01000033.1:5087-32357 GCA_003156635.1 Acidobacteriota bacterium | reverse complement strand
GCGCACTGGATGATCGGGTGGGCCAGCGCACCGTACGATCCGGCGTGGCAACAACGGTATCCGCGGCGGGCGGCGTGGATGGCGCTGGGCGGTCCGGCGGCGAATTTCACTTTGGTGCTGCTCTCGGCCGTTGCGATTCGAGCCGGGATATTTTTCCATGTGTTCGCCATGCCCGATTCTGTGAGTTTCACCCAGGTGGTTCAACCGGTTGGGCCGGGACTGGCGGGATTTGCGGCGACTTTTTTGAGCATTGTCTTCGTTTTGAACTTGCTGCTGGGGACGTTCAATTTGCTGCCGGTGCCGCCGCTGGATGGAAATACCGGGATCACGATTTTCATGAATGGAGAATCGGCGCTGCGATTCTTGAACTGGTCGCGGTCGCAAGGGTTCGGGATGATCGGGCTGCTGCTGGCCTGGTATGTGTACGACAAGATGTTCCCTTATATATTCCGGTTTGCGCTGGCGGGGCTGTATCCGGGATCGCACTGGGGCTAGGCGGCGAAAACCCGCCGCCGCATCGCCAAAACTTCTGTTTCACCTCCGCACGTTTTTTCGCTCACGGAACACCCCCACGCTGATCGGGCTTTCTGGAATGGAGTAAGTCTTGTGGACTGAGTAACGGATCGCCCGGTTATTTGGCCACTCCGCTGCATTTCCACTTCGTAGGAGACGAACATGAATCGAACGATGGCGGATGCGCGCGAGTATGAATCGAACGGATACCGGGTGGAAGTGTCGGGCTGGGACGCGGAGGAGCGGTTCTTTGTGGAGAAATCGACGCTGGTCTGGAGTGAGAAGACCGGTAAGAGGGTGGCGTTGCAAGCCGTGGTCCAGGCGGGGAGCGTGCTGTTTGTGCGGTTGACCCAGCCGATGGGNNGGGGAATGTGAGCTGAACCGCGGAGCTGCGGGCGGAGTGCTGACGTTGGAGCAGCTGCAGCCGCGGATGGCGTTGCGGGAGAGGCCGAGCAGTTTATTTTCGCCGGAGCCGCACGCGGCATAGGTTCGATTTGGGAATTTGCGGTGCCGTAACGAAACGGTGTGCGTGAGTTGGAGTTTTGTTTTGCTGCACGGGCCGGCGAGTTCTCCCGCTTCAACTATTCCTCGATAGCTGGTAAGCCCAGCGCTGATTAGGTGTTGGGACCTGCGTGGCTAAATTTCAATTTTCGGCGACGTCCGAAATGAATCATGGCCCGTGCCGTGCCTTAACTGTGGTTACCTATGCCAGCCATTCAAGAACGACCCAAAATCGATGAACTGCGCAGTGCTTTGCCGATCTGTGTTTTGGATGATGAAGCAGTTCACGTCGAGCTTGCCACTACCTATCTGAAGCAAGCGGGATTCCCGGCACACGGAAGGACCAGTCCAGCGGAGGCCCTGGAGAAGGTGCGGGGGGCGAATGCCGAGTGGTGATCGCCGATTTCAACATGCCGGGCATGGACGGGATGATCCCGGAATGTACGTGATCCTGGTGACCGGATTTTATTCGGTGGATTCGGCGATTGAGGCGATCAAGCATGGGGCCTCGGACTATTTGTGCAAGCCGCTCGATTATCCGCGGCTGCTGAAGGCGCTGGACGATATCGCCGAGTCGTTTACCAAGAGCTTGCACGTGCGGGATCTGGAAGCCGAGCTGCTGGACACGCTGCAGTTTCACGGAATCGTGGGGCGCAGCGCGGCGATGCTGGAAGTTTTCGATCTGGCCAAGAAAATTTCGCGGCACTACACCAATGTGCTGATTAGCGGGCCAACGGGTTGCGGTAAAGAATTGGTGGCGCACGCGCTACGCCAGATGAGTCCGGTGGCGCAGGCGCGATTCGCGGTGTGCAACTGGAATGGGAAAGGCTGGAACGTAACCGCGGCGAAGCTGCAGCGGGATGATCCGTGGACGGGCGGAGTGCTGAAAGCCGAAGAGTAGCGAGCCGGAATTTATATCTACTGGGCGGGATTAGCGCGGGCTAAAAATGCGCCGCAGCGATTGGTTTCGCTGCGGCGCATTTTTCGTTAGTTTTTCGGACTGCTAAATCTCGTGCCTGCTGTCGAGCCTAATGTCCGCCCGTCGTGGTGTTGTATGCGGCGTTGTGCAGCAACGAACTCGGAAGTGTCACGGTGGAATCGGTGCGAACCACCATACCGGTCTGGGCCGGCAGTTCGACGTCCTTGCCTTTCTTAGCCACGATGTAGACGGACGTTCCGACCAGTCCGATGACCGTGCCGCGCGCCACGTTGCTGAAAATCAGCCCCGCCAAGGCGCCGGCTCCGGTGCCCAGGCCACCGGTGATGATGTCGGATTTCAGATCGCGCTTTTCTTCCACCACTACACCTTCAGTGGTTTTCAGGTCCTTGCGCTTTTTACCCGAATCCATGTCGCCGGTATAAAAGGACAGAATACTCATCTGCACCGGGAAGATGCGGCTTTCGACTTCAATGGAATTGAAGACCAGATTGATCGAAGCGCCGCCGCGAATCATGCCGAACCACTTCGGCCGGGTGACGCCGGTTACCGTACCGTGAATTTTGGCGCCGGCCGGAATCAGCAATTGATTGCCGATGAAAACCGGCTCGGCCACGATAGCGGTGAACGGGTCGCCGTCGTGCGCGACGCTGGTGGTGAGGCCGTTGATCAGAGTGAGATGAACCTGGGTGCCGGGTTGGACGGTGGATTGGGCGTGCACCGCCGGGGTAAGCCACAACAGTACGAACAATAATGCGCCAGCCGATACAAATTTTTTCATAACTCCTCCGTTAGACCTTTGCGGGAACTTGGATTTTTCCCGCAAAGGGCGGCTCGAGGCATAGCTCGGGCCTTCCCGTGTCGTGGGTGTCCGCTGGCGCGCGGTAGGTGCGGAGGATGCACCGGGGACTACGATACTCCGGGGTGGAAGGCGGTTGGCGAGAAATTGGGAGGGATGTTCCAAAGGACAACCGGTGTTTCGGGTAGGCGGTGGTGGATTTGGGCGCGGGCGGCTTCAAAGATTTACCACAGAAGACCCAGAAAAAAAACGAGGGCACGGAGATTTCACCTGAAGGTTGCGGCGAGCAGGTCCACCAGCGTATTGATATTGCGCTGATCGAGATCGCGCAGCGTGGCGTACTCGCTGATTTCGATGAGGCGAATGCGTGGATCTTTTAACAGGACTGCGAGCAGTTCCCTGCCTTCGGCGAGCGTCAGGCCTTGATCGTGCGGGAAATAGGCCGCGGAGAATTCCTGTTTCTGAAAAACGTCGATATCGAGATGGACCAGGATGGACGCGGACGGCGTGATGCCGTCCAATATCTCGCGCGCGGATTCCCGGGGACCCGAGCGGCGGATGGCGCCTAGGGAGACCGAGGGAATTTGGATGCGTTCCGACCGGGAGGGATTGCTCCAGCCGACGACGGTGAGCTGATCGGGACGGAGCGGCGGACCGATACAAAAGGGAGATTCTCGAGTGAGCAGCCAAACGGCGCAGGAGGCGGCGCTGTGACTGACCTCGGCAACCGGGATAGCGTCATCGAAATCACCATCGATATAAAGAATGTGCAAATCCGAGGCGTGCTCGCGCTGTAACGCTTCGGCGGTGCCAACTACGACGCTGCAATCGCAGCCAATCAACAGCGGAATTTGGCCGGACTGTTGCAGGATCGGCGTGACGCGATCGCGCACGCATTCCCAGGCGATGCGCGGACCCGGCCAGCTGCGGATCGGAGGCACCGCATGGTGCGGAAGATAACTGGGTATGGCGACGTCGCCCTCGTCGACGACCCGGCAACCTGCCGATTGCAGGCGCGCGACGAGTTTGGCGTCGCGATAGGCCTGCGCGTCATTTTCGTTGCCAGGATAAAGCGAGCCGCTGCGGAGCGGAACGCCGAGCACGCGGTAGGTTCGCTCGGCAGTGCCGGAGCCTTCGATACCGCTAAGGAAATGTCTTCGACCCGGAAGGGCGACACTCAATGCCGCTCCGGCCGCAGTTTTTAGGAAATTTCTTCTCCGCATTTTCCGCCTCGCCGAATCCCCGCCGCACTTCTGGTTATTAATTACTGTTCTGTTTCAAATGTTGACTGATACTATCCCCGAATTCGAAGGAGAGTGAGCGTGGAAATCTTGAAGATTGGGCAAGGCAAACGGCGAGTCCCCCGATGGTAAGCCGTTCCGTCGGTGCATCGCCGGTGGCGGCTGGCGGAGTTGAACCGGGCTATCCCACGGCGCGGTGGGCCTGGTACACCGTGATCGTGTTGCTGTGCGCCTACATTTTTTCGTTTATCGACCGGCAGATTCTGAATCTGCTGGTGGCTCCGGTACGCCGCGATCTGGCGATCAGCGACACGCAGATGAGCCTGCTGATCGGCTTTAGTTTTGCGATTTTCTATTCGGTGCTGGGGCTGCCCTTTGGGCGTTTGGCGGATTGGGTGAGCCGGCCGCGGTTGATTATCGCCGGCATGCTGACCTGGAGCCTGATGACCGGCGGATGTGGACTGGTCAGTTCCTATGTGCCGCTCTTTTTGCTACGCATGGGCGTGGGCATTGGCGAAGCGACCCTGACTCCGGCGGCGTACTCGATGATTTCGGATTCGTTCCCGCCGGCGAAACGTTCGGTGGCCTTCAGCGTGTATACCATGGCGACCTACGTGGGCGGAGGCTTCGCATTTCTGTTTGGTGGGTTGCTGTTGCGCTCGTTCGGAACCCGGGAAGCGTTTCAACTGCCAGGGCTGGGTGCAGTCCGAGCCTGGCAAACACTTTTTCTAATACTGGGAGCTTCGGGAATTGTGTTTGTTCTGGTGCTGCTGACCCTGCGGGATCCATCGCGCAAAGGCGCGCGAGTCTTAGAGCAAGGCGCGGGAAAGGGCAAGATCGAACGGCTGCCGCTGGGCGTGATTTGGAAATATTTCAGGGAAAACTGCACGACGCTGGCTTCATTGATTGTCGGGATGGCTTTGGTGGCGTTGGGAGCTTACGGGACTTCGGCGTGGGCCATTACGTTTCTGGTGCGGAATCACCACCTGGCCGCGTCGCAGGCCGGAATTATTTTTGGCGGAGCGCAGATCGTGAGCGGTTCGCTGGGGATGATCACCGCGGGAAAATTGGTTTCGTGGCTGATGCAACGGGGATACCGGGACGCGTACATGCGGGTGGCGCTGATGTCGTGCGTTGGTTGGGTGGTGCCGGGAATTTTGTATCCGCTGGTGGCGAATACCACGGCGGTGGTGGTTTTGCTTTACATTGGAACATTTTTTCTGTGCATGCCGACGTGCCTGATCCCGGCGGCAATTCTGGAGACGGTGCCGAATGCCATGCGTGGGCAGGCGACGGCGGTGTATCTGCTGATCGTAAATCTGATTGGCTTGGGCCTGGGACCAACGGCGATCGCGCTGGTTACCGATCGCGTGTTCGGGTATGACGCGGCGGTGCGTTACTCGCTGCTGATCGTGCCGCTGGCGGCCTGCCTGTTGGCCGCTCTACTGTTCTTCATAGGCCTGCGATCGTATGGCGCAAGTCTGGGACGCCTCGAAGTCTGGCTGCAGGAAAACGTGTGAGGAAAAGCGGGATGCTCGAATGTGGGCGTGTCGCTAAAAATCCACGATTCGGGCTTCACGAAGTTCTTTTCCACGCCTCGAGAATTTGGCATACTCGCGGACATGAAAGGAAACCCGAAAGTCATCGAAGAATTGAACAAGGCCTTGCGCGAGGAACTTACCGCGATCAATCAATATTTCCTGCACGCGGAAATGTGCGAAAACTGGGGCTACCGGAAGCTTTCCGAGTTCATCAAGAAACAATCGATCGGCGAGATGCGCCATGCCGAATCGCTGCTGGAGCGGATTCTTTTTCTGGATGGCGTGCCCACCATGGAGCCGCTGAAGTTGGCGATCGGCTCGAACGTTCGCGACATGATCGACGCAGATTTGAAACTGGAAGTCGGGGCGGTGGCGCAGTACAACGCCGCGGTGCAGATCGCGACCGACCAGAAGGATAACGGCTCGCGCGACCTGTTGGTGGTTCTGCTGAAAGACGAGGAAAGCCACGTCGATTGGCTGGAAGCGCAGGTGCATCAGATGAAGGAAATGGGTTACGAACGATATCTATCGATGCAGACGGGCGAGTTCAAAGAGGAAGAAGCGTAGGGCGGATTTCCTTCAGCGAGTCATCATCTGCCGAGCGCGACCCGGCGCTCGCGCCTCCGAATTTTCATACCACCCACGTAGATTGGCGGCGTTGTGTCCGCTTGAGCGACAGACCCGTCCCGCTTTCGGCCAAGTCGGGCGGAAGTGTCGCGCGTTGTCGACTGCTAAGTCCTTGGCCACGAAACCCGTTGACGCGGCGCTGGCTCCGGCAACTGGCGTGCAGATAACCGCCACGGACCAGTCACTTCATTCACCTGGAGGCTCACCGTGGCCAATCCCGAACGCATTCGTGAAGCGTGCAATGGCTCGCTGGACCCGCAATATTTGCGCGAGCGGCAGGACGCCGGATGGCGTTTGGTGGGAGTGGAGTGGGAGCGCGAGACGACGGCCCAGCGCGCCGCGCAGCCCGAAACCGCGCCAACGGAATCGATCGCCGCTTTGCGCGCGGCCATCGCGCAGGAAACGCCGTTCGGTTCACGGGTAGTGCCGGAAGGCAGCCGGTATGAAGAGGATCCGGACGAAATGCAATTCCTGTTCGCGGTGATGGAGCTGATCATTCAGGACATTTCGATCACCAAAGTTGCAGAGGAACTGAACCGCCGCGGATTTCATACCCGCTCCGGCAATCCCTGGGGTCCCGTGGCCATCTTCAATTTGCTTCCCCGCCTGGTGGAACTGACCCCTCGAATATTCCGCAGCGAAGAGTGGGTCGAGCGGCGCAAAAATCTGACGCCGGTCTTCTGACCCACCGGCCCCCTCGCGTGCAATTGCCCCGCGAAGCTAACTTCGAGTAGGCTTCGGTTCGGTCTCACTGATAGAGTTGTCTGCTGATTTCTGGAAAGTTTTCACCAGTTTGTTTTCACCAGTCTTGGACCGAGGCAAATTATGATGCGAAGAATTTTTGGCGCCTTGATTTTGTTAGGGGCCTGGGGGACGGCGAGTTTTGCGCAAGCCTCCGCCCCGCCGACAGCGCAGCAACCCGCCAAATCTGCGGCGACTGCGGCGAAAAACGATTACGGCAGCGGCGACAACTGGCTGTGCCGGCCCGGTCGCCAAGACGCTTGTGCGGTGGATCTAGCAACGACGGTGGTATCGGCTAAAGGCAAGTTGACGGCGGAAACGTGGGCGGCCGATCCGAACGCGCCCATCGATTGTTTCTACGTTTATCCGACGGTCTCGCGGGATGCCGGCGGCAACAGCGACATGATTCCCGGTCCCGAAGAAAAAGGAGTGATCCGCGAGCAGTTCGCGCGGTTCGCCTCGAAGTGCCGCCGGTATGCGCCGATGTACCGGCAGGCGACGCTTACGGCGCTACGGGCGGCGGCGATCGGCATTCCGATTCCGGTGGATCGGGCGATGGCGTATCAGGATGTGCTCGACGCCTGGAATTATTATTTGGAGCATGACAATCACGGCCGCGGAGTCGTGTTGATCGGACATTCGCAGGGCGCGGGCATACTGACCAAGNNTGGGTGGCGCGTTCCAGCATATTCCGCTGTGCCGGAAAGCGCAGCAGACCGGCTGCGTGATTACTTATGTCACGTTTCGGGCTGCTGATCCACCACCGGATGGCAGCCGCTTCGGCAAGGTCGACATCGACAATATGGTTGCGGCGTGCACCAACCCGGCGGCGCTCGGCGGTGGCAGCGGCGATTTGCGCGCTTACCTGGATGCGCGCGGCAGCGGAATCGTGGAGGATACGGCGGAGCAGCAACCGTGGGTCAAGGGCGGTCCGGCGATTACGACTCCATTCGTGAGCGTGCCGGGGATGTTGACGGGCGAGTGCGTGTCGAACGAGCACGGCTCGTACCTGGCGGTTACCGTGCATGAGGATCCGGCGGAACCTCGAGCCACGGACATTGCGGGCGACGTGGTGGTGGGCGGAAATGTGCGGCCCGAGTGGGGATTGCATTTGATCGATGTGAATGTAGCGATGGGAAATTTGCTGGATATAGTGAGCGCGCAGTCCAAGGCCTATCTGGCGGTGATGGAGAAAAAATGAGAGTTGGCATCGCTGGTCGATCTTCGTTTGCTTGGTTGATGTGGGTGGCGGTGGTTATCGCAGCGCTTGGCGCCTGGATGACTCTGGCACAGGCGCAATCGGCGAAAAGTAAAAAGGCGCAGCCCTCGACCGCCGAGCAGGCGGCCAAGGGATACGACTACGAACATCCGGAAGCGCAGCCGGCGACGGAAAATTTGGATCTGGAAATGTATGGACGGATCCGGGTTGAAGGCCTGGACCATTCGCACATCATGGAATATGCCAGCGGATTGTTCGATGGCATCGGGCCGCGGCTGACCGGATCGCCGAACATGGCCAGGGCCAATGCGTGGACTCGCGATCAATTGACGGCGATGGGTTGCGCGAACGCCAAGCTGGAAAGCTGGGGCGAATTCGGAATGGGCTGGCGGCAGATCAGCACTTCGGTGGATATGGCCACGCCGGATACGGCGGTGTTGATCGCGCAGGCCACGCCGTGGTCGCCGGCGACACCGGGGGCGGTGACCGCGGAAGTGATCGCAGTTCCCTACCCGCAGGACGAAAACGATCTCGCGCAATGGAAGGGCAAGCTCGCCGGGAAAATTATTTTGTTCGGCAGGCCGCCAGTGGTGCCGCCCGATCCCGCGCCGCTCTTGCAGCATTACGATGAAGCGAAACTGCGGCAGATTTTCGACTATCCGTTGGACGGAGATTTTAAGGACCAGTCGGTGGAATCGCCGGATCCGAATTTTTGGGCGGCGGTATTCAAGCAGGTCAACTCCAAGGAGAAGATTTCGAAATTTTTCGCGGACGAACATGCGGTGGCCATCTTTCTCTCGAGCTACGCCGGTGACGGCGGAATCATGCGCGACGACAACAACGAAGCGATGGGCCAGCGCGTGTTTATGGCCGACCACAAACAGCCGATTCCTTCGGCGGTGCTGGCGAATGAGGGCTTCGGGCGCATTGCTCGGTTGCTGCAGGCGGGCCTGCCGGTGACGGCGACGGTCAACATCAACACGCAGTTCACCGGCGAGCACGAGCAGGGCTACAACACGATCGGGGAAATTCCGGGGACCGACCCGAATTTGAAGGACCAAGTGGTGATGGTCGGCGGGCATCTGGACAGCTGGATCGCCGGGACCGGCGCGACGGATAATGGCGCCGGAGCGATTATCGCGATGGAGGCCATGCGCATTCTGACGGCGTTGCATGTGCAGCCGCGGCGCACGATTCGGATCGCGTTGTGGAGTGGCGAGGAGCAAGGAGAATTTGGTTCGCTGAATTATGTGCGGAATCATTTCGCCACCGTCGGGCTCTCGACCGATCCGGCGCAGATGGAAGTGCCGGATTTTCTGCGGCAGCAAGTGGGGCCGCTCAAAACGAAACCGGAATATGGGCTGATCTCGGGATACTTCAACATCGACAACGGTGGCGGGAGATTGCTGGGCATCTACACCGAGAATAACGCGGCGATCGGGCCGATTTTTGAGCAGTGGATTAAGCCGCTAAAGGATATTGGAGTGACCACGGTCAGTTCGCGCAAAACCGGCGGTACGGATCACGAGTCGTTCGATCAGGCAGGGATTCCGGGATTTCAATTCATCCAGGACCCGCGGGATTACGAGACGCGCAGCGTGCACACCAATCAGGACGTATACGAGCGCTTGTCGCCTTCGGATCTAAAGCAGGCGGCGGTGGTCGAGGCGACTTTCGTTTATGACACCGCCATGCGGGAGCAGATGCTGCCGCGCAAGCCGCTGCCGCAGCCGGAGAAATATGCGGAGCAGCGCGAGGCGTTGAAGAACTCGATGCCGGGCGCGGCGAAGTAGCGAAGCTTTTTTCGGGAAGCGCCGCCATTGAATTATAATTTCGCGACCATTTGGGCGCAGTTGCTTTCACGGTGTGCGGCGCTGTGATAAACTTTGCGACGCAGTCTTACGAAAAGATTTCTGCGTGACTGCCGATCGATGGGACTTCGGGCTCTGTGCAACGATTCCCCGCGAACCCCGCCAGGCCCGGAAGGGAGCAACGGTAACGGGTCAGTTTCGTGTGCCGCGGAACACCCGAAGTTCCTTTTATCGCTGCTTCAAGAATGTTTCATTCTGCGCCGTGACACGGGGCTCCCGAATACATGAGTTATAAGGTTATTGCCCGCAAATACCGCCCTCAGACCTTCAGTGAAATCGTAGGCCAGCAGCACGTCACCCGGACTATCGCGAACGCCATCAATTCGAACCGGGTGGCGCACGCGTATATTTTTTCGGGCGTGCGCGGTGTGGGCAAAACCACGACGGCGCGAATTTTGGCCAAGGCCTTGAACTGCGAGAAAGGGACAGCGGCCGATCCGGATGGAACATGCGCTTCGTGCCGGGAGATTGCGGAGGGGCGGTCGCTGGACGTGATCGAGATTGATGCGGCGTCGAACCGCGGCATCGATCAGATTCGCGAATTGCGCGAGATGGTGCGGTACGCGCCGGCGAATAGCCGCTACAAAGTTGTGATTCTGGATGAAGCGCACCAGCTCACCGATGAAGCTTCGAATGCCTTGCTGAAAACCCTGGAAGAGCCGCCGGAACGAGTGGTGTTTATTCTGGCGACGACGCGCGCGGAAGATCTGGTGGAGACGATCAAGTCGCGGGCGCAACTTTTTCAGTTTCGGGCGTTGTCATTCGCGGAAATCGCGGAAGAGATCGAGCGGATCACGGCGGAAGAAAAAATAAAGATCGAGCCGGGCGCGGTGGCGGTGCTGGCGCGGGCGGCGGAAGGCAGCGTGCGCGACGGGCTGTCGTTGCTGGAACAGGCCATTTCGTATTGCGGCGACGCGATTACCGATGTGCAAGTGCGCGAACTGCTGGGCGTGGTGGCGGAAAGCATTCTCGACGATCTGGTCGAGGCGATTTCTCAGGAGTCGGCGGAACGCGCGCTGAGTTTGGTCCACCGGCTAATTAATGATGGGCAGAACCTGCAGCATTTCTGCCGCGAAGCAATCCGGCACTTCCGGAATTTGCTGGTGGCGCGGGTCTGCGGAGCCGAGTCCGACCTGGTGCAAGCGCCGAAGGACCAGCGGGCGCGGATCGCGGAGCAGGCGGCACGATTTACCGAAGAAGATTTGACGCGATTTTTCAATGCGCTGATGGCGACGGATGCGGAACTGCGGCGCGCGCCGGATACGCGGCTGCATCTCGAGCTTGGATTGCTGAAGCTGGTGAACGCGAAGCGTTTGGCGCCGCTCGAAGAAGTGTTGGCGGAATTGCGCGAGGGCGGTTCGGGATCGAAACTATCGGGCGCTCCTTCGGGCGGAGGTTTTGCCAAGCAGACTTTGGGAGCAAACGCTGGTGGCCCCGCACCAGCGCCGGCAACAACGCATGCGGTTGGCTCCTCGGGCGCGGCCGCGAAAATGGCGCCGGCTCCAGCATTTCAAATGCCGCCAAAATTATCGAACTCTTCCAGCAGCGCTCTGCCGAAGTTGGTGATCGAGCCGCGATCGTCAGTTCCCTCTCCGGCCACGATGGTGGTTCCAGTTGAGGCGCCCGAGGGTGCGCGGCCCGAACTTAATTCGACGGCCACGGTTTCAGTCGCAGCCCCGGCCGCTGCGATTGCGCCGGTGGCGATGCCGCTGGTTGCCGGCGATTCGTCGAAAGTTCTGGACCCGGCGCGGATCGAACAGATTCGAGCGCTGCTGACCGCGAACAAGTTTTTGTTGTCGATGCTCGACGCGGTGACCAGCTGGGAAGTGGAAAACGGCGAGCTGCGATTATTTTTTCATCCGGACAACCGTTCGCTTTCGGAAATGCTCCAATCGAAAGAGCCGATGGAACGATTGCGCACGGCGTTGAACCAAGTGCTGGGCCAGCAACTACGGGTATGTGTTAAACTGGATTCCAGTCGGGGCGTGCCAGCGCAAAAGAGTTCCGGAAACAGTTCGGAATTGCGGGCGCGATTCGAACAGGATCCGATCGTTAGGGCCATGCTTGAAAAATTTGGCGGCCAGATTTCAAACGTCAAGCGCCCGGGCGGTGAGTAAACCATGGAAGTAAAAGCGCTACAACAAATGCTGTCGCAGTTCCGTCAAGTCCAGGAAAAACTGGAGAAGCAGATCGAGGAAGTGTCGGTGGAAGCCTCGGCGGGCGGCGGCATGGTCACGGTGAAGATGAACGGGCAGAAGCAGCTGACCGAAGTGCGCATCGAGCCCGAAGTGTTCAAGGGCAAAGACCAGGAAATGCTGCAGGATTTGATTCAGGGCGCAGTGAATGAAGCCACGCGCCGGGTGGACGAAGAACTTTCGAAACAGGTAAAAGAATTGTCGGGCGGTATGCCGGGCGTGGCGGGGTTGAAGATTCCCGGACTGTTTTAGGCTTCAGCGTAATTCAAAATTGTTTGATCCGTTTCAACTTGGTTGATCCAGATTCCCTCGCAGGATTTTCAGTTACTGGAGTTCCATGCCCGATTTTGCCCCTTCAGTTACCAAGCTCATTGATGAATTGAAGCGTTTGCCGGGGATTGGCCAGAAAACCGCGCAGCGGCTGGCGTTCTATTTGCTTCGGGTCGATCCGGAGCAGGCTTTCGCGCTGTCGGACGCGATCCGGGACGCCAAGGAAAAAGTGCGGGAGTGTACGATCTGCAACAACATTACGGATACGGACCCGTGCCTTTTCTGCGCCAGCGTTTCGCGGAATACGAAAATTATTTGCGTCGTGGAAGAAGCGACGAACATTCAGGCGGTGGAAAAGACGCGGCAGTTCGACGGGTTGTATCACGTGCTGGGCGGGGCGCTTTCGCCGCTGCAAGGGATTGGGCCCGATCAATTGCGGATTAAGAGTCTGATCGAGCGATTAAAGGGCGGCGCGGTGGAAGAAATTATCGTGGCGACGAATCCGACGGCGGAGGGCGAGGCGACGGCGGTGTATTTGTCGAAGTTGATCAAGCCGCTGGGCGTGCATGTGACCCGGATTGCGATGGGGATTCCGGTGGGGTCGGATTTGGAATATGCGGATGAAGTGACGATGAGCAAGGCGATGGAGGGAAGGCGGGATTTGTAAGTGGCGGTTCGTTGAGGCTGGACGAGGTTGGCATCGAAGAGAGCTCCCTCGTCGCCGCTGCAAAGGCGGCAGCAGCTCTGTCGGGATGACAACGAACGCTAAAGAGCAGAGTCAAAAACGGATTTGTGGTGCCGTTGAGTTTCAGTGAATTTCTTCAGTTGGTTTTCTTCGGATTATCGTTGTGATGTAAATCCAGACCATAGGCGGGATGATCTTTGGTTCCGGTGATTTTTATGGGGAGCTCGGTGCCACCGTGTTTGCCTTTGAAGAAAGGGTCGACGGCTTTGAGCAGGAAGGATTTTGTTCCGGTGGTGGTTTGGGAGAGTTTGGCGTCGAGAAAGAGCTTACCGTGAAAATCGATTTGGCCGGCGTCGAGCGCGTAGGTGCCGCTCAGCGCCACGCTGGCACCGGTGACTTTGAAGCTGAGGCTGGAAAAATCGATCGAGCCGTTGGCCATGCGGAAATTTCCGGCGAGGCCGGATACGACATTTTCGATGTCGGCGTCTTCGGGGCGGCCCTGGCCGCGGCGGCTGAACGAATCGATTTTTTCCTGCACGCTTGGGCTGGTGAAGTGGGCGTTGGCCACGCCGAACTGGCCGTCGACGGTCGTGCGCTGCATGATGTCGCGTTCCCCTTCCCCGATTTCGAGCTTGGCGGTGATGGTGGTGCTGCCATTCATGATGGGTTTGTCGTATTTCACGGTGAGATACAGCAAATCTTCGATGCGCGCGGTGGCGGAGACCACATTCAAGGCAATGGTGCGACCTTTTTCGGGAGTCAGGTCGGCAACTTCCCCATTTACGATCAGCGTGGTGCGCAGGAAGCGGGCGATGACGGGCTTGAGGATGACGTTGCCGTTAGTGCCGTCGACGATCGCGGTGTAGTCGGTATGGAGATTTACCGCGTGGCCGCTGATCCGCAGCATAAAGTTGGGCGTTTCGGTGGTGCCGGCGACGTTGAGAAAGTCGAGCGGGCCGCTGAATTTGCCGGATGATTGCAGAGTACCATCCAGCCCCTTGATGGTGCCCATGTCGGCGTTGCTGAAGTTAAATTTCGCGTCGACCGGAGTGTGGCGGGGTTCGTCCGGAACCCAAGGCCCAAATGTGCCGGTGCAATCGATTTCGCCTTTGGGGACTGGATTGGTCAGTTGGGCGTGGAAGGTGGCGGCGTGATCGAAGCTGAAATTTTCGACCAGAACGCTCTGGATCGGAAAATCGCGAGACGGCTTCTTGGGATCGTCGCGGAGAATCGAGATCAGGCCGTTGGTCGCGTGAATTTCTTTAATAAGGACGGGATATTTTTTGGCGAGGTCGACGTCGGTGCCCTCAATTCTGGGGCGGGCACCGCTGCCTTTGGGCGGGATGTGAATCTGCAGGCCGTCGAGCTGCACATTTTCAATGGTGTAGCGCTGGCGCAGGACGTCCGGCACGCTGGCCGTGAAGCTGACGCGCTGGATTTGGATCAGGGGCGGGACGTCGGTGCGGCCTTTCAGCCGCAGGGATAGGCCGTTGATGATGACTCGCGGGCGCGGATACAAATCGATGTCGAAACTGGTGAATTGCACGTCGCTCTGAAAGCGGGCGCGGAGATAGGCTTCGGTGCGCGAGCGAATTTGAGACTTGATGAAGGGCCCGGCAGCGACGAGCACGATGATCAACAGGACTATGAGTACAGCGACAACGGCGAGCCATTTGCGCATCGAAAAAGGATCTACCCAGGGTCAATAAAAGCGAAACATCCTACAAAGCTATCTTACCGAATCGGGGCGGAGAAATATCGCAGAAATGTTAGTGGGTTTGGGCTGGGCGAGGTTGGCGCATCTGCAAAAAAGCACAGGCTGCCCGGCTAAAGCCGGTCGCTACAGGTGGCGGTTGTTCGAATCGTGCGGACTAGTGGCGGGTGGCGGCTGGACTGTCCGTTGGTCCCAAGTAACCCTTTCGCACATCGGCACTTGCCTATCGGCCAAGGTAGCGCGGGGATGCTACCCTTAGAAGTCGACTCTCCGGGGGAAATAGTGACCGAGTCACTGCCATCCAACGAACCTGGCACGCAGAAGCGCCGCAGCACGCGCATCGTGCAGGCGATCCCGATCACAGTATCGGGTACGGATGCGCTCGGGCAGCCGTTTAAAGAACGGACGACGACGGTCATGGTGAATTGCCATGGCTGCAAATACCAGTCGAAGCATTACGTCCCCAAAAATTCGATCGTGAAGCTGGATATTCCGCAGCCGGAACCCGGCAGCAAGCCGAAGAGCACGGAAGGGCGCGTGGTTTGGGTGCAGCGGCCGCGGACGGTTCGCGAACTTTTTCAGATTGGCCTGGAATTTGAAGTGCCCGGAAATGCCTGGGGCATCGCGTTTCCGCCGGAAGATTGGGCGGACGGCGCGGTGCCGCTCGATTACGTGGGGGACGCGGCGCTTCCCCTGGAAGTGGCCGGGTCGCACAAGACCGAGGCCTCGGTATCGCCGCAACCTTTGCCGCCGATGCCGCCACCTCCGATGCCTCCGGCGTCACCAGAAGTTCGAGTGGAGTCCACAAATGTTTCGGCGAGCGTGCCGAGTAGCGCGCCAGGCGCGCCTGCGACCACGCCGTTGGCTTCGACCCCGACTCCAGCGCCGCCTCCAGTAGCTTCGACGCCAGCGCCGGTGATTCCTGCGCCGCCGCGGGCTTCGATTCCACCTCCGCCATTTGCCAGCAGTGTGCCTCCGCCACCCTCGTCGGTTGCGCCGCCGGCCAACAATAAAATTCATGTTGTGCCGCCAACACCGCCGCCCTCGGGTCCGACTCCGTCGGTGAGCGATTCACAGATCGTGATGGCCAAGCAGATGTCCCATCTGGTGGCCCAGGCGAAGGAACAGCTCGACAAAACGATTCGGTCTGGAGCGGAAGCCGCGGTGAACGAGCATGTTTCAGTGGCGCGGCGGCAGTTAGACGCGCAGCTCAACGACGCGGTGGAAAAAGCGATTCAGGCGTCGATGCAACGGGTTTCGGATTCGGCGTTGCAGCGGGTGGTGCAGCAAGCCACCGAGCGCACGTCGGCGCTGGTGGATGAGGCGCGAAGGTCGACGGATGCGTCGGCTTCGCAATTGGACGAGAAGGTGCGGCACGCGGTGAACTCGGCGGTGAGCAACGCCGTGGACCATGCCACCCAGCAGGCGGCGCATCAAGCCGCGCAGCAAATGACTGCGCAGAATTTGAAAGTCTCGGTGGAAGAAGCGGTGGAGCGCGCGTTGCGCGAACGCGCGGCGTCGACGCCCTCACTGGAAATCCTTTCGTCGCCCGAGGCGGCGCAGAATCATTTGGATCAGTGGCAGAAGAGTCTAGAAGAAGCGGCGCAGACCGTGCGCGGCCGGACGATCGAACAGGCCAACGCCGACGCGACCGCGGTTACCGAGCGCTTTTCTTCGGAATTTGATGCCGCACTCACCGGAGCTTCGCAGAAGCTGGGCGCGCAACTGCACGACGTGACCCAGGAGTCGGTAACGCGCGCGGAGCAGGATGCGCGAAATCGCGCGCAGGCCCTGCGCGACTCGCTGGAAGAAACTTCGCGGTCGGTGCTGAGTCGCGCCGAACAGGATGCTGCGTCGAAAGCGCAGATGTTGCGGTCTTCCCTCGACGAAGTCATCAATGGGGCAGCAGCGACCATCGAATCGCTGGGCTCTGGCTTGCAGCAGGAACGGATTCGCGCGGAAGATTCGAAGGCGCAGTTGCGGGAAGCATCGCAATCGCTGCTGGCGCAAACGCGCAGCGATCTGGATCAGCTGGTCGCGAACCAGAAAGAAGCACTGGGACGCGTGGCGGATCAGGTTATCGCCGAGCGCGCTCAACTGATCGAGCCGGCGCTGGAGCAATCGACGCAGAAGGTTTTGCAGCGGGTTTCGATCGAGCTGGAAGAAAAACTGACCCCGCAGCTGGATAGCGTGCAGCGCGCGATCGCCGATTTGCGGTTTGCGGAGCAGCAGGCCGGACGCGCGCAATCACACATTCACGAGCAGATCCAACAGGCCACGGACCAGCTGGCGAACGTGCAGCAGAATGTGCAGGGCCGAATTGCGGACGCGTCGGAACAAGTGGAGCAGATGCAGACGCGGGTGCGCGAGCAGATCGAGCAGACGTCGATGTCGGTGGCGCAACTGCAAAACGAAGTGCTGGAACAAATCAAGGTCGCGACCGACCGCACCGACCAGCTGCAGGACACGATTCGCGAGAGCGCGCAGCAGACTTCCGAGCAGGTGGTGCAGGATACGCTGGCGCGGTTGCGTACCGAAGCGGCCAAGGTCCCGGGCGAGATGGAGCAAGCGAGCCGGGCGACGGTAGCGAAAATTGAAGAGGAATTCCAACAGCGGGCCACCGAAACGCAGCATGCGACGTACGACGCGCTGCTGAAGGCTTCGGACTGGTATCAGAAAAAAGCGCAGACCACCATGCAGTCGTCGCTCGAGAAGGTGGTGGAGCAATCGAGCACGGCGTTGCGCGATCGCGCGGCGGAGGTTTCGAGCCTGCTGGCGGCGGAGCTGGACCATTACGGCCGGACCTACGTGGAGCACAGCAGCGCGCAGATCGACGACGCGGCCAAGGAAATTTCTAGCCGCGAGCGCGACAAGATGACCGAAAACGCGCAGATGGTTACGGCGAGTTTCAGCGATCAGGTGCACCGGGTTACGGCCGAATCCTTGCAGCGGTTCGAACGCGCGTCGCGGGAGGCGCTGGAGAAGGCGCGGTCGGATATGGAATTCAACCGCGAAGGGTCGCTCGCCGAATTCCAGAAGCACATCGACACGCGGATGATGGAGAGCGTCGAGCAGGCCAGCGTGCATTTGCAATCGCAGCTGATTCCGATGATGGAACAGTGGGACGCGAAGCGCGAAGCGGAAAAGAAAGAATGGATGGAGCGGCTGAAAAAATCGACGGACGAATCGATCGAAGCGTACAAGGTGCGGCTGGAGAATGCTTCGAATTCGTGGCTGCTGGCGTCGGCGACGACCTTGGGGCAACATTCGCAGACGGTTTTGGATACGATTGCCAAGGCGGCGGAAAAGCGGCTGCGGGATACGTGCTCGGAGGTTTTGGCGGGTATGGGCGACACTTTGAAATCGCGCTTGTTGGGGATTTCAGACGATATGAGCGCGGACGATGCCGACGACGATTTGCCTCCCACGTTGCACAAAAAGTAGCGGTTCCCTTCCGGTTTCGGCTTGGCCCCACAGAAGCGCTGGCGCTTCTCTTTCACGCAAGCGTGACATCAATGTCGCCTCACCCGTTATAATCGAGGTATGGCAAATCAGGCTTATTTGAGTATTTGGCTGAAGGAATTTCCCGAAGAATCGATGCTCGAGGAGTTCGGCAAGTTTTTGGCGACGGTTCCCTACTCGCCGAAGCGGCCGGGGTTTACTTACCTGGAGATTCAAGCGCTGGAACCGGGCGAATCGCCAGTGCTGGAACAGGATCTGCGGGCGATGCCGCTGGACGCGGCGAGCATCGTGCAGTTGTCGACAGACCATTTGAACAGCGACAGCCGGTATGCGGTGCGGGCGAACTGGGATTTGTGGGTGTTTGAGGGCGAGCCGGCGAAATGGCAGCAAGTGCCGCAACCGATCGAACTGGTCTGCAATGGAGAGCTGTACGCCGAGGGGATCTGGAAGGTGGATGGCCACTTCGAGGTGAATTTCGGTTTCGAGCACCTTTTTACCGGGCATGGCGGGCTGCTGGGCATCCGGCAGATTGCGCGGCGGCCGGAAAGTCCGGAAGAGGCGCAGTTTCTGGAATCCATGGCCAAGCCAGCGAATCTACAGATGTACCAGGAAAAGATGCGGGACAACATCAAGAGCCTGTTCGCGTGGGTGCGCAAGATGGAAGACGCGCTGCCGGTAGCCAAGCTGAGGCTGTGGTCGGAAGGCGAGGAGAATTTCGAGGCGCGGCTGGAAGAGATTCTGGCTGCGCATTAGGCCCGCAGGTACGACGGCGGCCTGATGCAGAGTGCTTCCGTGAAGGGTAGTGACGCGATAGAATCGGACTTCATGAAAAAAATCTTCGGGCTTAGCGCAGTGGCCATCTTAGCGTTCGGTATTGCGGCGTGCGGCGAAAAAGCGCCCGCCTCATCGTTGTCCTCAACTTCGCCGGCCAAACCGGACGGCGCAGCCGCTCCGGCTTCCAGCTCGACGGCGCCGGCAACCCCGGCGGTGCCGGACGAGATGCAGAAGGCGGCGGAAAAATCGCTGGGCGCGGAGACGGACGTACTGCTGTTTGGCGACCTGTCGAAGAGCGGCGCGCAGCAGATCCTGGCGGTGAACAAGATTAAGGCGCTGCCTCCGGGCGTGCCGCGCGGGAACGTGATCACCCGCGCAGTGGTTTTGGAAAAAAACGGCACTTCCTGGAAAGAAATTTTGCGGTGCGACGAGCATCTGGAAAATCCCAAGGGATTTTTGGGCGGGACGCCGCTGGCGCCGGTGAACGGCTGGCGGATGCAGGCCGAGCAGGATCCGGATAAGGGCTTATTGCTGTACTTCACGCCGCTGCAGGCGCCGAAAGGCGGGTACGCGGTGCCGGTGGAAGTTCGCTGGAACGCGAAAGCGAAGCGGTATCAATCCATGGATCGCACGTTCGAAAATTTTCTGGGGGAATTGCCCGCACTGGAAACACCAGAGTCCCAAGTCCGTCTATGAGCGCCATCGCCCAACCTGCCGCAGCCGCGTCCGCCGTGAAGGTTAAGAAGCCTTCGGGCTGGGACCAGCTCAAGACGCTGATTCCGTACGTAAGGCGCTACAAGGCGATGACCGCGCTGGGCTTGTTTACGAACACCTTGACGGGTCTGGTGGGCGCGCTGCCCCAGCTGGTGATTGGAGCGATTACCGATTGCCTGACCGGCTCGCCACAGACGCTCGCGACCTTGCAGGGATCGGCGCGGGCTGTGCTGGCGCCGCTTTTTTCGTTTTATGCACCGCTGAGCCGGACGGCCCTGGGGAAATATTGCATCATCCTGATCGCCATCATGGCGGTGAAAGGATTTTTCTCGTTCTGGTCGCGCTGGATTCTGATTGGGGTGTCGCGCGAGATCGAATTCGATTTAAGGAACGACCTGTTCGACCGCTTTCTGGCGATGGACCCGGAATTTTACGTGCGGAACCGCACTGGCGATTTGATGTCGCGGGCGACGAACGATCTGAACGCCGTGCGCATGGTGCTGGGCCCGGGGATCATGTACAGCGCGACCACCATCGTGACCATGGTGGTCGCGATCTTTTTCATGTTCCGGCTGTCGCCGAGCCTTACGTTGTGGGTGCTGCTGCCGGTTCCGGTGGTGGCGTTCGCGGTGCGCTATTTTGGCGAAACGATTCACCGGCTGTCGGAGCAGATCCAGGCGGCCTTGGGCGCGCTTTCGACGCGGGCCCAGGAGAATCTGACCGGCGTGCGGGTGATTCGCGCGTATGCGCAGGAACAGCCGGAAATTGAGGCGTTCGACAAAGCCAACCGCGATTATGTGGACCAGAACATCAAGCTGATCGCCACCTGGAGTTTGTTCTTCCCGTTCCTGACCGCGCTGATTGGAGTTACTTTCGTCATTTTGCTGGGCAAGGGCGGCACGGACGTGATCGATCATCGCTTCACGGTCGGGACCATGTGGGCGTTCTACTGGTTCCTGGGCCAGCTGGTGTTTCCGATGATCGCGCTGGGCTGGGTGACCAATATTTTCCAGCGCGGCGCGGCGTCGATGGGGCGGCTGAATTACATTTTGAATTCGCAGGCGGGGATTCGCGACGGGTTGGACGGCGTCGCGGAAGCGACGCCTGCGCGCCGCACCAATGCGCCGGCCGCCTTGGCCGCAAGCTCGGCCTCGAGGATTCACGGCGAAATTGAATTTCGCGATCTAACGTTTACGTACCCGACTTCTTCCGGGGTTACCGAGGGTTCGCGCGGCGGACCAGTGCTGCACGACATAAATCTGTTGGTTCCGGCGGGTTCGACGCTGGCGGTGGTGGGTCCGACGGGCAGCGGCAAGTCGACTTTAGCGGCGTTGATTGCGCGGCTGTGGGAAGCGCCGGCCCGAACTTTGTATTTGGATGGCCGCTCGATTCGGGAGTATTCGCTGGCGGAGTTGAGAGAAGCGATTGGATTCGTTCCGCAGGATACATTCCTGTTCAGCGATACGTTGCGCGAAAACATCGCTTTCGGAGTGACCGATACAGTCGAGGAAGGCGTTTTGGAGGCGGCGGAAATTGCCAGCCTGTCGGGCGAGATTCAGAGTTTTCCACACCAATACGAAACCATGGTGGGCGAGCGCGGAATCACGCTTTCCGGCGGGCAGAAACAGCGCACCTCGATCGCGCGAGCGATTTTGCGGCAACCGAAGATCCTGATACTGGACGACGCGCTTTCGAGCGTCGATACCGACACCGAAGAGCGTATCCTGCGCCGCTTGCGGGACGTGATGAGCCAGCGCACGTCGATATTGATTTCGCATCGCGTTTCCACCGTAAAAAACGCGGACCAGATCATCGTGCTGCGCGAAGGGCGGATTATCGAGCGCGGCACGCACGATGAACTGCTGGCGCTGGGCGGGTATTACGCGGATTTGAATCAGAAACAAATGCTGGAAGAAGAGCTGGCCCGCGAATGAGCGATTTCCGCGAAGAAGAGAAACTCGGCAAGCTGTACGACTCGCAGCTGACGCACCGGCTGATGCAATATCTGCGCCCTTACCGGCTGCAGGTGGTGGCGGCGCTGTCGTTCACGTTGGGAATTACCGCGCTGGAAGTTCTGGGACCGTTTCTGTTTCACGTCGGAATCGATAAATACATCGTTCCCGGATTTGGCGGAGAAATTACGCGGAAGCTGGCAATCGCTGGCCTGGTGTGGGTGGCGCTGGCCTATGCCGGATCCATTCTGGCCAGTTTTGGTCTGCAATACGTGCAGGTGCGCATTATGCAGTGGGTCGGCCAGAAAACGATGTACGACCTGCGCCGAGAGATTTTCTCGCACTTGCAGCGGTTGCCGATGAGTTTCTTCGATCGCACTCCGATCGGCCGGCTGGTGACGCGGTCGACTACCGACGTCGACGCCTTGAACGATCTATTCGCATCGGGCGTGGTAGCGATGCTGAACGATTTTTTCCTGCTGATCACCCTGGCGATCGTGCTGATCAACTGGAACCGCCCCCTGGCTTTCGCCACGCTTTCACCGCTGCCCTTCATGGTCTTGCTGACCTACATTTTTCGTAACAAGGTGCGGGACGCCAACCGGCGAATTCGTACGGCGATCGCGGCGATTAACGCGTATCTGCAGGAACATGTCAGCGGCATGGCGATCGTGCAGCTTTTCAACCGTGAAAAGAAATCGCGGAAGCGATTCGAAGAGCTGAATCGGACGCACATGATCGCGTACAAGGACGCGATCGACGCATTTTCGTTTTTCTATCCAGGAGTTGAATTCCTGAGCATGTCCGGGATTGCGTTGCTTTCCTGGGTTGGTGGCACGCGCATCATCTCCGGCTCGCTAAAAATTGGCGTATTGATATCTTTCATGATCTACGCGCAGCGGTTCTTTCGGCCGATTCAGGATTTGAGCGAGAAATTCAATATTTTGCAGAGTGCCATGGCGGCTTCGGAAAGAATTTTCCGGCTGCTGGATGAGCCGGTGACGATCACGTCTCCGGCGCAGGTGCGCACCATCGAGACGCCGCGAGGCGAGATCGAATTCCGCAAGGTCTGGTTTGCCTATCACGGCGGCTCGACGCCCGAAGAGAAAGACTGGATTTTGCGCGATGTATCGTTTCGCGTAGAGCCGGGGCAGACGTTGGCGATCGTGGGGCATACCGGCGCGGGAAAGACGACGATCATTCAGCTGTTGCTGCGTTTTTACGATATTCAGCGCGGCGAAATTCTGCTGGATGGCATCGATATCCGCCAACTCGAGATGCATGATTTGCGGCGACTTTTCGGGATCGTGCTGCAGGATCCATTTCTTTTTACCGGCACGCTGGAATCGAACGTCAAGCTGGGCACGCCGACCATCGACCGGGCGGATACCGAAGAGGCTTTGCGCGAAGTCGGACTTGGACCCTACGTGGCGTCGCAGCCGCTGGGCGTGGACACTCCGGTTACCGAACGCGGGTCAACCCTTTCGGTGGGCCAGCGGCAGCTGGTGAGTTTTGCGCGGGCCCTGGCGCACGATCCGACATTCTTGATCTTGGACGAAGCGACATCCAGCGTCGACACCAAAACCGAGTTGATGATTCGCGAAGCGCTGGACCGGCTGCTGAAAGGACGCACGGCGGTGGTTATCGCGCACCGGCTGAGCACGATTCAGCACGCGCACCAGATTCTAGTGTTCCACAAAGGCCGGTTGCGGGAGCAAGGCTCGCACCAGGAACTGCTCGCGCTGCGCGGAATCTATTACCGGTTGTACCAACTGCAATACAAGGAGCAGGAATTTGCCGTTGCTGTGCCCGGCGCGGCGCCGGCCGGATTTTCCCAACCGATGTCCGCGAATGATTGAACGGTGGGCGCGAAAAACGCCCGGTCCGTTGCTTCCTTCCGACCCTGACCTCCGAAGAAATTCCCTTTGGTATTTGGCGAGCCTCGAAGATCATGGCGTCGCATGAGTGAGCGTCCGATCCTACTTTCGGCCGGCGAAGCGTCGAGCGATATGTACGCCGCTCGGCTGGCCACCGCGCTGCAGGCCCGTGCGACTACGAAGCACTCGAACCTGCCGATTTTCGGCATGGGAGGCCCGCGCATGAACGCGGCGGGTGTGGAGTTGGTCGCGGACTATCACGAAGTCGCGGTGGTGGGCATCACCGAAGTTTTGCACAAAATTCCCACGGTGATTGGGGTGCAGAACCGGCTGAAGCGCGAAGCCAAGGCCCGGAACGCGCAACTGGCGGTGCTGGTGGATTCGCCGGGCACGCATCTGGGCGTGGCGCGGCGGATGAAACAGATCGGCGTGCCGGTGGGATATTTTATCGGGCCACAAATTTGGGCGTGGCGGCCGCGGCGCATTCGGGTGGTGAAGCGCCTGGTCAACCGGATGGTGGTTATCTTTCCGTTCGAGGAGCAGATTTACCGGGATGCCGGCGTGCCGGTGGATTTCGTCGGGCACCCGCTGGTGGATACGGTTCGTCCCACGATGTCACGAGAGGAATTCGCTGCGCGACATGGTTTGGATGCTTCGCTACCCATCGTGACTATTCTGCCTGGAAGCCGGCCTAGCGAAATCGCGCAGAACTATGGGCGGATCATTGCCGCATGCGAGCGGCTAGCCCAGCCGGGCAATGTGCAGTTCGTGCATGCGACGGCGCACGGCCTGACGCCGGAATTATTTCTGCAATATGCTCAGCCCAAGGTGAAAATCACCAGGGTCGAAGGCGAGACGTACAACGCGCTGGCCGCGGCCGACTGCGCGATCGTGGCCAGCGGAACGGCGACGATTGAAGCGGCCCTGCTGGGAACGCCCATGGTAGTGGTCTATCACGTGGCGCGGGTCACCGCGGCAATTTTGCGGCGGATGATCCGGACGCCGTTCATCGGCATGGTGAATCTGATCGGAGGCCGGCCGATCGTGCCGGAATTGATTCAGGATAAATTCACGCCGGCGGCGGTAGAGAAAGAAGTCCGGCGGATCCTGGACTCCGACGCAGCCTGCGATGAAGTGAAGGCGGGCCTGGCGGAAGTGCGGGCCAAGCTGGGGCCGGGCGGCGCGATTGAGCGCGCAGCGGACATTTTCGCGGGGATGTTGTAACCTTTTTGTGGGGCAACTGTCCGCGGCTTTTCTGTATCTGAGGTAGTAGAGCCGCCCGCTACGCCAGTGAGGTATTTTCCCTTGTTCAAATTTATCCCGGACCCAGGCCGCAGGAGAGTTAGCGCGTTCGCCGCGCTGAACGCGGCGTTTTTTCTCGCGCTGCTCGTTCCGGCGAGCCTGCCGGCCCAGGCGCCGTCCCAAGGATTTCCCTTCCGCGCGACCAATTACGAAGTGGAGGTGTTGCTGCATCCCGACGATCAGACCATCTCGGGCCTGGCCAAAGTGGAGTTTGTGGCCCAGCAAGTATCGCGGACGGTGGTGGTGGAGTTGCACCAGGATTTGAAGATCAATTCGGTGAACGTGCCGGGCGGAAAAACATTGGAATTCGAGCGGGACACGACCCTGCCGACGCGGCTCACCATTGGCTTGCCGGAAGCAGTGGCGCCGGGCAAAACCGTTTCGCTGGTGTTCAATTATACCGGGCCGATTTCGAGCGAAGACGACAGCCCCACGAAAGGCGTGCGATTCGCGTCGGTGGATAAGACTTCGGCGTATCTGCTGTTGCCGGCGCGCTGGTTTCCGCTGACCAATTATCCGACCAACCGCTACACCGGGACGTTCAAGATTACGGCACCGGACAGTTTTGCGGTGGTGGGTACGGGCAAGGCCGATCCGCCGACCATGGCTCCGGGAATCGGGAAGGGAGCGCCGGGGCAGGCGACGTACGTTTTTCATTGTGACCATCCGGCGCCGGTGGGCAGTTTTGTGGCCGGCGCACTGCAGCTTTCGCCGCAACAAGTGGAAGGATTTAATGTTTCGGTATTCACTCCTCCGGTGCAGGCCAATACGGCGAACTCCTACGCCACTTCCCTTTCGCACATCGTCAGTTATTTTTCGGAGGCTTTCGGGCCGCTGGATCTGAAGGAGTACGATCCCCTGACGATTGCCCAGCTTCCGGATGGGACGGTGCCAGGTTATGCGGCGCCGGGATTAATGCTGATCAGCGCGCGGCAGTGGACCCAGAGAGTAAACGAACGGCTGCTGTCGCAATTGGCCGCGGAGCAATGGTGGGGCGATCGCGTGCTGCCCTCGAGTGCGTCGGACACCTGGCTGACCGACGGTTTGTCGCGTTACGCGGAGGCGATGTACGCCGAGCAGGCCGATGGCGCGGCGGGTTTACACAAGGCGCTCGAAGATTTCGCCGTGGGCGCGTTGATGTACGAGGATACGGCGCCGATCTCGCAGGCCGCGCGGCTCGAGACTTTTTCCAATGAATACCGATCGATCGTGGCGGATAAGGGCGCACTCGTTTTTCACATGCTGCGCACGCAGCTCGGCGACGATGCGTTCAATTCACTAATCCGCGAGTTCTACAAGCGATACGAAGGCAAGAACGCGAATTTGAACGATTTCGAACGGATGGCGATGACCAAGATTCCGCCGCCGGTGAAGGGCCAGCCGCCCGTGAATCTGGTTTCGTTTTTCTCACAATGGCTGAATTCGACCGGGGTTCCGGAGTTCAAGCTCGAATACATCGTGTATCGCACGCGGAAGGGCTTCAAGGTGGTGGGCAAGATTCACCAGGACCTCGATACGTTCCGGATGCCGGTGGAAATTCGAATCGATACGGAGGGAAATCCGGAAACGAAGAAAATTCTGATTACGGGGACGACCCAATCGTTCGAAGTGGAAACGTTCGGGCGGCCGAAGCCGAATGGCGTGATCATCGACCCCAATAATAATTTGTTGAAATCGAGCCCGCGGTTGCGGGTGCATGCGCTGATTGCGCGCGGAGAAGGATTCGCGGAGCAAGGCAAATATTACGAGGCGATCCAGGAATATCAGAAGGCGTTGGACACGCAGCCGAGCAATTCGCTGGCGCATTTCCGCCTGGCGGAGGCGATGTTCTACCAGAAGAATTATCAGGCCGCGGCAAATGCGTTTCGCGCGGCGTTGGGCGGCGACCTGGATCCCAAGTGGACCGAAGTCTGGAGCCACATTTACATCGGGAAAATTTACGATTTGCTGGGCCAACGTGAACGGGCCATCAATGAGTACAGCCTGGCGCAGCATTTGGGCGACGACACGGCCGGTGCGCAGCAGGAAGTGGCGCGGTACATCCAGAAGGCTTATAACGGCGACGATTCCCAGGCTGCTCCGGCTGCGGCCACTGGCGCGAGTGCTGCTCCGGCGCCGGCAGCTGGCGCTCCGGCGGCTAGCGCGCCCGCGGAAGATTCGAACAAGCCGGTGCTGAAAAAGCACGAGCCCGCGCCCGGAATTTAAGAGCTACGCGCGGGTTTAGATCCCTCTGACGACCAGTTCCCTACCCATTCGTTTCCCCACTTCTCTGCACGCCTCGACCGTAGCGTCCGAAGTTTCGGCCGTCCGAATTATTTCCAACTGACCCGAAGCC
>PMHK01000033.1:0-5063 GCA_003156635.1 Acidobacteriota bacterium | reverse complement strand
CGAAGAGGGTGAAGATTTCGAGTTTTACTTCCATTTCTTCCGGGGCGGCTTCGATCAGCAGGTCGGCTTCGCGGCAAACGTCTTCGATGGAGCGGGACGTGGACAGATTCGCTAAAGCTTGGATTTTCTGCTGCGGGGTTACGGAGCTTTTTTTCACGCCGTCATCCAAGAGCTGCCGGATGGAGGTGAGTCCATCTTCGAGGAATTCCTGGGAGACGGCTTCGAGGATGGTTCGGTAGCCTGCCAGCGCGGAGAGATAAGCGATGGCGNNTGCGACCCGATGGTCCGGCGCCGATTACTCCGATTGTTTTGATTTCCATGGTTGCGATTGAAAAACCCCGTGGTCTTTTCGCCGTAGCGACCGGAGTAGCCCGGCGTTTGTTTTACACCGATGCCCGCCTGCAGGCGGCCGCTACAGGTAGCCGTCGCTTAGGGCTCGGTGATTGGGCATCTTACAGTTCGTCGATGCTTTCTTGATCGAATCCCAGGATCATTTTTTTGCCGGCGATGATGATGGGGCGGCGGATCAGGTTGGGCTCGGCGGCAATCATTTTGACGGCTTGGGCGCGCGTCGGTGGATTTTCCTTCATGTTATTGCGGCGGTAGAGTTCGTTGCGAGTGTTTAGGAACTGGCGGTAGTCGCGATCGCCGATTAGATTTTCGATTTCTTCGGAGCGCAGGCGCTCTTTGCCGATGTCGCGGAGGCGCAGGTCGAAGCCGCATTTTTCCATATAGGCGCGGGCGTTTCGGCAGCTGGTGCAGGTCGGCTTTTGCAGAAACTCCACGCTGCGGCGATTCTTTTTCGCGGCAGAAGAGGCCGGCGATTTCCTCGACTTCCCTGCTGATTTTTTCTTGGTTGCAGTCATAGCGCGCCTCAATACCTCGGAACTTTTGGATCGATTTCGGTGGACCAGCGGTCGATGCCGCCGGCCATGGAGCGCGCGCCTTCGACGCCTTGCGTGCGCAGCCAGGCGGCGACGTCGAGGCTGCGCATTCCGTGATGGCAGAAGACCACGATCTGGTCGGAATTTTCGATGCGCTGCAGGTTTCCGGGAATTTCGCGCATGGGAATCAAGACCGAGCCATCAATATGCGATGTGTCGTATTCCCATTGCTCGCGTACATCGAGGAATAACACTTCTTTTTCGCGTGCGAGGAGTTCTTTGGTCTCGCTGGGCGTAATTTCAATGTTGGCCATCAAGTCGTCGGTCATCAGTATCCAAAGTCCGCGGGAGCGGAAAAAGCGTGATGCTTTACGGCCAGCGCTTCGGTTCGCGCTGGGCCGAGTTGTTTCCAATATTCACGGCGATCGGGCAAGTGCAAGACCCATTGTGACAGCCAGTCCTCGAAATCTTCGATGCGGCGCGAGCGTTCGTGATATTCCTCGAAAAAGGCGTGATCGCGGGCCGCGTATCCCTGCACCGGTGACGGGTGCGCGCCTCCCGGTTCGTGAACCACGGCGGAAACGAGGAACCCCGGCACCAACGTGCGGTTGGGGTCGGAAGAAATGATACCGGGCTCGACGATTTCTTCGGCCACGATAATTATTTTGCGCGAGGCGCGGGCGCCATCTACCGCGACGCCCAGGCTGCCCCACAGATGGGCGTTGCCCTGCGCGTCGGCGCGCTGCACGTGCAGGATCGCGACATCGGGACGCAGCGCGCGCACCGCGACCAGAGTCTCTTCGCTGACCGGCGAAGCGAACTCGCGCAGGTTGCCGTTTTTCTTCAGCAGGTCGCTGCCCAGCGTGGCGTAACTGGGCATGAATGGAACGCCCATGGCGCCCGCATGCAACGCCAGCGCGATGGTGAAATTCGAATAGTCGACGACTTCCAGGCGACGCGGAATATTGCGTTCGGTGGCACGCCGGTAACAATAGCCGACTCCCGCCGAAACATTGCCGACCCAGGCGGCCAGCACCCGCGAGACGCATCCCGCGCCGATCATTTGATCGAAAAGAATATCGGAAATGGGGCCAACCAGGGTCAGGTCGCGGCAGCCCTGACGAATCAGTTCGTGCCCGGCGGCGAACGGAATCATCTGCTCGAGCTGCGCGCCCATCAGCACCATCGAGCCGGAAGGCACGTGCTGCGCGATGGCGTCGCGCATCGACATTAGTTTTGATTCGGCACGCATCTCATCGGGTCCAGAAATGATGGGGATCCAGTTCGCGCATGACGTCCAGCTCGGCATCGGTGGGCGGTTTGGTTTCGATCAGCTCGTCAGCGACGCGCAGCGTCCATCCGGTATTGGCGAGGACTTCTTCGACGCTGACGCCCGGATGCACGGAGGACAAAAACGCTTCGCCATCGTGGCCAAAACGCAGCACGCCGAGTGTGGTAATCACGGCGGAAGGCCCGGAAGCGGGAGGGAGGCCGTGCGAACGCCGCCAATTTCCGCCGGTGCCAAAGCCCGGCGAAGTAATGTGGCCGACGCGGTCGACAAGGCGTCCACGATCGTGAGCGAGCAGAACGACGGTGCGGCGCGCCAGACCGGCGATGTCGCAAGCGCCGCCGGAGCCGGGCAGGCGCTGCATTTCTTTATTGCGGTGGCCCCAGGTGGTGTTCAGGTTGCCGAAGCGATCGATTTCCGCCGCGCCGAGAAAGCCGACGTTGACGCGGCCTTGTTGGAGCAGGCCCATCACCTCGAGCATTTGGCCGCATTGGGTCGCTTCGAAGATATTCGGCGGGTCGCCCATGGTGTAGAGCAGCTGGGTCGAGGGCGTTTCGCGAATAATTCCGTTTTCAAAAAGTCCGACGGCGCGGGGAGAATGGGTTCGCCGCGCCACCAGGAAGGCCAGCATGGGCAGGCGCATCCCCACGAAGACCACTTCGCCATCGCGAATTTCGCGCGCGGCGGCCGCGACCATAAGTTCGCTGAAGGTGTAGGGACGCGCGGTGATGTCAGTTTCGGAGCGATGAGTCAAATGAGATTCGCCAAGATATCGCAGATCAGATTCGGTCGTAGTGCCGCAACGCTCCGCATCTATAGAGTTTTTTAGTGGCCCTTGAAATTCGGTTTGCGCTTTTCAGCGAAGGCGTTCAGGCCCTCGAGGCAGTCTTCGGATTCGAAGGCGTATTTTTGCATGCGGACTTCTTCGTCGAGCGCGGCTTCGAGTGTTTTCTGGTCTTCGCTGACCATGCGATGTTTCACGGCACGTTGCGCTACACCGGCACCGCCCGCCAGCGTCTCGGCGAGCTTTTTGGTTTCAGCCTCGAATTGGTCCTGTGGAATCACGCGGCTGACGATACCGAGTTTCAGGGCGTCATCGGCCGAAAGCATCTGCGCGGTGTAAAACAATTCGGCGGCGCGGGCGGGGCCGACAATCCTGGGCAAAAAATAAGTTCCGCCGTAATCCGGAAACAGTCCGATTTGCGAAAACGATTCGGCGAATTTGGCCTGATCGGAACAGATGCGCAGATCGCAGGCCAGCGCCAGATTCATGCCGCCACCGGCGGCTGGACCGTTCACGGCGGCGAGGATCAGCTTGGGCATAATGGCGATGGCGCGGGCGACTTCCTTGCCGGACAGGACTAACCTTTCCAGTTCGGCGGTGGCTTTTCGTTTGCGCGCGTCGCGCAGAAATTCGATATCGCCGCCGGCACAGAAGGCGCGCCCATTGCCGGTGATGACCACGCAGTGGACTTCCCGGTCTTCGGCCGCGGCCAGAACGGCGTGCACCAGTTGATCGCCCATGGCGGGGTTCAAGGCGTTCAGCTTGTCCGGACGATTGAGCCGAATGGTAGCGATCGAGCCGTCTTTCTCGTAGAGGACCAGCTTATCCGCTTCGGGTTTCGATGATGGCGATGGTGACGGTTGTTGCGTGGCGCCCATGGAATACTCCTAATCTTTAAGACTCTTCAATAGCAGCCCAAGTTTCTTGAAGTAACGTTTTTTTACGGCGAGCTCGCTGCCGCCTTTCAGCCCGGCGGTGGAAGGCAGCACAAACACGCTGGCCCCGTAGAGTTTTTCTTTCTGCAGGCCCAGCTTGCAGGAAGTGCGGCCGGTAAATTTCTCGTAGACCATTTTCCCATTGAAGGCCACGACGCGGGGCCGCATTTCTTCCAATTTTTGGGCCAATAGGACGCGGCCTTCGGCGAATTCCTGGCGCTCGATTTCTTCCGGCGTGCGCGTGGGACGTTTGACCAGATCGGTCATGCCAATGCCGAATTCCAGGATGCGGCGATCGTCCTCATAACTTAGAGGCTCGGGAATGACTCCGGATTCATACATAATGGGCCAAAATTGATTGCCGCGGCCGGCGTAATAATGGCCGACTCGAGCGGCGCGATCGCCCGGATTCGAGCCGATCAGAATCATTTTCATGCCCTTGCGAAGATAATCCGGCAGTGTGCGCATTCCGTCCTTTTACGAGCTGACTGGAAAATATTCGGTGAGACTTCCGACCCAACCGTCTACCCTGACGTGGAGAAGTTCCGGCTTTTCGGCGATGGGCTCAGCGGTCATGGGTTGCAGGGGTGTTGCGCGTACTATGCGCTTCCGCGATTATCTGCCAGCATTCGGGTAATCCGCAAGGTGTCTGGACCTGTGGGTTTCTGTAATCGTCGCGAATCGATTTATAGTAATCGGCAGATAAGAAGTGCGGACTCCGCCGGTTCCGGAAAAATGGGAGGAAATGTGAAAGAAACGGGTCTGTTCGGTTGTTATTTTTCGTAAGAAGGCTCTTTGGATTCTGATCGGAGCACCGCTAGCGCTTTATTGGCCAGTCTGGCTAGTCTTTAACCACATCCCATCTCGTTACTGGCATCATGACTGCATTTGACCGACCAGTATGAGCGCCCGGCGGGGTTGAGTATTTCGGGCGCAAGTTGTGCTAACCTTTTAGGTGCAAATCACATTCATGAGTTCATCTAAGGTCAATCCGCAGCCGCGTACGCCACTGCCGTCTACGGTGGTGAAGGACGACGAAGGATCGCTGGTCGCCGCCGCGAAGGGTGGGGACATCACTGCGTTTGAGACGCTGGTGGGGCGCTACGAGCGCAAGATTTTCCGCCTGGCCCAGAACATCACGCAGAACAAAGAAGATGCGGAAGACGTGATGC
>PMHK01000009.1 GCA_003156635.1 Acidobacteriota bacterium | reverse complement strand
TGATAGCCCACGGCCAGAATGACGCTTCGGAACCCGTGTCGACGCAATTGGCTCATCAGGATTTCGAGAAACGGCCTTCCCCCAATGCTAGCCAAGGATTTGGGAGCGTCTCCGGTGACGCTGCGCAGACGGAGGCCGGCGCCGCCGCAGAGTACGATCGCGTCAGGTACGTTGGGCATATATTTCGGAACGGTCGCTCGCTAGCGATTTGTCGTACATCACTTCCGGCTCGTAGACGACGACGTCGCTGCCTCGATCGGAAAAAGCGAACGGGACACACAATAGATTTTTCAGACGCATTCGCAATGCTTCCTTACGTTCGGGCGGAACGAAAAACAGCATGAAGCCTCCGCCACCGGCACCCAGAAGCTTCCCGCCAAGCGCGCCGGCGCTGAGTCCGGCCTCGTAAATCTCGTCGATATTCGAATTGGAGATCCGTTGGGTCAGCGAGCGCTTGATCTGCCAGCTCTGGTGCAGTAGTTTGCCAAATTCGTTGAGAGAGCGTCTGGAATCGGTGACGATGGTTTCCGCCTCGTCGACCATTTGCATCATTTCGGTCAGCTCTTTCTGACGATTGGGCGTCTCCTTGAGCTGTTCCTTGGCGATTTCAGAGGCAGTACGCGCAAAGCCCGTGAAATAGAGCGCCAAATGATTCTGCAAATCGGCCAGCCGGCTTGGAGCCGCCAAAATGCGCTTCACTTCG
Organism: Acidobacteriota bacterium; assembly: GCA_003156635.1. Taxonomy (GTDB): domain Bacteria; phylum Acidobacteriota; class Terriglobia; order Acidiferrales; family UBA7541; genus Palsa-295. Next base: position 2,469 of record PMHK01000009.1, on the reverse strand, counting down.
ATCGCATCGTTGGTGTGAAAGTTGATGCGATTGAAGCCGCCGTGGGCACAGCTGGCTTGATCTTGGGCGCCCACCGCCTCCTGGAGTAGATCCCGTTCGACGTGTATCGCTTCAGTGGTGAGCGCGTGCTTATCGCGCATTTGGTTCTTCAGCGCATACAAGCCCAAAAGTAGTCCGACGGTGAAGGCGGAACTGGTGCCCAAGCCGGTACGCGCGGGCAAGTCGGCGACGTGATGCACTTCCACTCCGTCGGAGATTCCCATGAACTCCAGACACGCGCGCACGGAGGGATGTTCGATCTGGCTGTTGCTGCCGACATTTTCGACTTTCGAATAGGAGATGCGGCTATGGTATTCGAAAAAAGGAGGCAACCACCGGGAGGTGATGTAACAGGATTTGTCGATGGTGGTCGACAGGACGGAGCCGCCGTGTTCGCGATACCAAACTGGATAATCCGTGCCGCCGCCAAAAAAAGAAATGCGGAGCGGTGTGCGGGTGATGATCATGTAGTCTCTCCAGAATCCCGGCCAGCTAAATCAAAAATTACGGCGATAGATTCGCGATGCGTCAGTTATCTTCCCAGGCTGTCGGCGACGTCTCGGTTCTGAACGCGAGATAGCGCTTCATCCCAACGCTTGATGGCCGACCACTTGAGCATGGGTAGCGTGACTTGCGCGCGCTTGGCCAGGGCCCGGCCGAAAATTGAATCGATCCAGGAATATTTCCAAGAGAGCGAGGGAACCTTGAGTTCGCCGCCAAGACTTTTGGTGAGCTCCTGCGCCTGCCGAAAGATATCGAGGCGCTCCGGATAGAAATTCCCCATCCAGTTTCGGATATAGGTAACGCAGGCAGCCCGTACGCGATCATCGTCAATCAGAGACCGCAGATAGCCGATGTGCAACTGCATGGAGAGCCATTGAGCCTCGAGCTTGCGATTCGAATGGCCAATGTAGCTCAGGCTACTCGCTCCGGATTGGCGATAGTACACTCTCGATTCCTTCACGAATCGGGTCCCGTTGCTGGCCAGCAAAACTCGATCGAAAAATTCGCCATCATCATCGCCTAGAAGCCTGGTGTCCCATGGACCCGCCGCTTCAGCCAGCTCGCGACTGACCAGCCAGGTCGCCGTCTGCATGTAGATGTTCAGTTCCATCTTGCGCGTCATCCACTCGGCGGGTTGCAGATCTTCCCACAGCGGGCTGGGAAGAAATTCCGCCCGGTAGGGACGGTGCATGAAGTGGGCCCAGGCGCCAGAAATCAAGGTGCGCTTGCTCCCGCTTCGCTCGGCCGCTTCCATCTGCGTGGAAGTCTTTTCCGGAGCCATCAAGTCGTCCGCATCCAGCCATTGCACGTAATCGCCTTGGCTCAGGGAGAAGGCATGGTTGCGAGTGGCGGATGCGCCCTGATTCTCTTGGGTCACGACTTTGACGCGATCCGATTCAAACTGGCGGGCGACCGCAAATGTTTTATCTTTTGATCCATCATCCACAACAATGATCTCTTTGTTCTCCCAGGTTTGAGCGATCGCCGAACGAAGCGTGTCCGAGATATACGCCTCGGCGTTATACGCAGGAATCAGAATCGATACCAACGGCTTCATGGTGAAACCCTCCCCAACATTTCAGCGTAGGCGTTGCGGGTCAGATCGGCCACGGCACTCCAGGAGTGATTGGCCTCCGCATAGTCTTTGATTACCTGGCGCCGGACATTCAAATTCTTATAGAGATCGCTGGCGAAATAAGTCTCGATGGCCTTGGATAGTTCCGCCGGATCTCCGGGCTTGCTTAGAAAGCCAGTGCTGCCTTCCACGATTTCCTCGCGAAAGGAACCAACATCGGTCGCGACCACGGGTAAGCCGAAGCTATAGGCCAGAAAAAGCACCCCGCTTTGAAAGATTTCTTTGTAGGGCAGAACCAGAACATCCGCGGCTTTGAGATAAAGCTCCATTTCTGCGTCGGGAATGAATTGAATCCTGAGGATGATTTGGCCCTGCTCGAAATCTCTTTCCACCGTTTGTTCGATTTGTTCGCGATACGCTTCAGAGCCTTTTTTAGGTTCGCCGGAAATGATTAGCCGGTAATTCCGATCCTGGGCCACGAGCGGATGAAAAGCAGCGAGCAAGTGTTCGATGCCCTTGTAGGGCCTGATTCTGCCGAAGAAAAGTATGGCTTTTTCATCGGCGCGCAAACCCAGTTTACGTTTGGCCTCAGCCGGGGTTAGTTCCGTATCTGGAAATGCGTCATTGATAGGATGCCGGATCACTACGACGGCTTTTGGCGCCACGCCAAAATCGTGGCACAGTTCGGTCTTCATTTTCTGGGTATGAACGAAAATGCGATCGCAAAGCCGATACTGAGTCCGCAGCGTAAGTCGATTGAGCAGCGAATCTTTAGCGTCGCGCCGGTCTTGATTCACATTATGTGCAGTGAGGGCGACTTTTTTTCCGAGCAGCTTGTAATAGAGCATCAG
>PMHK01000198.1 GCA_003156635.1 Acidobacteriota bacterium | reverse complement strand
CGCGCCGGGGTACGCCCCCGCCGTCAGCTCCGGAAAAGCAGCCTGCGCCGCGCCCGCCGACGCAAACATTTTTACTTTGTTCGAATTCATCGCCGCCCCCGGGAATAAAAACGTAGTCGTACCCGGCCCGCCCATCCATCCACGCCGTGCCTTGAATCGGCGGCTGCGTCGACGCAATCACCGGAACTTGCGACAGATCTACGGTGTCGCCGCCCGTCGCGTAGTTGCCCGTCGCGGCAATGGCGCCGCTCACATGAATTCGCTTTCCGTCGTCCCACGTATCCACCAAAGAAAATGCCAGCGCCATATTTCCTCCTGAAATTTATCTGACTGCGCGGTAAACAAATTGCCCCTGGACGATGCTCCGCTCGCCCTTTTCACATCGCGTGAATGACTGCTATGATGTTCAGTCCTTGACGCAACCCGAACGCCTGCAGATGAATCCAAGAGCGTCGAACCAGCAAATCGTGGGTTGGCGAAGTGCCTTACGAAGTGGCTTCCGAATTGCTTAAGAATTACCTTAAGAAGTCCTGTGCCAAGTGCACGTTAGGGGGAGATGAGTGCGGCGATTGAGAATTGTGGGTGTCTTGGTAGTGACCATCTTTGCCGCGCTAGCGCTCAGTATCGCCCTCGAAAATCCCGGTTCGAGCGCGAACGCGCAAAGTCACTCACCGTCCTCGACCGCGGCCACTAGCGCGAGTTCTGCCGCCACGCTTGCATCCGCCACCGCTGCTCCGGCTCTCGTCGCCTGGAATAAAATTCCGCCGACGATCGTCGCCTCCAACCTGGGCGTGCGTACCCTTTCCGCCGCGCCTCAACCCAACGAAGCGCTTTCGAAACTTGCCGCCGCGTCCGTCGCCGCCGGCGCGGCAGACCAACTGTTGCTGACCTCGGTAGACAAACCTAACAAACTCTTTTCGTTTTCAGTTCCCGGCGTCTCGACTGTAACTGTCGCCGCCGCAGCCAGCGCCGCCAATCGCCTGACCGCGATTGCCGGCATCGGCGCAATCGGTTCAATCGGCGACGGCGGCGCAGCCACCGCCGCGCAGTTCGACTTGAATTTCGAAGACGTCACCATGCGCAGCGGCGTCGCCATCGCGCCCGACGGCACCACCTACATCGCCGACTCCGGCAACGCCACGATTCGAATGATCGCCGGGCCATACAGCAGCGAACCTGGAATCATTCGCAGCGTCGCCGGACGCTGGGCGCCGGCGCAAAATGTCCAACTCTCCGAACCCCTGGGCCTCGCGCTCGATCGCGCCGGCAATTTATTCATCGCCGATTCCGGCGCAAACGCCATCGACGTCCTTTACGGCGGAGCTTCACCGAAAGCCGGTCAGCTCGAAACTCTAGCGCACATGGTCGCGCCGGCCAGTGTCGCGGTCACGCTCGACGGCGGCACCGTCTTCGCCTCTTCCGCGCAAACCGGAGTGATTCTCGCCATCAATACCAAAACTAGCGCGATTCGCACGCTGGCCGTCGATCCCGCGGCGATCTTCGCTGCCAAACAGCAAGGTTCATCCGCCAGTTCCCCTCGGATCACTCCCACCGGCCTCGCGGTCGATGGCGGCAGCAATCTTTTCATCGCCTACGCCGATCCTGGCGCGGCCTTCGACGAAATTCTCCGCGTCGACGCTTTTTCCGCGAAGGTTACGCTCGCGGCTCGCGGCCTCAGCAGCCCTGGCGACATCTCCTTCGATGCCAAGGGAAATCTCTTCGTCGCCAACCAGGGAATGCGCAACGTGGTGCGCTTCAATGCGCTCGGCGTCGCCGCCCTTGGCGTGACGCTCACCTCGCCCGTGGGCACCTGCACCGATTCGGCCACTTTATTTTGCGATCAATTGATCGGCGGCACTTCGCCCACTCAATCCTTTGAACTGACCAACAACACTGCCGCCGAAATTTCCGGAGTTGCCGCCAGCTTCCTCTCCGGCGACACCACCGATTTCACCATCGCCAGTTCTTCGTGCGGCACCACGCTCGCCGCCAATGCCAGCTGCGCCTTTAACCTTGCCTTTACGCCTACGGCCAACGCGCCGGCCTTTCAATCCAACGACGGCGCGACCTGCGTCACTTCCGCGACCGCCAATTCACGTTGCTCCGCGTTCACCGTAACCTACGCCGGAGCCACTGCGCCGCTGGTTTCGGCCGTCACCGGAATCGCCGATGACTTCCAAATTGCCTGCGTGACTTCGATGACTACGTCGTGCGTTGCCTTGCCCGACAGCAATTTCGATCAGACCACCATTCTGCAGGGCAATTTCGCCACGTTTCAGTTGCAGATCACTCCGGATAACACCTTCAGCGGTCCGGTCAGTCTGGTTTGTCCGTCGAATCTGCCAGTCTCCCCTGCCGGGGCTTTGGGCAGTCCCACGACCTGCGGCCTTTCTTTGGGCACCAGTGTCTCGGAGCCATTGCAGCCTACCCTCTCCGTTAACGTCGTCGCCGGAACTCCGTTGGCTTTCAACATGACGATTCAAACCACCACCACCCAAGGCTTGCAAACGCCGCCGCCCGCAACTCCAGCAGCGAGGCGGAGCTTTTCGCCGATGAGTTTGCTTTTGGGCAGCTCGAATGGCGGCGGAAACGGTTCGGGGCCGTCGAGTCGAAGCACAGTCGCGCCTACGATGCACCCGACGAACTCGATTGCCGTCCGTTTTCTAGCGCTGCTTGCCGTCTGCTCGCTTTTCATTTTCAGCCTGAGCCGGCGCGAAACGTTTTTGCGCAAACATCCAGCAGTCGCCATCTTTGCCCTGGCGTTGATCGTCGGCGCGGTGGCGGGTTGCGGCGGCAGTTCCAAATCAAAAGGTGTGATTCCTTTCACGCCGGCCGGAACCTACACGCTCACTGTGCAAGGCTCCGCCCAAGGTGGCGCGCGCGGTTATACCTGCACGCTCATCGTGGCCGGTAACTAAGCACTCGCTGGTGTGAACCAGATCCTCGCCACTTCTTACAAGTAAATCGTTCGTCGCCGGTAGCCGTATGGCTTTCTCCGCCGCCCTTTGGTTTGTTCCGGCCGGATATAGCGGTTAATCAATTCCTCGATCGCCGTTTGCGCTGTACCCAGCAGATCGATCGCCAGCGCCCGCGCCCCTCGTGAACCCAGCGCCGCCGTGGCGAATCACAGCGGATCGGTCGCCGACCGAATCTGCACGGGATCGGTGCCCAGCGTGAGCAGTGGCAGCACTTTTTCGTAGCGGATGCGGACGGTGATCGCCTGCGTCGCGCCGATCAGATTCACTTTGTCCTCGCGCCATTCCCACAATCTCAGGTACGTGCTCGGCTGCAGATTCAGCATCCCGCCGCCGCTCATGAATTTCTCCATGGGAACAAAGGTGTCCGTCGTGTTCGCCG
>PMHK01000029.1:5625-5751 GCA_003156635.1 Acidobacteriota bacterium | reverse complement strand
TCGCCTACGATTTGAAGACGGTCGAGGAGTATGTGACGCAGGCGACCATGATTGGCGGGCTTTCGGATGCGAAGCGGCCGATTCTGATCGATCAGTTCCTGGAAGATGCGACGGAAGTGGACGTGG
>PMHK01000029.1:0-5587 GCA_003156635.1 Acidobacteriota bacterium | reverse complement strand
TGCCGTCGGTGACGCTGAAGCCGTCGATTCTGGAGAAGATTCGCGAATACACGACGAAGCTGGCGCGCGCGTTGAACGTGGTCGGGCTGATGAACGTACAGTATGCGATCCAGCGCGACACGGTGTACGTGCTGGAAGTGAATCCGCGGGCGTCACGGACGATTCCTTATGTGAGCAAGGCGACCGGCGTGCCGCTGGCGAAAGTGGCAGCGCGGTTGATGACCGGGCGGAAATTGCGCGATTTGAATTTGCCGTACACGAAAATCAACGGAGTGATGGAACTGGCGGTGCGGAATTTTTATGCGGTGAAATCGCCGGTGTTTCCGTTCAACAAGTTTCGCGGCGTGGATACGATTCTGGGGCCGGAGATGCGGTCGACGGGCGAGGTGATGGGAATTTCGTCGACGTTCGGACTGGCGTTTGCGAAGGCGCAACTGGCGGCGGGGCAGCGGTTGCCGCAGCAGGGGACGGTGTTCTTGAGCGTGAACGATCACGACAAGCGGCATGTGGCGTTTGTGGTGCAGGATTTGCTGGCGGCGGGATTGAAGGTGGTGGCGACGCGCGGGACGGCGGCGGCGCTGGCGAGCGCGGGGATTGAAGTGGAGTCGGTGTACAAGGTGAATGAAGGGCGGCCGAATATTGTGGACCTGATTAAAACCGCGAAGGTGGATCTGGTCATTAATACGCCGCTGGGGCGGGAATCGTTTTACGACGAGAAATCGATCCGGCGCGCGGCGGTGCGTTACAACATTCCGTGCATTACGACGCTGTCGGCGGCGAGTGCGGCGGCGCGCGGGATTCGCGCGATGGCGGGGCATAAGGTGGAAGTGGCGGCGTTGCAGGATTTGCACGCGCGGAAGGCGAATGCGTCGGCGGAGCGGTCGTAGGGGCGCTGACGGAAGGCGCGATGACGGATCGCTTGTGGCGAGGGTTACGAAGGCTTGGGCAGAAAGCGCGCAAGCGGTAGGGCGACGACGGCGTCTTTTTTGGCATGGCTGAAGCCGTGCCCTGACGAAAGATATTCCTCGTTTCGGTTTTCTTCGCGATTGTTTCTGCCGTGACGCTGCTAAAAAGCGGATTCCTCGCTGCGCTTCGGGATGACAATTTTTTAGATATGGCTGGATGTTGCTCGTGGATACGGCGCGGCCCAGGGTGCTGACATGGATTGTGGCGGCGTGGCCGTACGTGCTGCGCGGACGGCTTTGAGGTAAAATGCCGGACGTGAAACTACACGGAATTTTTGCACCGCTTACTACTCCTTTTGCCGCGGATGGAAGTGTCGATCATGCGCGGATTCGCAGCAATGTCGCGTTGTACAACAAGACTGGGTTGGCCGGGTACGCGTCGAATGGGTCTACGGGCGAATCGGTTTTGCTGCTGTGGGAAGAAGTTTACAAAATTTGGGAAACGGTGAAGGCGGCTGCGGCGCCGGAGAAGATTCTGATTGCCGGGACGGGCGCGGAATCGACGGCCGAGACGATTGTGCATACGAACCGCGCGGCGGCACTGGGGTATGCCGCGGCTTTGGTGCGCACGCCGAGTTTTTATAAGCCGGCGGTGAATGACGATCTGCTGGCGGAACATTATTTGCGGGTGGCGGACGCGGCGAAAATTCCGGTGCTGCTGTATGCGGTGCCGATTTATACGCACATCAAGATTGAGGCGACGCTGGTGGCGCGGGTGGCGAAGCATCCGAATATTGTGGGGATGAAGGACAGTTCCGGAGACGTGGACGGCGTGCGGCAGAATGTGGAGGCTGCGCCGGAAACTTTTCAGACGCTGATAGGCTGGCCAACGATTTTGTTTGAGTCGCTGGAAGTGGGCGCGGTGGGCGCGATTCTGGCGGTGGCCAACGCGTTTCCGGAATTGTGCGTCGGGATCTTTCAGGCGGCGCGCGCGGGCCAGCGCGAAAAAGCGCAGGAATTGGCGCAAAACCTGGTGGCGCCGGCGAAAATATTTGGTTCGCAGGCCGGGCTTTCCGGCCTGAAATACGCGATGGACCGGCAGGGGTACTATGGCGGCCCGACGCGCCCTCCGCTGCTGCCGTTGAGTCTCGCCGCGAAACACGAAATCGAGGCGATGCTGGCGAATCTTGCGCAGCAGCCAGCGCATCAGTAGTAGAGAACAACTGGCTGGCGAATTCCTGAAAATTTGAGGCGGGGCGAGACGTTGGGGCTGGGCAAACGTCCAACGGGCAAGTCCTTGGGTGTCACTTGGTAGAGCGAGATCACAAACCGGTGAGTTGTTTGGCGGGCGTGATGAGTGGCGCCGCGGGCTGCGGCTGTTGCTGTTGCAAGGCGTGGGCGTCATGACCCTGGCGATGGAACCGCACTGCATTTCCTTCCGTGAAATTCCGCAGACGACGAAGATCTATTCGGCTTTTCTGGACGATTTCGAGCACGTGGCGAAGTACTACGCGTATCGGCCGGACATCGAGGGCGTGTGTGCGGCTGCGGGCAAAGTGAATTTGGATCCCGCGGTGCGGCAAGGCGTGGTGGAAGTTTTGCGCACGCAGAACCGGCGATTTGCTCCGGGCGGAGTGACGGAGGCGGCGACGGAAAAAAATCTGGAGCGCATGGCGAATGGCGCGGTGGCGATTGTGACCGGGCAGCAGGTCGGATTGTTCGGCGGGCCGGCCTATAGTTTGTTCAAGGCGATCACAGCGGCGAGTTATGCGGCGGAATTGACGCGGCGATGTATCGATGCCGTGCCGGTTTTTTGGCTGGCCACAGAAGATCACGACCTGGCGGAAATCAATCACGCGGCGTGGAACACGCGGGATGGGCTGGCGGAATTTAAATTAGCGGCGACGCACGGCAGCGAAGGGCGACGGGTCGGCGAAATTCTGCTGGGCGACGGGATTAGCGCGCTGGTCGGGGACGCGATCGGGAAATTGGAAGGGCCGGACGCGGAAAAGATGGCGGCGGCGCTGCGGGAATCCTACACGCCGGGCGACACGTACGGGTCGGCGTTTGGAAAATTGATGGCGCGGCTCCTGGCAGGCCGCGGGATTGTGTTCATCGACCCGCTGGATGCGAAGCTGCATCAACTGGCGGCGCCGGTGTACCGGCGGGCGCTGGAGGAGTCGGACGCGCTGCGCGATTTGCTGATGACGCGATCGAAGGAACTGGAGAACGGCGGATTGCACGCGCAGGTGAAGGTCGCCGCGGAATCGACGCTGCTGTTCTACAACGTGGACGGAATTCGCGAACCGTTGCGGGCGCGCGCCGGAAAATTTCAGGCGGGTTCGGCGACGTTCACGGCGGAGGAATTGCGGGCGGCGATTGCGGCGACGCCGGTTGCGTTTACGCCCAGCGTGCTGCTGCGGCCGATCGTGCAGGATACTTTGCTGCCGACGGCGGCGTATGTGGGTGGGCCGGCGGAAGTGGCGTACATGGCCCAGGCCGAAGTGGTGTACCAGAAATTACTGGGACGCATGCCGGCGATTTTGCCGCGGGCCAGTTTTACGGTGATTGAGCCGGGCATGGACCGGATATTGAAGAAATTCGAACTGAGTTTTCGCGATGTGATGCGCGGACGGCAGCACGTGCGCCGGCGAATGGAAGAGAAATTTCTGCCGGCGGCGCTGGCGGAGAAATTCGAGAAAGACGAGATCGCGTTGCAGGAATTGCTGGCGGCGTACCGCGAGCCGATTTCGAAGCTGGACGCGAGCCTGGCGGGTTCGCTGGAATTGGCGGAGCAGAAAATCCTGCATCAATTCACGACGTTGAAAGCCAAGGCCGGGCGAGCGGAAAGCTTGCGCAATGACGTGCTGGATCGCAAAGAGAAAATGATTTTTGATTCGATTTACCCGCATCACGAGTTGCAGGAACGGACGCTGTCGGCGCTGCCCTGGCTGGCGACGTACGGCGCCGAACTTCTGGATGGTTTGTCGCAGATCGGGCCGATCGCGGATGCGCTAGTGGATGAAGCGAATGGCGATTCGGATCTGGCACAGATGGGCGTGCATGAACCGAATCCGGTGCTGGAATTTGTGGCGGCGTGCGCGAACCAGCATCACGTCGTCACTTTGTAATCCCCTTTGTGTTGGGTGTGCAGTTTTCGCCGCTGGAGGCCACGGCGGCGGCGTTTTTCGGCTGGGTCCCATGCTAAAATGCAGCGCGAATTAAGACAGCTCCTATCCTGGGGAGGCATAGATGAAGATTACTCCTGGCAAAAAGAAGGGCATGACGGCGGTGTCGGACGAGCGCGGCGTGATCGCGGCGGCGGCCATGGACCAGCGCGGCTCGCTGAAGAGCGCGATCGCCAAAGAAAAGGGCGTGGATAAGAAAGATGTGCCGGCGGAGATGCTGGAAGAGTTCAAGACCATTGTGACCAAGGTTTTGACGCCGCACGCCAGCGCGATTTTGCTGGATCCGGAATATGGATTGGGCGCGGCCAAGGCGCGGTCGAAGAATGCGGGATTGCTGCTGGCGTACGAGAACAGCGGTTACGACAACACGCGGCCGGGACGTTTGCCAGATTTGCTCGATATCTGGTCGGCGCTGCGGTTGAAGGAAGTGGGCGCGGACTGCGTGAAGATTTTGTTGTACTACACGCCGTTTGATCCGCCCGAGGTGAATAACATCAAGCACGCCTGGGTGGAACGCATTGGCGGCGAGTGCATCGCGGCAGACATTCCGTTCTTTTTGGAATTTGTCGGGTATGTGGAGAACGGCGACGAAAAGGGAATTGAATACGCGAAGCAGAAGCCGGAAATCGTGGCGAAAAGCATGGAAGAATTTTCCAAGCCGCAGTACGCGGTGGACGTGCTGAAGGTCGAAGTGCCGGTGAACATGGCGTTCGTGGCCGGATCGAAGGCCTGCAAGGGCGAATCGGCATACACGCGGGATCAGGCCAAGGAATATTTCCGGAAGGCGGCGCAGTCGGCGAAAAAGCCGTTCATTTATTTGTCGGCGGGCGTGAACAACGACGTGTTTTTGGAGACGCTGGAACTGGCCGCGGATTCGGGCGTGGAATTTTCGGGCGTGTTGTGCGGCCGGGCGACCTGGAAGGAAGGAATTCCGGTGTACGCCAAGCAGGGTGGGAAGGCGCTGGAAGCGTGGTTGAACGACGAAGGCGTGAAGAATATTAACAATGTGAATGCGCGATTGAAGGCGGCGAAGCCGTGGTTCAGTTTTTATGGCGCGGCTTCGGCGGCGGCTTTGGGGGACTGACGCGCGTAGTTTGCGTGTTTTTTTTGAGGCGGCGAATCGAGAGATTTGCCGCCTTTTTGTTTTGGCGTGGAAGTTTTGGTAGGGGCTGACATCGAAGAGAGATCCCCTCGTCGGCGCGGCAAGTGCGGCCGCGCCTCTGTCGGGATGACAACGTGAACCGAAGNNTTTGCGGCGTTTGGATCATTTTTTCGAAGTGAAGCCGAGTTTTTCCAGTTTTTCGGAGTCGCGGTTGTGAGGCTTGGTGGTGGCTACGATGCGCTTCAGGCCTAGCGTGTTTCGGGCGTAGTGCATTACGGCCGCGGCGGATTCGTGGGCGTAGCCCTGGCCATAGAATTCTTGGAGGAGCGCGAAACCGAGGTCGACGTCGTCGAGATATTCGCGTTTGAGCAGGCCGCAAATTCCGATCAGTT